>CAZENQ010000032.1:0-32970 GCA_964513655.1 uncultured Pirellulales bacterium | reverse complement strand
ATTTATCTTAGGGCGAGGAAGGGTAAAGGCGGCAGCGGCAGGGTTTATACGCTGACTTATGAGGCGGTGGATGAGTCGGGTAATGTGGCGGAAGCGAGTGCAACCGTTACGGTCCCTCACAGGAGGGGACCAAGGAGACTCGGCAGGGGATTGGTCCGGCGGCCGGGCAGGCAGGTATATCGCAGAGGAGTGCGACGCCGGGGAGCAAAAGAATAGTTGCTTACAGGAGGAAATTGGGTTATACTGGTGCGAAAGCTGGAATGAGGCTCATGGAGGGGCGGTGAAGAGATGTTAACACCCTAAGTAGCGGGAAGAAGGACTATGGAGGATAGAGTGAAGTTTAAATCAAGTCGTAGCTGGGTTTGTTCCATTATAGTGCGTGTGCTAATCGGAGCGGTGATGCTGTGCGCGGTATCTGTAGTCGCGCATGGGGACGAACCGGGCAAAATCATAGGTTGGGGTAGACAAGTTATCGGAGTTGACCTGTCGGGAGGATTTACGGCTGTTGCGGGAGGTTCAGGACACAGTTTGGGCCTCAAGGACGATGGTTCCATCGTGGCTTGGGGAAATAACGTTTCTGGGCGGTGCAAGGTGCCAACACCCAATAGCGATTTTCTGACGGTGGCGGCGGGTAGCAATCACAGTTTGGGTGTTAAGCAGGATGGATCGATTGTGGCATGGGGAAGCAACTACAACGGTCAGTGCAACACCCCTTTACCAAATAGCGGCTTTTTGACTGTTGCGACAGGCGGCAGTCACAATCTGGGGCTTAAGCAGGATGGGTCGATTGTGGCGTGGGGATACAATGATTACGGCCAGTGCAATGTCCCTTGGCCGAATACGGGTTTTATCGCCGTTGCGGGAGGATCCCGACACAGTTTAGGCGTTAAGGAGAACGGTTCCGTTGTGGCGTGGGGATACAACATCCAAGGCCAGTGTAATGTTCCCTTGCCGAATACGGGTTTCGTGGCGGTTGCTGTGGGCGCTTACCACAGCCTGGGCCTTAAAGAGGACGGGTCGATTGTCGCATGGGGAGTCAACTACTACGGGCAATGCAACGTGCCTTCGCCCAATACGGATTTTATTGCGGTTGTGGCGGGACCCTGGCACGGTTTAGGCCTTAAAGAGGACGGTTCGATAGTGGCGTGGGGACGCAACGAATACAGACAGTGCAATGTACCGTCGCCAAATACGGATTTTATTGCCATTGCAGCGGGATCTTGCCACAGTTTAGGCGTGAAAGAGAACGGGTCGATAGTGGTGTGGGGACGCAATGAATACGGGCAGTGCAATGTTCCTTGGCCGAACGAGGATTTCATTGCCACTGCGGGTGGATACTGGCACAGCTTAGGCCTTAAACAATACGGCTCGGTTGTGACGTGGGGAATCAACCACTTCGGGCAATGCGATGTACCTTTGCCAAATAGCGGTTTTGTGGCGTTGGCCGTGGGCGAGTATCACAGTTTAGGTCTTAAGGAGGATGGATCGATTGTGGCGTGGGGAGGCAACGATTACGGGCAGCGCAATGTTCCTTGGCCGAATACAAACTTTATTACCAGTGCTGCTGGGCAGCATCACAGTTTAGGCCTTAAGGAAGATGGATCGATTGTGGCGTGGGGACGCAATGATTACGGGCAGTGCGATGTGCCTTCGCCGAGTACGCATTTTGTTTCCATTGCGGGGGGATACTGGCACAGTTTAGGCCTTAAAGAGGACGGTTCGATTGCGGCGTGGGGAGACAACAGCAAGGGCCAGTGCAATGTTCCTTCGCCGAACACTAGTTTTATTGACATTGCCGCGGGGCAGCATCACAGTTTGGGACTCAAGGAAGATGGATCGATTGTGGTGTGGGGAGCCAATTACTACGGGCAGTGCAATGTTCCTTCACCAAATACGGAGTTTATTGCCATTGCGGCGGGATACTCTCACAGTTTAGGCCTTAAGGAGAATGGTTCCATTGTAGCGTGGGGATACAACAGCCAAGGCCAGTGCGATATTCCTTTGCCGAACGCTGGTTTTATTGCTATTGCGGCGGGAGCACTCCGTAGCTTTGCTGTTCGCCGTATAAATAATCCGCCGGTTGCTGATGCAGGTGAAGACCAGACGATATACGTTGTGGGCGGATATGTGGGAGAGGTTGCGCTGGATGGCAGCGGGTCTTATGACGTTGATGGTGATGAATTAAGTTACCTTTGGAATTGGGTTGTCGATGGCAATACGCATGAGACGACAGGAGTCAATCCCGTGATAGAACTGCCGGGAGGTGAGCACGTCATCGAACTAGTTGTGAACGACAGTAGAGATGACTCTGACCCTGACGAAGTTCTTATATGGGTGATTGAGGCGATTGAAGTGGGGATGCACTTTACGCCGGAGGCGCTTAATCCGGACAGTGAAGGTAACTGGATGAAAGCGCATTTTGTCTTGCCGGAGGATTATGAGATTGGGGATGTGGATGTGAATACACCGGCAGTATTGCAGCCTTTGGGGATTGAATCGGAGTATATAAATGTGTTTGTCGATGAGGGCAGAGGCAGGCCGGTTGGCGTTGAGGTTGGGTTTGAACGCCGCAGTTTCTGTGAGGCTGCGAGCGACTTTGGCCCTGCCGAGGTGACGGTCAGTGTCAGGCTGACCAGCGGCGAGTACTTTTATGGTACGGATACGATAAGGATAATTGCCAACAATCTCAAATACCTTGGCGTTTTCGCATCTAATTGGCTTGCTGCGGACTGCGGTGGGCCTGACTGGTGCGGCGGGAGTGACCTTGATGAGAATACTGTGGTTGACTTCGCAGATTTTGCATTGTTCGACGGCTGTTGCGTGGAAGTCATCAAGGAATGATTAGGCCGGTGCACGGAATTCAAGAGAGGGCTGCGAGCATTTGGTTCGCAGCCCTTTTTATTTTTCGGTGGGGTGTCAGACGTATTCGATAGTGGCAGGGGGCTTTGGTGTGAGGTCGTAGAGGCATCGGTTGACGCCGGGTGTCTGAGTGATTCGGCCGGAGATGCGGTTTAGCTTGTCGTGCGGCAGGGGGGTAACGGTTGCGGTTCGGGCATCGGTACTCTCGATGCAGCGGACGACAATGATTTGTCCGAACTCGCGCTTGTTGTCACGGATTCCGGTTGCGTAGTCGCTGAGCAGAACGGCCATATATTGAAAGGCGCCGCTGTCGGCGAGCTCTTCTTCGACTATGGCGGTGGCCTCGCGGACGGTATCGAGTCTCTCGGATGTAACTTCGCCGACGATGCGAGTTGCGAGTGCAGGGCCGGGGAAGGGGATTCGGTTTGTGATTTCCTCGGGCAGGGCAAGGAGTTTAGTTACCTCGCGGACGCCATCTTTGCGTAGTGTCTTGAGCGGCTCGATTACCGAATAGCCGTAAGATTCCTGCGGGTCGATGCCGAGCTGGGCGAGGATGTTGTGCTGGCGTTTTATTCCGGCGACGGTCTCCTCGATGTCGGTAAGGATTGTGCCGTGGAGTAGGAACTTTGCACCTGATTCTTTTACGAGGCGGACGAAGACCTTTGAGTAGAACGTATCGGTTACGGCCTGTCGTTTTTCCTCGGGGTCGGTGAGGCCGGCCAGTGCGGAAAGAAACTCCTCGCGGGCGTCCACCAGTTCCACGGGTATACCCATATCGGTGAAGAGCTTAACGACGTGCTGGGGTTCATCTTTACGCATCAAGGCGCTGTCGATGAAGACGGTTTTTAGCCGGTCACCGAGGGCGCGATGTGCGAGGACGGTGACGGTGGAGCTGTCGACTCCGCCGCTGAGGGCGTTGATGGCCTTTTCGGGGCCCACTGTTTGCTTAATGTGGTCGATTTGTTGGTCGATAAATTGTTTGTAGTCCATTGTTTGAGCTCCTTACAAGAGTTTTTGACCGGTATTAGAGGCAGCGAAGGCTGCGACGTGGGAATTTAGCAGTTTGGACGAGGACTGTCAAGGACCGGTAAAAAAATGAAGATTGTCAGAGGCGGTGTTTTATGGGACGTGTGAGAGTTAGCGGACCTGGGGAGCTGCGGCGGTTTGATAGGCCGGAATTATTATTTATATTTTATTTGGTGAGTTACGGAATGAGGTCTATCCGGATTTTGGCCGGAGGACATAGATTTAAGATTTGAGCATATGCGTAGAAAATCTGTAATTATTGGGTTAGTGTTACTGGTTGTCGGTAGCGCTGCGTTTGTATGGGTTCTGACCGATAAAAGAAAAGAACTGCGCCAAGCGGCCCACTATAAGCGTAAGCATGCCTTAGAGATGGAGGGGTACGCGAAGGAGTATAACGAGTGGCTTCAGATGGAGCCGGCGACTCGACCTTCGCTTCCGTGGGGATTAGACAAACAAGGCAAGGCCAAACTACAAGCTCGGTTAGAGCACGAACAGCGTGAGAGGCTGAGGGCCGACATGGACAGACTGGCCAGCGGGGAGAGGGACCTTTATCCCTTTGCTGATATTATTTATGGTGATAACTGGCGGCAGGAAGTAGACAAATATAAGAACCGAAAAGAAACAAGAGAGTTAGCCATTACCGCCTCTATAGTGGGTATGGCTGCAGGTGGGGCGATTTTTGCATGGTGGCTTTTGCTGGGGGTGGTCCAGCGGGTAATTATAGCCTGGTTTATTATGAAGAAGTTATTCGCCGGCTTTCTCGAAAGTCGAAGGAGCGGAGGCGGCAGGCGGCGGACTGAAGCGGCGGACGAAGAGAGCCTGTTAGAGGAGTTGGATTTTGACGAGCAGCGAGAGCTGGTTCCTACTTCCAGCGGTGGTGCAGGAAGTGAAGGTGGCGGAAAAGAGGAGCAGTCGAAGGTACGAGGAGGTTCAGGAGGAAGTCCGGGGCGTCAGAAGGCGACTTCGGGAGGGCGGAGGATTGGGATGCTGCTTAAGGGTGATGCATCTTTGTTTGACGCCGGGGAGCCTTTGAAGACCATAGCGAGAAAGCCTGATAAGGACGGTGTGGGTGTTGGTGTGCTTGATAAGCCCAACAGCCCGAGCTTATCGGATTTACGGAAGGAACGTTCGAAACTCGAGGACTCGCTGAAGACGCAAAGTGAAAATTTAGAAAAGCACATGGATGAATTCAAGAAGGTGACTGAGACCGTTCAGCAGAAGGCGTTTGAACATTCAGAGCCATTGAAGGACGGGCTGACGGAGCTGACGGAACAGGTAGCGGCGATTCGAGACTACGCTTCGTCGCAGCAGGAGAGGGTTGAGAAGCTGCAGAACGGATATGACTGGAATATAATCAGGAACTTTTGCGTGCGTGTTATCCGGTGTATCGACGGAGTTGAGGAGCGTATAAGCCAGCTGTCGGCGGAGGGAGTTGAGACGGGGCAGTTAGAGGAGGTAAGAGACGAGCTGATGTTTGCTCTTGAGTCCAGCGGTGTGGAGCGATTTGAGCCGGAGGTCAACAGTGATTATCGCGGTCAGGAGAAATGGGCGGAGGCTGTTAAGGAAAGGGAGCAATCTGAGAAAGCGAAGATGTCGGGCAAGATCGCGGAGGTGCTGAGGCCGGGCTACAAATATGTTATTGATGAAGAGAATATCAAAGTAGTGCGCACTGCCCAGGTGAAGCTGTTTGGTTAGGTCTATTATATGGGAGACCGTTGCGGTGTCGCGTACTGCAAAGTGAGATTGTGAAATAAGAGGCGTACAATGGTTAAGAAGAAGAGCAAAACCAGTGGTAAGAAGCCCAAAGCGGCCAAGAAGGAGGCTAAGACGGCTAATATAGCAGGTATAGACCTCGGGACGACTTTTTCGGCGTTGTCGATTCTGAATGCTATCGGCAAGCCGGAGATAGTGCCGAATGCCGATGGTGAAAGGCTTACTCCTTCTGCGATTTTCTTCGATGAGGAAGACCGCGAGATAATCCGGGTGGGTATTGAGGCGGTTAATTCACGGCATCTGAATCCAGAGAGGTCGGTTCGGTGGATAAAGCGGCATATGGGAGATGCCAAGTACCATAAGAATATCGACGGCAAGGACTGGACTGCTGCGGAATTGTCCGCCCTGATACTTAAGAAGCTCCAACAGGACAGCTCAGCCGAGCTTGGTGAAATCCGCGACGTGGTGATTAGCGTTCCTGCGCACTTTGACGAGGTCCGCAGGAAGGCGACGATGGACGCAGGGACCATGGCGGGTCTGAACGTAATTGGTATTGTGAATGAGCCGGTGTCGGCCGCGCTGTATTATGCCGCCGGGCGAGAGGTTTCGGGGAAGGTGCTGGTGTATGACCTCGGCGGAGGGACGTTTGATGTGACCATACTGGACGTCAATGGGCATCAGATGGATATAGTCTGTTCGCAGGGAGACCACGCGCTGGGTGGCATCGACTTCGACAATGAGATATTGAAGATGCTAGAGCAGAGCTACAGGGATAAATTCGATGCGGAGCTGATAAATTCGGATGAGGACAGGGCAAAGTACGAGGACGAGGCCGAGGACATTAAGAAGACTTTGTCGAGGCGGCAGTCTGCGAAGAAGATGCTGTACGGGCCGGCGGGGAATGTAAAGGTTGAAATTACTCGCGAGATGTTTGAAAAGGCGATTTCTGCACTGGTATCTCGTACGGATATTCTGCTGGATGTGGCCCTTGAAGAGGCGGGGGTGAAACCGTCCGGAATTGATACGGTACTTTTGGTAGGCGGCAGCACACGGATTCCATTGGTCCGGGAGGGACTGAAAAAGAAGTTCGGGTCTGAGCCCGAGGCGACGGTCAATGTGGACGAATGCGTCGGTCTTGGCGCTGCCCTGCATGCGGGACTGACGATGATGCGAGAGCACCCGGAAGCGGTGCCGGCCGGAATCATTGGCGGGCTGCAGGATATAAACCTGACGGATGTCTGCAATCACAGCTACGGGACTATTTGCGCTCCTTTGGATAAGGAGACGGGCAGACGGGTGGTTGAGAATCGTATTATCCTGAAGAAGAATACCCCGCTGCCGTGCAAGGCGTCACAGATGTTCTATACGATGAGCGAGGGGCAGACGGAGCTTGAGGTGACGGTGACGCAGGGTGAGGACACGGCGGTTGAGTACGTGAACAAGATTGCGACGCACAGGTTTAAGCTTCCTGAGGGCAGGGCGGCGAAGTGTCCCGTCAAGGTTACGTACAGTTATGATGTAAATCAAAGAATGCACTGCAAGTTCGAGGACGTCGAGTCCGGCAGGGTTTTCGAGGTTGATTTCTGTCTTGGCAAGGACGGCGAGATGTCACGGGGTGAGGTGAAGGAGATAGCCGAGAAAATGGAGACAGTCAAGGTTGAGTAAAGCTTGCTGCGGGGACTTAAATGGGCGCACTTCTGGAGAAAATTTTGAAATTGCCCGGGGTGGTCGAGATTGCAGGTTTTGTGAGGGGCATTTTCCTACGGTTTTCCCATGAAGCGGACGAGACCGATTCGCTGATGGCCCCGCCTGATTTAGGCGTGCTTAACTGCCGGGCCCACCTGACGAGACACAAGGCGGGCAACTGGCTTTCTGATGCGTTCGGGGTGGAGATTTGCGGTTCAATTCATGCGCCCAGCGACATGCACAATACAGCAGTTCGGGTATTTATCAAAGATGTTACGGATGGAGCCGGAAATGCGGGGGAGGTTCGGGCACGGGTCCAAAGGCAGCAGATAGAAGAGTCGTCGGTCTTCTGCTATACGGCGGAATTAGGCAAGCTTCCCAGCGCGGACAGCACGTGGTCGGACTGGATTAGCGTTGCGCAGATACCTGTTGACTGGCTGGAGTTTGCGCGTAAGGGTGACAGGAAGTTACAGTTTATTGTTGTGATGCTGTCTGCGGAGACCGGCGGGCAGCTTGACTGCGCGAGGTGTTATTTTACCTATAAAAATTTTGCACGTGGGTACCTGGATTTGCAGGACAATGTCCAGCGCGCGAAGACGTTAGCGGTGGCACTCGGATTCGCCGTCAGCGCGGCGGACAAGAAAGTACATGATGCGGAAGTTGCGGTGATAAAGGAATGGGCGGGGGCGAACATCGATTTATCGGGGGCTCCGGAGAAGGCCCGGCGTAAATTCAAGAAGGCGCTGGATAAGACCATCAAGTTCTTCCGCAAGGGCAATCAAATCAACCCATATAAAATCTGCAGGGAAATCGTCGAGATAGCTCCTGTGGCGGAGCGTTACGATATTTTGGAGTTTTGCATGTGGGTAGCGCGGGCCAACGGCGTTGCGGCTACGGAGGAAGTGGCCCTTTTACAGGATATTGCGGACTGGCTGGAACTTGACGGCGAGCGGTTCCGGACGATGATGGGTAAAATCCTGCCGGTCGGTATGCACGAGGTCGAGGATGCGGAGACGATACTCGGAGTTCGTTCGGATATGAGCGAGGAGGAGACGCGGGGGCGGTTGACGGAGGAGTATCGCAAGTGGAATGCGAGGGTGACGAGCTTTGACCCGGAGGTCCAGAGCCAGGCGGACCAGATGCTGAGATTCATCGCGGAGGCGAGGGACGAGTACGTATCGTAGAGTGGCGGGGCGCTTTACATCGGCTTTAGCGTAACTTACCGCTGCGTGGTTTATGCAATCCGGTTTTTAACAATTTCCGAATAATATGTCAGCGGTTGTGTTTTATTTTGATTGTGTCGTTGGCGTAGAACAGGTATCCGTCTTTGAGTTCGCTGGTTACTAGCAATTCCTTACAGATTACGTAACTATTTCAGAATTGGTCCAATCCTAATAATGGTGATTGCGGCAATTATGAGAATAACAAACCAAACCACGAAACAAATCTTGACAAATTTACTCATCTTGGCTTCCATTTTGCGCAATAAAGGGTCATTGGCGGTTGTCTCCCGTATGGCTTTGGCAAATTCAAGGCGCTCTCTTATCGAGCATATAGCACGCTTGTCTGAAAACTCTGGGTAATGTTTCCGATAATACCACGTTCGTTTCAACGCATACACCAACGAAACCAGTCCAACCAAAACAAACATAACTCCGAAGCTGATGAATGCAAAAATAATGATAGCTGGATATGTTTTACGGCAGACAAAAATCAAAACTACTGCGGCGAAGATGAATAAGAGAATAACTAAAGCAGCCATTATAATCTTTCTACGCTTTTTGCTATCTGATAAATCTTTTAGAGTGGCTTCGAGGTATGCTGCACCATCACTGAGATAAACTAAGATAAGTATCGAAACAAAGAAGAAAGCAAAAGCTGGAAAGGGCGCTTGGAAAAACCACAGCCATATGGGTGTGCTTATTATAATTGATGCGCCGCCTTCCGGTGTCTGTTTTATAACCCTTGGGAACAAAAACCCTTTGAATATATAAGTATTTCCCGCTGAATCAACTACCTGGTTCTTAACCGGATTAAAATAGTCTGTCCCCGGTTTTGTGTATTCTTCAGTTTTTAGTGCGTTTCCCTTTGAATCATATATAGTTAGTCTGTAAAATGAGTCTCTCTTAGATCGCGATAATCCAGAAAACAGGATGCAAAGATTGCCTTCACCATTAAAATAGAATCCGAAATCCGTTCCTCGCCAAGTGCCACCGTGTGTGTCAAATCCACGAATGAATTTGCCATCAGGGCTATACTTTTGTATTCTACCAGTGTAGCCTTTAGAACCACAGTAAATATTCCCTTCTTTATCAATAGCAATGCCGTGTGGTTCACTGTTGGGTAATTCAGTATAGGAATGAAAGGGGGCAAACAGATAAGGCGCGAAATATCCAATTGAACCTATGACAAGAAATAGTATTGCCAACGCCTGTATATATCTTAACTTTCTCTTTTGCTTCATAGGCTAATACCTTAGTTTTCAAATATAGGTTTAATTACCCATGCTGAGCCAAACCGACGATGGATTATAATCATCCGGTGGGCGGGGCGGCCAGGAGCAGGATGAGGGCTGGGATGATTAGTTTGGGCATCTTTCCGCTCGTTTGCATTATTTGGGCATTTTTTTAACAATTTTGGTAATTTTACCACAAACAGGGGAGAAATGCAAGGTTTTTTCGAGGTTTTTGGAAGGATTTGGGTATGATTTTGAGAAGTGCGTTTTTGGTTGATTATTTTGCGTTGATTGATTATTATTGATTGGCGCTGAATGGTCGATAATGCTGGAGCAAGGTTATGTCCAGATATGGAAAGCGAATTATAGTCGGTGTGGGGGTGATAACGCTGTTATCAGCTTCGCTGGTAATGTCAGAGGAGACGTGGCGTCTGGAGCGAGGTGAGCAGTGGAAGGCGGTGTCGGCGGAGGACAAGTATGTGTTAGCGGTGGCCGAGATAAAGAAGATGGTCAATATGGGCGAGACCAAGGCCGTGGGGCAGACGATAGAGCAGCTTAAGGAGGACTTTCCGGAGATTGCCGGGGCGGATTTGGACGCCTTTCTCGAGGCGGAGGTGCTGTTTTGCGGGGGGAAATTGAGCAAGGCGGACAGGGCGTATGAGAAGGTTTTGAGTAAATATCCACAGAGCGAACTGTATGAAGCGGTGCTGGACCGGCAGTTTTCGATAGGTACAGCTTATTTAGGGGGTCAGAAAAGGAGGGTGCTTGGTATATTCAAGATGAGAAGATACGCAGAGGGCGAGAGGATTATGGAAAAGATTAGCGAGCGGAGGGGCGATTCACCGATTGCGAGGAGGGCGGCCCTGGCGATAGTTGAGAGTTATGAGAGGAGGGGAAAGTTTATCGATGCGTTTGATAAGTGGTCGGGGATATCATCGCGCTGGCCGACAGGGCAAATCGGCAAGGATGCGCTTCTTGGCATGGCGCGGTGCAAGCACGCCGCGTACAGGGGGCCGAGGTATGATTCGACGCATTTGGTCAGTGCGAAGAGTTATTATGAAAGATTCAAACTGCGATATCCGCGGGATGCGGAAGAGATGGATATTGATGAGAGACTGAAGCAGATAGATGAGCAATTAGCGTATAAGCAGTTTGGCATCGGCGAATATTATCATAAGGGCGGGAGCAAGCAGGCGGGGAATCTTTATTATCAGATGGTTCTGGATAATTGGCCGGAGAGTACAGCGGCAAAGATGGCAAAGGAAAGAATGATTAGTGACCTGAGCGGGGAAGAGACAAAGAAATGAAGAATAGATTACAGATTTGTAGACGCGAGACTGTTGGGATATTGGTCGGTTCGATTGTTTGCGGCCTTGTTTTTTGCGGGTGTGCGGAGACGGGCGGGTACTCGAACGAGTCGCTTTTTACGGAAGAGGTCAGCAGCGTTTATGTGGAGATGTTTGAGAGTCAAAGCTTTCGGCGGGGGGTGGAATACGATTTAACCGACGCAGTAGCCAAGCGTATCGAGGCGGAGACGCAGTATAAGGTAATCTCGAGCAGGGACCGGGCCGACAGCGTGCTGAGCGGACAGATAGTACGAGTTGGTGAAACGGTTTTGAGTGCGGAACGGCGGGTAGGACGGGCACTGGAAAAGGAGGTGGAGGTGCAGGCCGTGGTTAACTGGAAGAATCTTAAGACCGGAGAGCTACTGGTAGACAACCAACAGGTGAGCGCCTCAGCGAGCTACTCAGAGTGGCAGAACCAGAGCTTTCGGTATGCATCGGCTCTTGCGGCAAACAAGTTGGCACAGAGAGTCGTAGAATTAATGGAAAAGGAATGGTAAATTTGTGAATTACTCGGCGTGAATCGAATCGCGAACCGCGAGATACAAGATATGAGTGACGGGCAAAACAAAAAATCACCTCAAGGGGGTCGGGGCCCGAAGGGCAGAGGCGGTAAGAAGGCGCCGCTGCCGAGCTACAGGACGGGGCCGTTTAGCTGGCTGATAATTGCAATTGTGATATTCACGGCGATGCTGCTGCTGCAGCAGTGGCAGAGTGTTGAGGAGGTTCGCTGGGATGAATTTATCAATCATATCCAGAACAAACACGTCGAGAGGGTCACTGTAAAGGACACGGAGATAATAGGTAAATTCAATGAGATTGGTATTGCCAGCAGGGGGGGCAAGGGCAAGGCTGCTTTTGTGGTGTATTACAAGCCGGAGGTGCACGGCGAGTGGCTTGGGCAATTATTGAAGGAACACGACGTACAGAATGACAGTGAGCCGCCTCGTACGTGGCTTTATAATCTGCTGGGGATGATACTTCCAATAATTCTGTTGGTGGGGATATTCTATTTTATGTTTGCTCGTAATCTTCGCGGCGGGGCCGGCGGAATGCTGATGTCGTTCGGTCGAAGCAGGCATAAAGTGCACAGCAAGGACCGGGTGAAGGTGACATTCAGGGACGTCGCGGGTGTAGAGGAAGCAATGGAGGAACTGGCGGAGATAATCGAGTTTTTGAAGAACCCGAGGAAATTTCAGCGTTTGGGCGGCAGGATTCCCCGCGGCGTTTTGCTTGTTGGCCCGCCCGGCTGTGGCAAGACACTGCTTGCTAAGGCAATAGCGGGCGAGGCGGATGTTCCGTTCCTGACTATATCGGGCAGCGATTTCGTGGAGATGTTTGTCGGTGTGGGTGCATCACGTGTGCGAGACCTGTTCAAACAGGCGAAGGACAATTCGCCGTGTATCATCTTTCTTGATGAGGTTGACGCTATTGGGCGCAAGCGCGGAGCCGGCTATATGGGCGGGGGGCATGACGAGCGGGAACAGACGCTGAATGCGATTTTGGTTGAGATGGACGGGTTTGATACCAACGACCAGGTAATAGTGATAGCGGCGACGAACAGGGGCGATATTCTGGACCATGCGTTGACTCGGCCGGGGAGGTTCGACAGACAAATCTTCGTGCCGTTTCCTGATTTGAAAGGCCGGGTCGATATTCTGAAGGTTCATGCAAAGAAGGTGAAATTAGGACCTGACGCGAATCTGGAAAGACTGGCGCGCGGGACACCTATGTTCAGCGGGGCGGATTTGGCAGCTATTATTAATGAGGCAGCTCTGGCGGCAACAATGGGTAATAAAGACTGCATTGAGATGGCAGACCTGGAGGAAGCGCGGGACAAGGTCCGGTGGGGAAGGGCAAAAAAGAGCAGGGTAATAGATGAAAAAGAGCGGGAGGTTACCGCCTATCACGAGGCGGGTCATACGCTGGTGCAATCTCTATTGGAAGACGCGGACCCGCTGCATAAGGTGAGTATCATTCCTCGCGGTCCGATGGGCGGAGCGACGTTTGCACTGCCGGAAAAAGACCGTACGATTTTTACGAAGAGATATTGTATGGCCCTTTTGCAGGTGTGTTTCGGGGGGCGAATTGCGGAGGACCTATTTTGTGATGACATATCGAGCGGGGCACAGAATGATATTCAGCAGGCGACGAAGATTGCAAGGCAGATGATTTTGACGTGGGGTATGAGTGAGCAGCTTGGTCTGATCAGTTACGGGCCGGACGTGGGGCTTGGGGACATGATATACTTTATGCCGGGTGAGAAGGAATATTCGGAGAGGACGGCTGAAGCAATCGACAGCGAGGTGAAAAAGATTACCGAAGAGGCATACAAAAAAGCAAAAACATTAATAGAGGCAAACAAAGATAAACTTGAGCGAGTGGCGAAGGCCCTGCTGAAATATGAAACTCTCGACGCAGATGATGTGAACCTGATTCTGGAAGGCGGCGAGCTGGACAAGCCCACGGTTTCCGACTTGTTGGCTGCCGAGCAGGCCAAGAGTGAGCAGCCGAACCCAGAGAAAGAGAAACGACAGAAGAAGTCGGCTGACTAATATTGTCTTTATTCATACCATTGAAGGTGTTTTATGCGGGAAAAAGCTGTTGTCATTTGGTGGTTGGTTTTGATTTTTGCTGCCATTAGTTTTGCTGCGCCGGCTGGCAGTATAATCAAGAGCGATGTTGTTACTATATCTGTTGAAAAGCAACATGAAGTTGTTGAGCCGGGCAGCAAATCTGCATTGGCGATTCATTTTGAGCCAAAAGAAGACTGGCACTTTTATGCATCTGCAGCGACGGCTCCGGGGGGTATGAATCTTAGGCTTAAGCCGTCAGCGGAAAAAGATTACATAAATTTTTCTGAGCCGATATTTCCCAAACCGCATTTGTACTTTGACAAGGTTTTAGGCAAGAAGCTTGAGGTGTTCAGTGACAAATTTACGGTATTTCTGCCATTTAGTGTGAGTCCTCTTGTTCCGGGGGATAGTCCTATCGGTGTCAGGATTGATATTGAGGGGGCGGTGTGCTCGGACGTTCAATGTCGTATGCCGGATTTCGGGCAGTTGAGTGCAAATCTTAAATTTGGCGCGGCGATGAGCGAGGCTAAATTTGCTGTGCCGGAGGCGGTCGAACCCGGGATGGCTGGTGGGCCTGTTTTCTTAGATGAGAGATTGAGCTATCCGATGTGGTTTGCTCTTGGATTGGCGTTTTTGGCGGGTCTGAGTTTGAATATTATGCCGTGTGTCTGGCCGGTGCTGCCACTTGTGGTTTTGCGGCTTGTTGAGCAGGCAAAGAAGGGCAAGGGCAAGACAATGGCTATGGGGTTTGCTTTCTGCCTTGGGATATTGCTGTTTTTTGCCGTTCTTGCCGGAGCGAACATTGTTTTGCAGGTGCTTTACGGGACGGCTCTTCAGTGGGGTGACCAGTTCCGCAATCCTGCTTTTGTGGCGGGGATGGCGTTTTTGTTAGTGGTTTTGGCGCTTTTTATGTTCGATGTTTTTACAATTACTCTGCCGGCGTCGGTAACCGGCAAGAGCGGTTCAGGCGAGGGGTATGCCGGGACTATCGGGATGGGCTTTCTGGCGGCGATTCTGAGTACGCCGTGCAGCTTTGGGATTTTGGCTGCGGCTTTTGCATGGGCGCAGGGTCAGCCGCTGCTGCCGGCGACGATTGCGATAATGTTTATCGGGGTTGGTATGGGGGTACCATATTTGGTACTTACTTCAATTCCAGGATTGGTTGAGAAGCTGCCCAAACCCGGACGATGGATGGAACTATTTAAGCAGGGGGTGGGATTTATTCTGCTTGCGATAGCGGCGTGGATGATAACGGTGTATCCGCAGAAAGGCAGGACGGGGCTGCTTTATTTTGCGGTGGTGCTTGCGTTCTGTGTCTGGATGTGGGGCGGGTGGGTGAGCTACAACACGAAACCCGTTCGGAAATGGCTTGTGCGAATTATCGCGGTCGGCTTAGCTGTTGTTGGGGGCTGGGGATTGTTAAGGCCGGCGAAGGTTCTTATTGACTGGCAGTCTTACGATGGTTCTGTGATAGAGTCTGCCCTGAGTACGGACAGGCCCGTATTAATTAAATTCACGGCTGATTGGTGCTTGAGCTGTAAAGCGGTTGAAAAACTGGTGTACTCGCGAGAGGATATAGCGAGTCTAATCGAGGAGAAGAATGTATTGGCAATCAAGGCCGATACCACGGCGAGAGACTATCCGGCGACGGAGGCGCTGAAGAATGTTTATAATGAGCCGGGGGTGCCGGTGAGTATGTTCTTTGCACCGGGTGAAGCTGAGCCGGTGAGGTGGCGGGATAAGTCTTTTGGCGGTGAACTGAAGGCATTATTGGAGAAGCTCGCTTCGAAGTAGTCCCCATGGCCAAAAGAAAAGCAAAGATAAAGGTTGAGAAGGCGGAGGCGGCCGAGCGGGTAAAGAAGATTTATCCGATACTGATGAGGACTTATCCGAAGGCGACGACGGCGCTTCGATTCGGCAATCCTTTGGAGCTTTTGATTGCGACGATATTGAGCGCGCAGTGCATGGACGCGCGGGTAAATATGGTAACGCCGGGCCTATTTAAGAAATACCCGTCGGCGAAGGACTGGGCGAAGGCGGAATTAGGTGAGATTGAGGACGATATACGAAGCACCGGATTTTTCAGGAATAAGGCAATCAGTATCAAGGGTGCATCCCAGGCGGTATTAGAGCAACACGGTGGCGCGGTTCCGGATACTATGGAGGAGCTTGTGAAGCTGCCCGGCGTGGGCAGAAAGACGGCAAATTGTGTGTTGGGCAATGCGTTCGGCAAGCCGGCGATAATGTGCGATACGCACGTTATTCGGCTGAGCCGGCGGTTGGGGCTGTCTGAAAACAGCCATGACGCGGTAAAGCTGGAATTTGATTTGGCCGAAATAGTACCAAAGAAGAAGTGGACGGTCTTCAGCCACGTGCTGATTCTTCACGGGCGGAATATTTGCAAGGCCCGCAAGCCGGACTGTGAGAACTGTCCGATTTCGAGATATTGTCCCTCGGCGAACAGGCCGGATTTGTGGTAAGGTTTGGTATGAGATAGTTTTGCAGGAAAGGTTTTCTCTATGATGGATATGATAGATAGTCCGGTAAAGGACATGTGGCGGATATTCAGGGTGATGGCTGAGTTTGTGGAAGGATTTGACGAGCTTGCCTCCATAGGCCCTGCAGTGTCGTTTTTCGGTTCATCGCGTGCGAAGCCACAGGAGCGATACTATAAACTTGCCGAGAGAACGGCTTGTGAGATAGCGAAGGCGGGCTTTGCAGTGATAACCGGCGGCGGCAGCGGGATTATGGAAGCGGCAAATAAAGGGGCGGCAGAAGCGGGCGGCAAGAGCATCGGGCTGAATATCGAACTTCCGCTGGAGCAGATACCAAATGAGTACCAGAATCTGTCGCTGCACTTTCGGTATTTCTTCTGCCGTAAGATGATGTTTTTGAAGTATGCTCATGGTTTCGTAGTTCTGCCCGGTGGTTACGGGACTATGGATGAGTTTTTTGAATCGCTGGTACTGATTCAAACATTAAAGCAGGCATCTTTCCCTGTGATTTTGATGGGAAGCGACTATTGGGGAGGTTTGCTTGAGTGGATGAAGGAAACAATGCTCGGCGAATACAAACATATATCCCCGGAAGATATGGATGTCTTTACGGTTGTGGATGAGCCGGAGGCTGCGACCAAGATTTTAGTAGATTTCAGGGAGGCCAAAGGTCGCGTCGGAATAGAATTGCCGGCAGGTATGAAGAAAATGTGAGGCATGATGCCGGGGGTTTGGACTTAGCTTTTAGTTTGTGTCGTTGCTTTGTCCAGGTGAGTGAGCAGATATTTTTTGTCCGGGCCGCCGAGATGTTCCCATGGTAGATTATCGTCGGCGGCAAATTCAATTTGTGCGGCGGAGTCGGGATTCACACCGAATTTTTCAAACGCTTTTTTCCAGATTTCGTAGTCGAAACATTCATCCCACAGGTCGAATCTTGCTCCTTGTTTCCAGACAGCTTCAATGACGCTGCATAGGTGCCTGTCGCCGCGGCCTATAGCAGATTCGAGGACGCTTCGGTTTATATCGTGGAATTTGAACTGAAGGGATTTTGCATGGAGTTTTCTTTTCTCGTTGAGTATTAGCTGTTTTGCCTGCTCGAAGTATTCTTTTGGTTTTTGCGGGAGCCAGGCGAAGGGGGTGTGGGGCTTTGGTACGAACCAGCTTATTGTGATATTGATTTGGGCGGTTTTGCCATTGACTTTTTTGCGGAGCTGCGCGAGTTGGGACGACAAATCCACAATCTGCATTATGTCCTGCTGCGTTTCTCCGGGCAGGCCGATCATGAAGTATAATTTGAGTTTCTGCCAGCCTGCACCGTAGGCAGCCTCAACAGCGGCAAATAAATCCTGGTCTTTGAGGGGCTTGTTGATTATTTGTCTTAGTTTTTCGCTGGCTGCTTCAACGGCGATTGTCAGGCCGCCTTTTCTTACCAAACTGACCAGTAAAGGTATCAGCTTTAGCTGTCGGTCGACGCGGAGGCTGGGCAGGGACAGGCCGACATATTTGTCCCGGAAGTATTCGTGGAGCCGGGCGACTAATTCTTCGAGTTTTGGATAATCTGCAGTTGATAAACTGAGCAGGCTGACCGTATCGAAACCAGTTGCGTGGTAGCAGTTTTTTGCGATGTCGGTGATTTTCTCAACACTTCGGCAGCGAACAGGCCTTCGGCAGAAGCTGGCCTGGCAGAATCTGCATCGGCCGGGGCAGCCCCGCATGATTTCGACACTGACCCGCTCGTGGACGGCCTGTGTAAAGGGGACTATCGGTGCAAGCGGGACAGGAGCATTTTCGAAATCCTCAACGACGGCATTTTTGAACTGTGTTGGCAAATCAGGGGAAATCGGCTGGAGTGATTTTGCTGTTGCTGTATCAGCCTGAAATTTATATAGGGCGGGGACGTAGACCCAGTCAAATTGTTTAGCGGCGTGAAGGAGGATTTCTTTTTTAGTCGTGCCGGGTTTTCTCTGAGTCTTTATCAATTGTATCAGCTCGACTATAGCATCTTCGGCTTCACCGAGTACAAAGAGGTCGACAAAATCGGCCATGGGCTCACAGCAGTTTGCCATTGCGCCGCCGGCAATTATCAACGGGTCGTTTTCATTGCGGTCGACGCTGCGGATATTGACGCCACCGAGGTCGAGCATATTTAGGACATTGGTGTAACAAAGCTCATTGGTCAGGCTAAAGCCGACGATATCGAAGTCCTTCAGGGCCGCTTTTGATTCCAGAGAAAACAGCGGGATTTGTTTCTCGCGTAAAACTTTCTCGGCGTCAATCCAGGGGGCAAAGACCCTCTCGGCCGCGGCATCCTGCATTTTGTTGATGATATCGTAGAGAATTGCGAGACCCTGATAGCTCATAGCTATTTCATAAACGTCCGGGAAGCAGAGGGCGACGGTAAGGTCGCATTTTGAGAGGTCTTTTTTTATTTGGTTTATTTCGCCGCCGATGTATCTGCCGGGCCTGCGGACAAACGGCAGAAACTCCCGGTCAACGCGGTCGGATAATATTGTCGTTTCTTTTTTGTTCACTGCGGCATTATAAATTGATTAATGATTATTTTCTATTGATTATTGTGCGGTTATCAATTATCAAGTCGGCGGTATTGAAAGGTTTTTTATGAGCAAGAAGGACCGGATATTTATTGAGATTATTGTCGGGCTTTGTTTGATTACTGCGGCGGTGTACTTTTTTGTTAAGCCGCTGAGAGAATCGATTTGGCTTGCCGGTCGAGCTGATGTTGACAGCGGCAAGCGCGTGGTTATGGGGACATTTGCCCGCGTAATTGGCGTTGCAGCGGAAGCAGATACAGCCAAGCGGAGTATTGAGGCGGCTTTCGCGGAAATTACGAAGGTTGATGAGCTGATGAGTGACTACAAGGAGGACTCGGAAATAAGCGAAGTCAATCGAGCAGGTTTTAAAAGAGCGGTTAAGGTAAGCGAGCCAACGTATGAGGTTTTGCAAAAAGCGGTGGAGTTCAGCAAGCTTACAGAGGGCACATTTGATGTTACGGTTGGGCCATTGGTGGACCTTTGGCGTTCGGCGGAAGAGATGAATTCCGTTCCTTCTGACGCTGAGCTTGCGGAGGCGCGCTCTCGTGTCGGTTATGATAAGCTGCTACTCGATAGCAATGAGATGAGTGTCAGGTTTGCGGTAGAGGGGATGAGACTGGATTTGGGGGGTATAGCAAAGGGATATGCGATTGACAAGGCGGTTGAGGCGATGCAGAAAGAAGGTGCGCTCGGTGGGATGGTTGATATTGGTGGAGACATTAGATGCTTTGGTGCGCCGCCGGAGGGGAAAGAGAGGTGGCGAATCGGGCTGCAGGACTCGAGGGCGGTTGGTGATGATCCCGGGCAGGGTCAAATCCTAATGGTTTTGGAGTTGACGGATGCGGCGGTCGCTACGAGCGGGGACTATCAGCGATCTGTTTTTATAGGAGGCGAGAGGTACAGTCATATCATTGATACTGAAACCGGATACGGCAGCGATGAGCTGACGAGCGTGACCATAATCGGGAAAAGCGCAATTGATGCCGATTTGCTGGCCACAGCGGTCAGTGTGGTGGGGGTGGAAGAGGGCCTGGGGCTGATCGAAGGAAGGACGGATACGGAGGCGATTTTAGTAACGTCGGCGCCGGGATATGAACTTATAAAAAGCAGCGGCGCGGAAAGTTTTATCGAGTGATTGTATAATCGATATTGCTTAAGCGGTGGTAGTTTTGGCGGCGGGTTTTTGTTTTGGCTGGCGGGGCGGTGGAGCGGATGGGCCGCGGTAGACGATGACGCATGTGGGGCATTTGTTGAAGGCGGTTTCGGTCTGCTCGTTAGGCTGGTATTTTTCGTAATCGAGCCGTGCGGAATTGTCCTCGACGGAAAACAGGTCGGTTTGTTTTGCGCAGATGCCGCAGGCTATACAGCCGACTTTGCACATTGAGCGTGTTGCCTTGCCGGTCTCTTTGTTGCTGCAGGCGACGGTCATCACGTTTTCGTGGCGGAAGGGAACCATTTCAATCAGGTTGCGGGGACAGGCCTTTGAGCAGGCCGTACAGCCGGTACATTTTTCATAGTCAACGGTTGCCAGGTCATCAATGATGTGAAGGGCGTCGAACTTGCAGGCACTTACGCAGTCGCCGTAGCCGAGGCAGCCGAATTTGCAGGCCTGAACGGTTGGCAGGGCGTTTGCGGCCGTGCAGGTTAGTATGCCCTGGTATCGGCCGTAATATGTCTTGTCTTCGGTATGGGCTCGGCAGTGGACGATTGGCCTTTGGGCGGGGCCTGATTCACTGACCTGCAGGTTCAAGATTTCCGCAATCTTCCCAGCCGTCTCCGAGCCGCCAGGGGCGCACTTGCCAATCAAAGCCGGTTTTCCGGCGACCGCTTTAGCATACGATGTACAGCCGGCAAAGCCACAGGCACCGCAGTCGATTTGCGGCAGGGCCTCGTGGATTTGCTCGATTTTGGGGTCGACCTGAACCTTCAGCTTTTCGCTCGCAATCAGGAGCACTACTGCGAAACCGCTGCCAAGGCCGAGCATTGTTGCGCCGGCGGGCCAGGCACTGTTCCATAATTGATAAACATCAGCTAAGGTCATCTTATCATTCCTGCAAAACCCATAAACGCCAGAGTAAGTAAGCCAGCGGTAATTAGTGTAATCGGTGCGCCCTTGAGGCACTCGGGGACGTCAGCGAGATTCAGATTCTCACGGATGCCGGCCATGATGCAAATTGCCATAGTAAAGCCGATACCGGCGCCGAAGCTCAGGACCACTGCTTCAAGCAGATTGTCAATCTCCCAGAGGTTTATGAAGAGGCACAGTCCGAGGATTGCACAATTAGTAGTAATCAACGGCAGGAATATGCCGAAGCTCTCATACAAAGATGGGAAGAATTTTCGCACATACATTTCGACAAGCTGGACGGCACCGGCGATGACCAGTATGAAGCAGACGTATCGCGTGACCTCCAATGGTGTGCCCATGAGGATTAAATGGTCAATCAGCCAGGTGAGCGTGCCGCTGAGGGTAACAACGAAGGTAACCGCCATGCCCATACCGAAGGCCATATCAATCCGGCCTGATACGCCGAGGTAGGGACAGATGCCGAGGAACTTTGTGAAAACGAGGTTATTGATTAGGACGATGGATATAAAGCCCATCAGTAAAATGTTCAGTGTGTCCATAAATCTTTTTCCTTAAGCATTTCTCTTAGTGGCGACGTTTACGAGTCCTAACAGCAGTCCCAAAGTTATAAAAGCTCCCACCGGCATTCTCATTGCGGCCCAGGGTACGAAGCCGGCCGGTAAAATTCTGATTTCCCAAATCGCACCGGTTGACAGAATCTCTCGAACCGCTGCTAAAACGCACAATGTAACCGTAAAACCAGCGCCCATTCCCAGTGCATCGATAATACTTACAAACAATCGGTTTTTGCTGGCGCAGGCCTCAGCCCGGCAAATGATGATGCAGTTGACAATAATCAGCGGGACATATGGTCCCAGTACCTCGCTCATTGTCGGCTGAAAGGCCCTTAGGAACAAATCGGCTATGGTGACAAAGGTTGATATTGTCAGCGTGAACATCAATATTCTCAGGTGGGGCTTCAGGAGGTTTCGCATCAGGCTGACTATTATATTGCTGCAGAGCAGGACAAAGATGACGCAAAGTCCCATTGTGAAGGCCGGCTTTACTGCGGCGGTAACCGCCAGCGTCGGGCACATTCCGAGCAGCAGGCGGAAAACCGGATTTTCCCGCCACAAGCCCACTATGAATGTTTCTCCCAATAAGGGTGCGCTTGACGTCTTATTGGCCATTTGTTTTCAATTCCTTTGCCTGCAACTGTTCTTTTACTTTGTCAATATATGTGTTGAATATCTTTACAACCGCTTCGCTGCTTACGGTGGCTCCGCTTATTGCGACGATTTCGGAATCGATTGTTTCGGGGTTGCCTGTTTTTACCAATTGGAGTTCGCCTGCCGGAGCTTTTTTGAACTGGTCACCGAAATAATCTTCCTTGATTCTGTCGCCGAAGCCCGGCGTTTCGTTGCTTGAGAGGACTTTGAATCCAAGGAACTTCTCGCATTTTGCGTCAACTGCTATCACAAGTTTAATCTTATCCGCAAAGCCGGCACCTGTTGCAACGAACGCAAAGCCTGCGCTGCTGCCGCTATCATCAAGGGCCTGGTAGATGTCTGTTTTAGTTATCTTGCCCTTTTTGCCGAGTACCTCTACGTCTTCTATCGTTATCTGGAAATTCTTAGCCTCGGTTATCAGTCCGGTCATCAGGTTGTTGAGCTTGCCCTTTTCGTTCTGCTGGATTCTGGGCGACCAGGCGGCGTTTGTAACTGCTATAAGCAACCCGAAACAAAATGCTGAGATAATCAGCAGCCAGCTTTGTTCTAAGAAGTGTTTTATCTTAGACATTCGGTTTGCCTCCTGCGGGGACCAACTTGCAGAACCTGTCAATCAAAGGTGTTACAGCATTCATCAAAAGGACAGCATACATGACGCCTTCCGGATACTCTCCGACAATCCTTATGAGCATTATTATCGCTCCGGTTCCGATTCCGAAAATCCACATTCCCTTAGTCGTCGGGGGGGCGGTAACGGGGTCGGTGGCAATAAAAAATGCGCAGATTAACATCCCTCCTGTGGTCAAGTGTGCCAAGGGCGAGATGTAGGCGTTTGAGTTTATCAGGTAGGCAATACCTGCGAATGCAAAGGCAGAGAGCAGGACAGCCAATGGGATATGAAGATTAATTGTTCGTCTTATCAGTAAATAAAGACCGCCGAGCAGGAGAGCCAAAGCGCTTGTCTCGCCTAAACAGCCGCCAACTTCGCCCGTGAGAGTAGCTTGGATCTGGTCTTTGACAGTCTGAACTCCGGCCTTGTTTTTTATGGCCTGTTTGCTCCAGGCCAGCGGTGTTGCCTGTGTTCGCGCGTGGACTGTGTTGTCAGGCGCGATTCTGGGCATTGCAGGATCGATTGTGGCAGGGACGGTCCAGGTTGTCATAAGCATACCGAAGCAGGCGGTCAAAAACGTTCTTCCGACCATGGCGGGATTGAAGATGTTTGAGCCGAGTCCGCCGAAGACCATTTTACCGATAGCGATGGAAAAGACGCTGCCGATTATAGCCGCCCAGACGGGCAAACTCGGAGGAACCGAAAGCGCAAGTATTATGCCGGTAACGACGGCACTGAAGTCACCGAGGGAATTGGGTTTCTTGCGGATTGCATTGCAGAGCCACTCGGTTGCGACTGATGAGATAACGCAGGTAGATATAAGTATAAGTGCATAGATGCGGAAGTAGTAGCCGGCGGCTATCATCGCAGGAGCCAAACCGACTATGACGTCTATCATCACCGCGCGGGTAGAAAGCGGCTCACTGATGTGCGGCGCAGGTGAAACTATTATGTTTTTGAGCATCTATATAGATTCCTACTTAGCAGGGCGACACATTATTCCGGCATTTTTTTCCTCTGCCTGGCAAGAAAGATTTTGCCTGTTTTGATGTATCCTGTGAGTTCTATATTGGCCGGGCAGACGTAACTGCAGCATCCACACTCAATGCACGCACTGATATAGTAATTCTCTGCAACATCGAAGAGATTATTTTTGACAGCATGGGCGATTTTCGTCGGGTTTATGTGCTCGGGGCAGGCCTGGAGGCATCTGCCGCAGCGAATACAAGGGGTCCGGCGTCCGGCGAATTTGGCCTTTCCGATTTGTTCTTTTGTCAATACTGTTATGGCACAAGTGGTTTTTGTGATTGGAGTTGTCAAATCGGCGATCGCAATTCCCATCATTGGTCCGCCAAGAACAACCTTTGCACTGGTTTTTGTCACTCCTCCGCAGAATTCTATCAGCTCGGCGACTGATGTTCCGACGGCAACATAGTAATTTCCGGGATTGGCGATTGCCTCGCCAGTAACAGTTACAACCCTGTGTGTGAGCGGCGCACCGGTGACTACGGCTTCAGCAATTGCGGCAGCGGTTGCGACATTTTGGACAAGCACTCCAATCATCGGAGGTATACCTCCGGTTGGGACAATCTTTTTCAGGGTCGCTGTTATTAGCTGTCTTTCACCGCCTTGTGGGTATTTTGTCTTGACGGGGACAACCTTAATATCATCACCGTTTGGGTAAGCCTTCAGCGCTGAGTTCATAACCTCTATCGCTTGGGGCTTGTTATCTTCGATTGCAATGATTACCTCTGAGCAGCCGGCGGCTTTTTTTGCGAGTTTTATCCCGGCGATAATCTGGTTTGTCCATTCAAGCATAAGGCGGTAGTCGCAGGTGATATATGGCTCACACTCGCACCCGTTAATTATCATTGTCTCTTTTGGTATCTGGGGATTTGGTTCCAATTTGACCCTTGTAGGGAATCCGGCACCTCCCATACCAACGATGCCGGTCTGGTGCACTGTATCACATATTTGCTCTGCTGAATATTTGTTCTCGTCAAAGCCATCTTTGAATTCGGAGCAGGGTAGTTTGGTTGGATTGTTGTCAGGGTCTGCATCTATAATTACGGCCATGCTTCGGCCGAGGACGGCGTGGGACTGGAGGGCGATTTCTTTTACCGTGCCGTTGACGGGCGAATGAACGGGTGCGGAAACAAATGCATCGCAATCACCGATTAATTGGCCTGCCTGGACTTGTTGTTTTTTTTCGACCGTCGGCCGGCAAGGAGCACCTATATGCTGGCTGAGCATTATAGCCACTTGTTTCACAGCAGGGCCCGGTTGTATTTTGCTCTCACAGGTGAGGTCTTTACATTCCGGGGGGTGTACCCCGCCGGGAAAAGATAATCTGCCTTTGGTATTTATTTTCATATTACGGTCTTAGAATTATTTGGCTTTACCGAGTTTTCTATTTATTACTTTTGTGCTGATTACCACCGCGAGGGTTGCTGAAGCGGCGAGCAGAACACCGAGCAGTATATGCAGATGTCCTGCCTTCAAAGTCTGGTCTGAGAATGTTTCGAAAACGGCCAAGGCGCCGATAAAAACCGCGAGCGGCAGCAGGAAGGCAATCACAGCCTTGAGGGCAACCGAGGGGCCTTTGGCATGGCCCAGCTGCTGGTAGAGCTCCTGGCAGTCATGCTTTTGGTTACAGTTTTGACAGGGTTTTTGCTTGTTCATGGTTTTTTTGTTATCACGTAAAATAAAGCAAGTTTATAATGGATATTGGTCAGGTTTTCAAACAGAAATTTTTAAAGTTGGGGGTATGATTATGTGCAAGAAACTGAAGCGGCTGATATTAAGCGTGTTTTTGTGTGTCTGCAGCGGCTGTGCGGTCAATCCGATAACCGGTGAAGAGCAGCTTATGTTAATTTCTGTACATGAGGACATTGCGATAGGGCAGAAGTATGCTCCTGAGGTTGAGAAGCAGATGGGAGGCAGGATTGTCGATGAAGGCTTACAGAACTATGTTGATAGCGTTGGTCAGCGAATCGCGCTCGTTAGCCACAGGATGGAGTGGGAATATCACTTCGTAGCGTTGAAGGACAAGTCGGTTAATGCTCTTGCTCTGCCCGGGGGGTATGTCTTTATAACAAGGGGGATGCTTGAGCAATTGACGACTGAGGCCCAGTTGGCAGCTATATTGGCGCATGAGACAATCCACATTGTTGCACGACACAGCTCTGCTAATATCAGCCGTGAGATTGGAATAGAGATTGTGCTTTCAGCCGTGACTTCTGATGATACGCCACGGGCCGTTTTAACGGCGGCTGGTTTGACCCGGCAAATCCTGGGTCTTCGGTACAGCAGAAAGGATGAGCAAGAGGCTGATGTGGCGGGTCTGGATTATATGGTCCGGGCCGGCTACGACCCTTACGGGATGGTTGAAACTATGCAGATGCTTCAAGACGAGCAAAGAGCCAGACCAATCGAGTTTTTCTCAACACATCCAGACCCTGAAAATCGGATTGTATACTTAACTACGAATATTCAGACAAAGTATCATAACCTTGAAGGGCTGAAAACAGGAAGAGAAGAGTATCGCAGGGCGGTATTGGGGAGGTTAAGTAAGTAAGACAAGCCGAACTTGGGTGTGCGAATATTGGCGGTTTGTGAGGAGCAGCTTCGCGCAAAAAAGCCCGACCTGCCTAAAGTCGGGCTTGATAAAGCTGATTATTCTTTGTACTTGCTCACTCGGTGGGGCCGGAACAGCACCTGTATCTCGTCGGTGTCCGAATATGGATGAACCGCTTGCAGCCGCTATGTGTGATTTTTGCCGTGCCCTGCTATTGCTAACGGGCGCGAGCTTCTTTTCTTAGCCTTTCTGTTTTGCTATGACCGCAATCGGGGCATCTGTCTGCAAAGTCGTGTGGGACGGCACCTCTGGTGAAGATCAACCCGCACTCTTCGCATTTTTCGGCCCTGTAACCCGATTCCTCATCGCACTGGTCGCAGACAATTCCAGGCGCTGCCATTGACATAGGGTCCTGGTGATCTTTTAGATACTGAAAGTAATCTTTCCTATCCATCTCCCATTCGTGTTCACAGTCCGGATTGGTGCACTTGACCCAGTAGATTACGCCGCGTTTTAGGTCCTTGATGCCGCCGGGGCCTCCTGAGCGAGTTGCAAAGGTTATTACGCCGGCTAAAACCAAGCACCCCACAACAACCCCGATCATAATCGGTTTTTTCTTACTGTCTTCCATAGCAAAATCTCCAAATAACTAACAACAATACGCTTAGCGGCTTATAAGGACAGTCTATTACTTATCGGTTTATTTGTCAAATGGTTATTTTTAATTATTTGTGGCCGGGCCAGATGTTTATCGGCTCAGTTTGCGCCATTTGCAGAATTCTGCCGGGCTCTTCCGGCATACCGGTGCGGGCCGAAAGATAGGCTGATTCAATGACCGCCATATTCTTCAGGTTCTCACTTGCACTGCTGCAGAGTTTATTTTCGTCGGGTGACAGTATACTTAGGGCAAAATTTTTCAGTAATTTTGTCATACAGACAAGCCTATTGTCGTCATATTCCAATTCCTCGTTGGTCCTTCCAAAACCATCGCTGACGGTAAACCTCGTATCACTGACTGTTAGAATTTTGTTTTTACCGTAGACTTTCAGGAATCTGTGTTTTGGGCCAAAGACCTTGCCTGCTATTAGATTGCCAAAAGACGTGTCGGTAAACTTCATTGTTACAACCGCGATATCCTCCGTCA
This sequence comes from uncultured Pirellulales bacterium, assembly GCA_964513655.1. Lineage (GTDB taxonomy): Bacteria > Planctomycetota > Phycisphaerae > Sedimentisphaerales > Anaerobacaceae. The sequence goes on along the minus strand of CAZENQ010000032.1, from coordinate 5,637 downwards.
GGTAAAGCCGCTGTTGTCTGTCGCCGGCCGTGCTGGTATTTAGCGAGTAAACTTGCTGTGGAGTGGCGAAATTACAGACCATCTGGTCGATTATCTCGTAACAGTCGCGCAACAGTACTCCTCCGCCGGCCAGTTTTAGGTCGGTTTGCCAGCCGGCGTTCTTCTCATCACCAACTGCACAGAAGGCGGTTATGAGAAAAACCTGCTCAATCCTGTTTTGCTGTAAGAACTCTTGTAAGGCAATAAAACTCTGAGCAAACCGGCTGGGATTGGCAACGGCGAATTTTATGTTTTCATCTTCGGCAAGACGGACAAATTCCGAGGCTTCTTCGAAGTTCCTGGCTGCCGGGGCCAGCTTAAGTACGTTGAATTTCTTTTTTATTGCCATTCGAATATATTCATCGCAACTGTACATACCTGCGGCGACCAGCAAGCAATCGAACTGATTTTGTATTATCAATTGACGGTAATCGTCGTAGGCTGTGCAGTTGTATTCTTCGCCCATGCTTTCGGCGAGTTTAGCGTCCTTGTCACAGACGGCCTTAATCTGGAAGCAATCGATTTTAGATGCGGCTTCGAGTAGAAGTTGGCCTTTCTCGTTAAGACCAAGTACCGCTGTTTTTAATTTATTTTCGCTCATGTTCTAAAATATAGATATTTTCTGGTTGTCACTTCCAATATGCGCGAAACGGGTTCCTTATTGAACTGAGCCTGCTTTTTAAATAACTCTTTTAGCAATTGTTTTATTGATTGTTAATATTTTTTTCACAATCAATACGTCAGCGCTACGCAGTAAAGTACTATACGAAACGGTTATTTTTATTTGGTATGATGAAATGCTCCGGCACGGGAAATTGAGAGCTTAAAAGCAACACTTCTTTCGCGACCTCCTCGATAGCCGATTCATTATCAATGTTCTCAACCACCTTGTTTATAAAGGTGGCGATTTGCTCAGCCTGCGGTTCTTTCATACCGCGAGTGGTAATTGCCGGTGTGCCTATCCGGAGTCCCGTGGGGTCGGATGGATGAGCCGGGTCTAAAGGTGTGGTGTTGTAATTGGTAACGATTCTTGCTCTATCCAGTGCTTTCGCCAATTTCTTGCCGAGCACGTTTTTATTTCGCAAATCGATTAATATTAAATGGTTGTCGGTCCCGCCTGAAGAGAGATTAAAGCCGTATTCGAGCAGCTTTTTGGCGAGGGCTTTGGCGTTCTTGACTATCTGCTTTGCATAGGCGACAAACTCGGGCGTGTCGGCCTCGGCCAGCGCGACGGCAACGGCGGTCATTGTGTGCATATGCGGACCGCCCTGTAGGCCTGGGAAAACGGCCCTGTCGACCTTTTCGGTGTGCTCTGCCTTGCAAAGCAGCATCCCGCCTCGCGGACCCCGGAGTGTCTTATGAGTAGTGGTAGATACAATGTCGGCATAAGGTACAGGGCTTTTGTGTATACCTGCTACGACAAGCCCTGCAATGTGTGCTATGTCGCTGACGTGGTACGCACCTACATTTTTGGCTATCTGACCGAATATCTCAAAGTCAATCTCTCTTGGGTACGCGGTGGCCCCGGAGATGATGATTTTCGGCCTGTGTTTTTTGGCGAGTTCTTCAACCTGATTATAGTCAAGTCTGCCGGTTTCCGGGTTGACGGCATATTGGACGGAGTTGAATATTTTGCTTGTTACACTGACTTTCCAGCCGTGAGTGAGATGTCCACCGTATGGAAGAGACAGACCCATAATCGTATCGCCCGGTTTGGCCAGGGCCAGATATGCGGCCCAATTGGCCACGGAGCCCGAATACGGCTGTACATTTGCGTAGTCGGCCTTAAACAACTTTTTTGCCCGCTCCTGAGCCATTTTTTCGATAAGGTCGGTTACCTGCTGGCCTTCGTAGTATCGTCTGCCGGGGTAACCCTCCGAGTATTTGTTGGTGAGGCAGCTTCCGCTGGCTTCCATCACGGCTCTGGATACGTAGTTTTCCGAGGGGATGAGGCGAATCGAGCCGCTCTGGCGTGCCCTTTCCTGTCTTATAAGTTCGTAAATCTGGGGGTCATAATGCTCGAGGGCCGGTATCATATCAGTTTCTCCCTAAACTACAGTGCATAAATTGCAGGTATCCTATAGGCCTTTGTTGTTCAGATTCCCACTTGCGGGGCTTGGCAAATGGGTCCTTGGCGAACGTGCTCTTTGGCGTTCGGGTCCCTTATAGCACAGTGTTACTTTTTATACAAGCAATTTTATTTGTTGACAAATATTGACCAAAGATTAGGATAATCGGGTTGAAAACGCGTCAGAAAAAGGGACCGGTTAGACTTTTATGTCAGAAACAGAAGAGCAAATGTTGGCCAAGGCGAGGGTCTTTTTTGAAAGGGCCCGAAAGGTGGCGGAAACGGATAATTTCGATTACGCCATCGATATGTACCTTGAGGGTCTGCGTTGCGCCCCGGATGCTCTGCAGGAGGGTCATATTCCACTTTGTGAGTTGGGGCTGCGGCGGCAGAGAAAAGGGGGCAAGAAGCCTTCAATGGTGGAAAGAGTAAAGCGGCTGCGAGGAAAAACGCCGCTTGAGCAGATGCTGAACGCCGAGTACCTTTTCGCGAAGGACCCCGAACATTTGCCATATGCCGAGGCGATGCTGAAGGCTGCGGCATCCGGTGGTTATAAGAAGACGGCCGTGTGGCTTGGCAATCTGGTGTTCCAGACGAATAATGCGGCCGAAAAGCCATCTTTTCAAACATATCTGCTGTTAAAAGATTGCTATGCAGCCGTCGGTGAGTTCGACAAGGCACTTGTTGCGTGCCAGTGTGCCCTTAAGATTAAACCGGAGGATGCAGAATTGGCGGACGAGTTTAAGGAACTCTCGGCTGAACTAACTGTTGCCAGGGGCAAATATGACCTAGAGGGCGATTTCAGACAATCTATAAAGGACCGTGATGCCCAGGAAAAGCTACAGGCCCAGCAGAGCGTTGTCAAGACTAAGGATTACCGGCTTTCAGCGGTTGAAGAAGCCAGAAAGGCGATAGCGAGTGAGCCGAACCTGCCTCAGAACATACTTAATTTAGCCGAGGCATTATCAGATTTGCAGAACGACGAAGCCGAGAATGAGGCAATAGAGTTGCTGGAAGATACTTATGAAACTAAAAGCGATTTTAGCTTCAAACAACATGCGGGGAGGTTAAGAATAAAACAGCTTAAACGTATGATGAAAGAAGCCCGGACTGTTGTTGAGAACAACCCCGAAGATGAGCAAGCGAAGTCGCATTTTCCTGAGTTGTCAGCCCGGCTGAACAGTACGGAATTGGAACATTACCGTCTCTGTGTGGAAAATTACCCGACTGATTTGCGGGCCAAGTATGAATATGGTATTTGTCTGCTCCGGGCTGAACGATATGACGAGGCGATACCGCTGTTCCAAGAGGCCCAGAAGGATCCGCGGCGTAAGATTTCATCAATGGATAAAATAGGGCTGAGCTTTTTTATGAAAGGCTGGTTTGCTGATGCAATCGATGTTTTTACTAGGGCAATAGACTCCTACGAGATAAAAGATGATGGCATTGCCAAGGAATTGCGGTATAATCTCGCCCGTACTTATGAGGCAAAGGGCGATGGTGAAAAGGCACTGGAGCTTTATCGCAAAATAGCTCAGTTGGATTTTGCATACAAGGATGTTCACCAGCGAATAGACAGATTAAGAAGTACCCCAAACGCATCTTAATGCCTCTTGGGAAGCCAGGAATATAGAAATTGGACCAACTTTTCAGATGAGCCCCGATGAATCGGGATGAGTATTTGTAACAAAAGTAGCAACAGTTTCAGGAGATTACAGTGGCACATTCGTTATCAGCCAAGAAAAGAGTCAGGCAAAATGTCAAAAGAAGGGCGACTAATCGCGAGCGTAAAAGCCAGATAAAGACGCAAATTAAGCATTTTGAGGCGGCATTGAGCGGGGGCGACGTGGAAGCTGCAAGCGAACAGTACCGGCTTGTTGTTAAAAAGCTGGACAAGACTGCCGCCACCAGCGCAATGCATAAAAGAACCGCTGCACGCAAGAAGTCACGTCTTACCAGGCAACTTAACAGTCTTAAGTCACAAAAGGGATAAGTGGCCTGTTGCTGATGGAAAACGTTGTGGAGAGTGTGTTCGGACTTGGCCGAGCTTTTGGTTTGATTTTATATGAATATTGCGCCCAGTCGGTATAAAAATCGATTGGGCGATTTTTTGTTTTCATAAGAATTTGGTTGAATGGCTGAGATTTACAAAAAAAGAATAGTTAAATTGTTGAAACACGCCGATTATACACCGCTGAAACTGGCACAATTGGCAAAGGCATTAGGTGTAAGTTCGGAAGATTATCCACAGTTCAAGGTGGCTTTTGACCAACTTCGTCAGGCCGGGCATGTGGTTATAGGGGCCAGGAATTTGATTAGCCTGCCTTCGATGTCCGGGCGAATCATAGGGACGTTCAGGGCGAACCCGAAAGGATTCGGGTTTGTAACACCTCTCGAACCCAATTCACACGTCGATTTGTTTATACCACCGGACGCGACAGCCGAGGCAATGACCGGTGATATTGTTGCCGCCAAGGTTGTCAAAAAAGGCAGGCGCGGCGGCCAGATGAGATACGGCGGCAAAGTGGTGGAGATTCTTGAGCGAGCGCAGAACAAATTTGTCGGGACTTTATTGAAAGAGACCATTGGATGGATTGTTCAGCCGGATGGGACAGGATTCGTGGAGCCGATTAGTGTTGACGATGTTAGTGCAAAAGGTGCCAGGCAGAAGGATAAGGTGGTTGTCGAGATACTTTCCTATCCGACGGAGAGGTATCTAGCACGTGGCGTGATTGTCGAGGTGCTCGGCAGAGCAGGGCGGTACGAAAGCGAGATAAGGTCAATAATCCGCCAATATCATTTGCCTGACGAATTTGAGGACGATTCTATTGACCAGGCACGCAGGGCCGCGGATGAATTTGATTCGGAGCAGATTGGTGCCAGAGATGACATTACCGGAAAAGTGATTATTACAATTGACCCTCCGGATGCAAAAGATTTTGATGATGCGATAAGCCTGGAGAAAGATTCTGACGGAAACTGGGTGCTGGGTGTTCACATTGCTGACGTCAGCTGTTTTATGCCGCCCGGTTCGCCGTTGGATGCCGAGGCAAGAATTCGTGGCAATAGTGTCTATCTGCCTGAAAAAACCATTCCTATGTTGCCGGAGATTTTAAGTAACGGTATATGCAGTCTCCAGCCCGACCAGACGCGATTTGTTAAGAGTGTGTATTTAACTTACGACCACGATGGTAAGGTATTGTCGCGCAGATTCGCCAACTCTGTTATATGTTCGAGGCAGCGTTTGACCTATAAGCAGGCTGATAAGGCTTTGAGAGGCCGCACTAAAGGTATTAAGCCTGAAGTTGTTGAGCTGCTAAAAAATATGGAGGGCCTCAGCCAGATAATCGAAAAACGACGGTTAAAGAACGGTATGATGCATCTGGATTTGTCGGAAACGGAACTGGTGATGGATAAATCAGGGCGGGTTGTAGACGCTCATCCTGCTGACGACAGCTATCCGCACACGATAATTGAGATGTTTATGGTCGAGGCGAATGAGGCGGTCGCCTCGCTTCTGGACAGGCACA
>CAZENQ010000031.1:0-33291 GCA_964513655.1 uncultured Pirellulales bacterium | reverse complement strand
TCCGCAGTCGCCGCATCATCGCAGACTATGATGCCCTTGGGGTGTAACTGAAGGGCACTAACTGTCCACATATGGTTGATGCCTTCTTCGACGACCTTTTGCAGGGCATGCGCCTTATTATGACCATTGATAATGATTAGCACCTGGCGGGCATCCATAACCGTTTTGACCCCGACCGTCAACGCGGTCTTTGGAACCTTGCTGATATCGTTGTCAAAAAATCTTGAATTAGCTATGATCGTGTCATAAGTGAGCGTCTTCACTCTGGTCAACGACGACAGCGAAGAGCCGGGCTCATTAAATGCGACGTGGCCGTCAGGGCCTATGCCCCCGACAAATAACTCAATACCGCCAAGGTCCTTCATTCTGCTTTCGTAATTCTCACACTCGGCCTTTAGGTCCTTTGCGTTGCCGTTGAGAATATTAACGTTTTTCTCTTGAATATCTATGTGGCTGAAAAAGTTGTTCCACATAAACGAATGATAGCTTTCGGGATGGTCCTTGGGCAGATTCACATACTCATCCATATTGAAGGTCACTACATTCTTAAAGGAAACAACGCCCTTTTTGTTCAACTTAATCAGCTCTTTGTACATCCCAAGCGGTGAAGAGCCGGTGGGAAGCCCCAGAACAAACGGCTTCGAATCCGTAGGACCGAAGTCTTTAATTCTCCTGGCGACATGATTGGCCGCCCATTTAGATACCCTGTCGTAGTCCGGTTGAATAATTATTCTCATGCTACATCCCTTTCAATAAACTATCTAAAATTTACTTCAATACCAAACTATCAAGCTTTTCCACAACGTTCTTCTATCGCCTTTTGGATGAAGTCGACGGCACTGCCTACTGTTCTGACCGCCAGGGCAGCCTGCTCATCCATTTCGATATCAAATTCTTCCTCAAAAACAGCAACAAGTTCTATGCTCTGAATTGACTCAGCGCCCAGGTCCCTAACAAATTCGGACTCAAGCTTTATTTCGTTTTCATCGAGCTTAAGTTGTCGGGCAACGACTTTTCTCACTCTCTGCTCAATATCCATATTGCATTTCTCCTTTTCACAATCCTTTTTATTGTTGGTTTTTCTACAATACAGCCGGGAGTTTTTCTCTAAATTCGGCTACGCGACGCTCGACCGCTTCAATATTATAACGTGTTTCTTTAACAAACTTATTCTCGTCGCACAGGCCTCGCACCTGACGGAAATCCTCATCAAGGTCTTCGGCCGAGCCATCCTGTCCGAATCCCGTACGGCTGAGCCCGCCAAAGTCTTTTTCCGCATCAATGAGAACTTGTTTGAGGAACTTAACTCTGGTGTTCCGGTAAGACTCGGCTTCCTGAATAAGGTCATCTTTTGTCAGGGTTTCCAAAGCACGGCCGAAAAATTCTTTGTAAGTGTTTTTCACCCAGAACCATTCATCTTTCTCTAAGGATTGATGGACCTTCTCCATTTCGCCGCTGAACGCCGCAGCATCGGTGATTTCCCCACTTTCTACAGAGGCGGTTATATCAAGTAAGCGCTGCTTTGGCATAAGCTGTCCGCCGATATCGACCCAGTCACAGCTATAAACAGCGTCAGCCTCTGTGGCGAAGGCCTTGCGAATCTTTTTTGTACCGCCGTCCAGAGCTTTTTCGCATTTCGCCAATACCTTCCCGAGAAGATACATCTCTATGCCGGTGCGGTAGAACTTTTGGCATGTTCGAAGCAGCACGCGTTTCATCTGTGCGCCGTTTATGGAAACTTCCTCGACCGACCTGTCGGTCTTATCCCGGAGATTGCCAAATATCGAGGATGCTTTTACCATTTTTCCTACCGTATAGGGGCTGAGGATATCGAAAGAAATGATGTCACGTATTTTAGCACCCTTGCGCCTGTCGCGCTTCGGCCATTTTTCAGCGTCCCGCAAAGTTCCGGCAGTAGTAAGGTACAGTCCGGGAATCATTGAGCACCTCCCATCGGGTCCCGCTTCCAAATGGGTGAAGGGAAACTCAGAAGTGTCAAAAATTCGAGTATGCTTGCCAAGGACGACAGAGAACGGTCCGACCCTGCAGGGCCACATCATATATGAAAACGAACCAGCCTTGGTTCCACGTTCGAGCTTTCCTTCGTGCACCGGCCCCAGTTTGTACATATGATTGGATTGGTTCGTTCCACTGCCAGCGTTATAGAAGCTGAAAAGACAGGCAATCAACAGGGTGGATTTGTGGTGGGTCACGGTATAGGGTCCTGCAAATATCGAGCACGCCTCACCGTTGAATGCTTCGCAGTTGGAGAAGAAAAGTGAGCTTTCCGCCGAAAACTGGCTGCCGACCTTGCAGCCCTGGCCCACGAATACCTTTTTAAGATGTGCTGCGCCGGCTACCGAAGCACTTTCAGCGATGATAAAATCTTCCGCAACTACATTTGAGCCGATGATTGTTGGGGCCTCGGCAGAACTTAGGATAGTTCCGTTCACGAGAGAAGCCGCCGCCTTTATTACGGCATGGGGGCCAACATTAACATCCATGATTTCCGGGGTCGAACAGATTTGTGCACCCGTGCCTACTTTTCCAACATCAGAGCGGACTTTCTTAACCTCGTTCTGGGTGATTTCGAGAAGTTTCTTAATCAGCTCAGGCCGATATCGGTGCATGCACATCAGATAGGCAAACTGGGCGGAAAGCTCATCAAAAAGTATAACTTCTCTGCCACCGGCCTCATTAAGGACCGCTATCGCTACACCGTTGCCGAAGGATGAACCGGGCCGTGTTACCATTGTTCCCACATTTTCTATGCAGGCGTTAGGGCCTATGTCGTAATTCGCGATATGCACGCCTATGTTCGATATCCGCACATCATTTCCGACCGTGCAATCAACGATAGTTGCACTGTATATACCGCTCGGTTTTTCAAGCCCTCCAGCAAAACTTATATTACCTGTGAGCCGACCAATATGGACGCGACCGAGGAACTGAACGTTCCTTACACGAGCAGGATTGAAACCGTCGGCGACTTTAACCTTGCTCCAGTCCTGTGCCGAACAACCTTGTCTCTCAAGAACCTTTATTTGTTCTTGTGTGAGATTTCCATAGGAGTCTGACTGAGACATATAATTACCTCTTTCTACCCGGCCAGTTCATAAGTGTCATGAGCAATAGCGGCTTCTTCATCTGTGGGGATGACAAAAATTCTCACCTTGCTCTCTACAGTACTGATATCAGCCTCTTTCGCAAGTGCAGCCTCGTTTGCCGCTGAATCAAGCTCGATGCCTGTTTGTGTTAGGTCTGCACATATCTGCTGACGCACCAACACAGAGTTTTCACCTATTCCGCCGGTAAATACTACGGCATCGGTAGTATCCAGAACAGCGCTGTATGCGCCAATGTATTTCTTAATGCGATAACAGAAAATATCGATGGCGAGTTTTGCTCGGGTATTGCCTTTTCTTGCAAGTTCTTCGAGGCTTCTCATATCATTCGATATACCTGATATTCCGAGCAGCCCGCTTTTCTTGTTGCAAAGCGCATTGAGGCCTTTTACATCATAGCCTTTATCGGTGAGATAAAACAGGATAGCCGGGTCAAAGTCGCCCGACCTTGTTCCCATTACCACTCCCTCGAGCGGGGTGAGTCCCATAGACGTGTCAACAGACTTGCCCTGTCGTACCGCAGTGATGGAGCAGCCGTTCCCGAGATGGCAGGTAATGGCGTTGATGTCGTATTTATCTCTGCCCATAAGCACGGCAGCGCGCCGGGCCACATATCTATGGCTCGTCCCGTGGAAGCCGTAGCGACGAATGCGGTATTTCTCATAAAGGTCGTAAGGCAAAGCATACATATAGGCTACTTCTGGAATGGTGGTATGAAACGCCGTATCGAAGCAGGCAACCTGCTTCACATCAGGGAGCTTGCCCTCAGCCGCACGGATACCTGTAAGATTGGGCGGATTGTGCAGAGGAGCAAGGTCTGCAAACTTTTCAATCGACGCAATCACATCATCGTCGATGACCACTGAACCGGTAAACTCTTCGCCACCGTGAACAACCCTGTGCCCGACGGCGCCAATCGCAGAAACGCCCTGTATAACTCCCACATCTTTACTAATGAGCGTATTCAATATCAGTTCCATCCCCTCTTCATGTGTTTGCACCTTTGTTTCGACAACATGACTCTTGCCGTCATAATAATGGGTAAGTTTTGAGACTTCTTCTGCAATTCTTTCAACAACTCCCTTTGCCAGGACCTTTGACTCGGGCATCTCATACAACTGATACTTAATCGACGAACTGCCTGTATTTATAACGAGCACCTTCATCTGTGCTTTTTACTGCTTTCTGACGAAATTTATTTTTCTACAACAATTGAGCCAGGGTTAACACTGTGGTTGAAACTATATCATCAACGCTTGCGCCCCGCGAAAGGTCACCTATCGGTTTTGCAAATCCCTGAAGAAACGGCCCAATGGCCTGGGCATTTGCCATGTATTGTACGAGTTTGTAAGCGATATTACCTGCATCGAGACTCGGGAAAATAAGAACATTTGCCCTTCCTGCAACGGCGCTTTCGTCATTAACTTTTTTGGCGGCAACCCTGGGCACAACGGCCGAATCAAGCTGAAATTCACCGTCGATTGCCAATTCAGGCTCTCGGGCACGCACTATCTCGATGGCCTGCTTGACCTTATCAACGCTTGGTGCCGAGGCGCTTCCCTTGGTGGAGAATGACAGCATAGCGACCCGCGGTTCAGTGTCGAGGATTCCTCTTGCGCTTGCGGCAGATGCTATTGCAATATCGGCGAGCTGTTCCGCCGTCGGGTCGATATTTACAGCACAATCGGCAAAGATAAAAGCCTTATCCTTTTGTCCGAGGAAATCTGGAATTATCATCAAGAAGCAGCTGGAGACGGTTTTGATGCCGGGCATCAGGCCGACCGTGAGGGTTGCCGCCTGGATTAGAGTTGAAGTCGCGCTGACAGCGCCGCCGACCGCGGCATCGGCATCCCCACTGGCCACCATCATACCGCCGTAGAACAGTGGCTTGATAACCATACGTTTCGCAACAGCAGCCGAGATGTCATCTCTTCGGTCGATATACTTTTCAACATAACCGTTGAGTTTATCACTCGCACCGGGGTTTATGGTTTCTATACCATCGAAGTTGACGCCGGCTTTTTCAACTGCCGCCTCAATCTGCTCAGGCTTTCCGAGCACAAACGGTCGTGCAATAGCTTCATCTTTGAGCCTTCGCGCGGCCTGAATGATACGCTCGTCATCGCCCTCGGGAAAAACGACAGATAAACCCCTTCCACTTATCTTTTCTTTAAAACAGCTGACAGTACCCATCCATCTTACTTATTTATTCTGAAAAATTTTAGAGATCGTTACTTTGAATAGCTGATACCGTACGCCAAAAAAGCTGTACGACAGAAACTGGCTTCTTCTGAACAGTTAATATCCTCAGTGCTTTCTAAAGTCCTTTATTCTACGACTAACTGAAATCAAGGGTAATTTAGCAATAATACTCGTTTTGCACTCTCCAAAGAACGTCATTTTCCGATTTAATTTAATCATTTTGCGAAAAAACAGAGGACCACCTGTTCCATTCCATGCCCCTGCAATTTAGGCAATAAAATGACCACATCTTACTTGCCGCGACGACGCTTATTCTGTTTTTTCCTTTGCAGCAGTTAAATTTGCGATTGGCAAGGAGGCAAAAAGCGGACATATAAAGTTGCCAAATGTATCCATTAGCCCTGTCTAAAGTGTTCCTGCCTAACGCAACTCTCCCATTCGACTGATAAGCTCATCGCAGAGTTCGCTTTTCGCTACTATGTGTTTCTCGATTTCAGAAACGAAACTATTTTCTTCAAATGTCCCCCTCACCTGCGCGAAGTCAGCATGTTTTGTCTCTTCGTCGCCGTCGAGACCGTATCCGATTTGGGCAGTGGCGGTAAATTCCTTTTTGGCATCAGCATAAAGCCTGTGGTCAAGTTCCACCACTGCTTCCTTCCATACTGTTGCAAACTCAATAATGTCGTCTGGTGTTATTTTCTCAATAGTTTTACCCAGTCGCTGTTGTAACACGTTTGCCGCCCAGGCCCACTCATATGACTGGTAATTATCATGCACCAAACGGAAAGCTTCTGTTACTTGTTCCAGAGTGCTGACAGTACCGTTTTCAATGTCGCTGAGTATTTTTTCAACGCTCTCTTCCGGAGCAAACAAACCGGCCAGGTCCAGCCATTTGCCCACTCCTACCTCAGTTTCCGGCAACAGGGCGGTTTGCAGTTCCTTGACGCTCTCGAGCTGCCTGTCCTGCAGTCGCTTAACCAGACAATTGCCTAAGAACTTGTCGATGCCAATCTGATATAATTTAATTCCTCGGTCCAGCGACGAGTTCTTAATCTTGACACTGTGATACGTAAAGTACTCCGAGGTTTTGCCGGAGGTTGCCTTGAGGTTGGCAAGCAACTGCCGGCCGTTGAGCATCTTTTGAACAGTGTATGGGCTTAAAAGCTTAAAGTTTATGTAGTCCAGTTTGTTAAGGCCTTTGCGCCTGTCGCGTTTCGGCCATTTTCGAGCATCTCGAACGGTACCTACGCTCCGCAAATTTACACCCGGGGCAAGAACGCTTTCGTCATTGTGTTCAATCAAGTATGAAAAAGGCAAATCCGAAGTATCTGAGTTTCTATAGTGCCTTCCCATCACAACGGTAAAGGCCCCCACTTTCGCAGGCCAGAGTACATACGAATCGCTGGCAGTCTTGGAACCACGCTCGACGATACCCTGATGGGCCGGCCCCAGTTTGTACATATGATTGCTCTGGTTCGTTCCGCTGCCCGCGTTCAAAAAGGAAAACAGACCTGCAATCAGCAGTGTGGATTTATGGTGTGTCACGGTGTAGGGACCGGCAAATATCGAACAGGCCTCCCCGTGAAAACCGCCGCAGTTAGCAAAAAATACGGAATTCTCTGCGGAATATTGCCTGCCTAACACGGTGCCCTGGCCTATGAAACATTCGCATATTATTGTGCCATCAGTGATTTTCGAGCCGCTGCAAACAATAAAATCCTCTGCAAAAACTCCCGGGCCAATATAGACCGGGTCCTCCGGACAGCTATTTACCGAGCCGTTGTCCAGTCTGTTAACACCCTCGATAACGCTTGAAGGACCTATCTTGGTGTTCCTGATAATCCTGCAGTTGATAAGCCTGGCGTCTTTTGCCACAACGCCCATAGACGAGGTGACAGAGCCGGCGTAGTCCGCTATCATTTTCTGCAGGTTCTCGATTACTTTCGGCCTGTGCCGATAAAATGCTATTATGTAAGCGGTGTGAGCAGACAGATGGTCGTAAATAGGTATTTCTCTGCCGCCGGCCTCATTAACAACAGTTACTTCCGTCCCGTTACCAAATGAACTCTCGCCCTCAACGGCAAGCAAATCAATATTTTCGATTAATACATCATCTTCAATGACATAGTTGGCAATATAATTTCTGATTTGGTCAATATATACGTTATTGCCGATTGTGCAGTTGTGAATTGTCGCATTACTAATCCCGGCCGGCTTCTTAAGACCACTTGTAAAAGACACATCCTTTTCAAACACACCTAACTTCACATTGCCGGAGAAATGGGTAAATCTTACTCTTTCAGGCTTAAATTTCTCTGCAACCTTAATGTGTGCCCAATCCGAACAAGTGCACCCCTGTTGTTGCAACTGGGCAACTTCAGCTTCAGATAACGACCGAAATTCCGACGTCATATTTCACTCCTTTTGACACCTGTTCTAATCCGACCATTGGTGATTAACGTATTAACTTGGATAATACCAAGGCATATATCTCCCGTAGTACGTACGTACGCAAAAGAAGTGACTATGATACCTCTTTTGGCGACCGCGTCAACATCAGAGTCCAGAAATTTTAGATTCGTCAATTATAGACAATCTATTCCCCACTATTTTGGGTCTTGACTGGTGGCCAAAAGTCATTATAATCCTAATCCCAGCAAATGTCGGGATATAGATGTGTATTAAACATTAAACCACCCGGTAAAAAACAAGCTGGTATGAGCCTTGTGACAGGAGCCAAATATGATAAGTGTAAAGCAGTTGCGGCGAAGTTTTGGGCCAATTGTTGCAGTCGATGGAGTGTCATTTGACGTAGAGAAGGGTCAGGTCCTGGGATTTCTCGGGCCTAATGGTGCCGGCAAAACCACGATGATGCGTATACTTGCATGCTTCCTGAGCCCCGACAGTGGTACGGCCACCGTATGTGGGTACGACATTTCAAAGGACCCTGTCAAGGTAAGACGGTCGCTCGGCTATCTCGCGGAAAATTCACCGGCATATAACGAGATGACTGTAGGAAGCTTCCTGGACTTTGTCTGCGACGCCAGGCAGATTTTCGGCAAGCAGCGCAAGCGGTCGCTGGACAAGATTGTTCCTATGTGTTCGATTGAGTCCGTATATCATCAAACAATTGAGACCCTATCAAAGGGATATATGCGACGCGTAGGGCTGGCCCAGGCGTTAATCCACGACCCTGTAGTACTCATCCTTGACGAGCCCACCGACGGACTGGACCCCAATCAAAAGCATGAAGTCAGACAGCTTATAAATAAAATGGCCCCCGACAAGTGTATTATTGTATCGACTCACATCCTCGAAGAAGTAGAAGCCGTTTGTTCGAGGGCAATAATCATTTCCAGGGGACGGATACTCGTAGATTCGACCCCGGAGAAGTTAAAGGCCGAACACAACTGCAGCCTGGACGAGGTCTTCCGTAAGATTACCGAGGCCAAGGTTGCGTAAGAGTTATTTTACATGTGTAGCTGCAGATTGAAATTTGGGTAGGAGTATAAAATGCGTAGTTTTTGGGCAGTATTTAAAAGGGAACTAAAATCCTATTTCACGACCCCTGTTGCGTATGTGTTCCTCGTTGTTTTTCTGTTCTTTTCGGGATACCTGACATTCAAGCAGGGCTTCTTTGAGGCGCGACAGGCAGACATGCGGACGTTTTTCATGAATTTGCCGCTGCTGTTTGTCTTTATGGTACCTGCCACTGCAATGCGTCTTTGGGCTGAGGAACGCAGGGTCGGCTCAATTGAACTTCTGCTGACCTTGCCGATTACCGTCATCCAAGCGGTTTTAGGCAAGTTTCTTGCGGCATGGCTGTTCCTGGCGATTGCATTGGCACTGACTTTCCCTATGGTAATTACTGTCTGCATTTTGGGTGACCCCGATGTTGGCCTGATAATTACCGGTTATCTCGGAAGTTTGTTGATGGCGGGAGGATTTCTTGCTGTCGGCTGCTTCTTCTCGGCCGTCAGTAAGAACCAGGTGATAAGTTTTGTTCTCGCAGTCGTCGCTTGTGCGATACTTGTTTTTGCGGGCATGCCGACAACAATGAATTACCTGTCAATGTTTTTGCCAGGTGGTCTTGTCTCAGCCATAGAGACTATGAGTTTTCAAACCCATTTTGAATCGATGCAGAGAGGCGTACTGGAACTCAAAGACCTCTCTTACTTTGTGTTATTGATAGTTGGTTGGATTGGGGCATGCAGTGTCATTTTGGATGAAAGGAAGGCCGCCTGATGAACAGAACAATACGAGCGATTATAGGTGTGATTTTGATTTTAGTGATTGTTTTCTCTGCGATAAGCGTTTGTCAAAGCATTGGTCGGCTACTAAAGCTCGATGTAACCGAGCAAAAGCTTTACACGCTTTCAGGTGGAACTAGGGCTATTTTGGCCAAATTGAATGAGCCCATTAAAGTCAAGCTCTACTATGCCAAGACAGCAGCCCTGAAAGGTCCGGACCAGATAAAATATTTCAATAACTACTACGACTTCGTAAGGGCGCTGCTTCAAGAATACGCTGCCGATGCGAAAGGTATGATTGATTTGCAGGTAATTGACCCCAGACCTTTTTCTGACGATGAGGTTCAGGCACTGCGCTATGGCCTGAGGAGATTTTCAATAACCGAAGAGGAGAACTTCTTCTTTGGGCTTGTCGTTCAGACTGAGTTTGGTGTTGAAAAGTCCATACCTTTCTTCTCGCCGGACCGGCAAAGCTTTGTCGAGTATGACATAAGTTATCTGATAGATACCGCAATAACGCGCGAAAGGACAAAAATAGGTATTATGAGTTCACTGCCGGTAATGGGTGAGGATATGAGCGGCTATATGGCCCAGATGATGCGCATGCAGGGCCAGAGGCCAAAGCCGCCCTGGACATTTGTCGAGCAATTAAGACAGCGATACGAGGTCACAAGCGTCGCTACGGATGTCAATGAGATTAAGGAGGTTGATATTCTTTTGATCATGCATCCTAAGGACCTTTCAGAGGAAACATTATTTGCCATCGACCAGTTTGTGCTCAAGGGCGGCAGAACCATTGTTTGTGTTGACCCTCATTGTTTCACTGACCAGCAGGAGCGAAGGGAGCTGCAGATGGGTGCACCATCTAAACCAGGGTCCGACCTGAATCCCCTTTTGAGAACATGGGGCCTGGAGATGCCCGAAAGTACTTTTGCAGGTGATCGAAGTCTGGCGTTGAGGTCGTCAATAACGCAAAATCAAAGACCTGAAAAGATCATCGGCTTTCTTAATCTGACGTCGCCGGAATGCTTCAACAGCGAAAATGTTATAACGGCCGAACTGAACCAGGTCAGATTCTTGTTTCCAGGTGTGCTCAGAGAAGTCGCAGATCCAAACCAGCAGCAGGCCGGGCCGATTGAGCGCACGCCTATAATAACCACCACAAATAAAGGCAACAGCTGGTCGATAAGCAGCCCATTTGAATTGGCCGTGTTAGACCCGGCCGCACTTATGGATAAGTTCATCGATGGTACCGAGCCGGTGGCTATGGGTTATCGCCTTACGGGCAAATTCAGCACCAGTTTTCCCGATGGTATTGAAATTGAAGTCCAGATACCCGAAGACGAGCCTACAGAGGACCCCGAAGAATCATCTGACGAAGAGAAGACCAAGAAAATAAAGAAGCACATCACAGGATTAACGGAATCTGCTGAAAACTGTGTGGTTGTCGTGTTCGCAGATGTAGACTTCATGAGCGATATGCTTGCGTACAGGGATTTCTTCTTTGGCAAGGTCGTAGCTGGAGATAACAGTGCTTTGATGCTTAATGCAATTGATGACCTGCAGGGGTCGAGTGACCTGATTTCAGTCAGGTCACGGGGGAACTTCAGGCGGCCGTTTGTCCGCGTCGATGAAATTGAGAAGCGGGCAGAGGCCGAAACTGCAGAGGAGGAAGCCAGGATTAATGCCGAGATTACAGGATTCCAAACTGAGCTAAGCTCGATAGCGGCTTCGGCAAAAGAAGGCCAAGAAGAGGTGATTGGAAGTTCCATCCTGCAGAAGAAACAGGACCTGGAGTTGAAAATACATCAGGCCAAACGCAGACTGCGTCAGGTCAAGATGAAAAGGCGCGAGCGGATTGAGCATTTAGGCAACATGCTCCGGAACTTTAACATGCTCATGGCGCCGGCGGTCATACTGGTTATCGCCATAGTGCTGGGCATTCGCCGAAGTGTAAGAAAGAGGCATTATATCAGTCATGCTAGTGATGCCTAAAAAGCTGTTTGTTTAACAAGTTACGCAGGAGTTTGTAATGAGCAACAGAAAGCTTACGATATTAGGTGTTGTTGCAATTCTCATGATTATATGGGCAGCAGTCCAGTCACGCATTTCAAACAGGCCCAAGACGGAGGCGGCCGGGCCGCGATATCTCATACAGGGCCTCGACCCCGCCGACATAGGTAGCATCGTCTTGGGCTCAACCGAAAACACGGTTACTCTCAAGCGTACCGGCGGACATTTTGTGGTTTTTGAGAAAGACAATTACCCGGCCCATGCGAGCCAGATAAACGAGCTTATTACTTCCTGCCTAGACATCAAAACCGATGAACTCTATACGGACGACCCTGCAAAACACAAAGACCTTGGTGTCACCGAAGATGACGCTCGCACCTTTGTTAAATTCCTCAAGCCCGATTCCTCGCTGCTTACCGGCGTTATTGTAGGAAAGTTCAAGGAGCAGGGCCGCGGTACCTATGTCAGGTCGGCATCAAGCAACAAGGTTTATGGAGCAGAACAATCTCCCTGGATTAGAGACCGGGCAATGGATTACATTGAGCAGGAGCTTATCACATTGGAGCCTGACGACATTGAATCTGTAACTGTTACCTCTGAAAATGAATCTTATACGCTCCGGGCAGAAAACGGCGGTGTCATCCTGGAAAATCCCCCCGAGGGCAAAACGCCGAAACGCGGCGATATTGGGCGGGTCTTCAATGCCTTTACGAATATCAGGTTTGACGACGTCCAGAACGAAACAGCCGCAGACGATTTGAATTTCGACAGGCAATTCATTTGCAGGCTGAAGGATTCCACCGTTTATACCATCGATATTGCTCAAGAGAATGACAAGACATACGTGGCTTGCCATGTAGAATTTACGGACACAACACCCGTTACAAAGGAAAAAGAAGTCGAGTCGGAGGAGCAGTTGAAGGAAAAGGAAGCCAAGCTCCTTGCAAGAGATAAGGCAAACGAGTTCTCAGCAAAACACAGCGGCTGGGTTTACGAGATTGCTGACTACAAGGCAGAGAATCTAACGAAGCAAGTTTCGGAATTATTCGAAGAAAAACAAGAGCCCGAACAGACAGACCAGGTAGACGAACCTGACTCCTAAGAGACTCGGCCGTAAAATGCTAAATAATAACGAGATTATCAAGCCCCGGCCGTTCTTAAGCAGGCAGGCAGGAAATCCTATAGACCTCCCCTTGCCGTTCCGTATGGAACTCAACATCAAGAAACTTCTTTATAATTTCAATATTTGTCAAAAGATGCGAGGAAAGCTCATTGGTCGTGTAGCAGCCGACCTTTAAAATTGCCATGTAGATTAAAAGCTGGTCAGCCAAAAAATTGTCAACAGCAGCGCCGCTTACGAGAAAATCTTCCGCCAGACTAACAACCTCGCTAATCACCTCCTGCGACGGTTTGCCTCGCATACCAAATGCAGTAAATACTGTCGTGCGATTATTGTCACAAATCCGAATCATCACACAATTCCCCGGCCCATCTGAATCCGTAACTTCAATGTGTTCAATATCTTGGATATCAAGGCCGCTCCGTTCTAATAGTTTTTCTTGACGCTGCGCGATGTGCGCAGGAAGCTTGGCAGTGTATATACGTGACTTGATTTGAAACTGCTTACTCGCTTCGCAAACATTGATTATCCCCTGTGTCTGTTTCTCCAGGGGCTGAACTCCAAAAGTTATCTTCCCGCCGCCGGCAGGATAGAAACCGTGTTTTATAAGTTTACAACTCCCCCGGAAACCACCCGCACCTATAGCGGGCAGGAATGCCTCGCAAAGAAAGTCAAACGGCGGAGCCATCGGATTATGCGTGCCGCCGTTAACAGTAACTGTCGAAGCTTTGCCGGCCAAAAACAAGGCGGGCAGAACTGTTTGAATTACCAAAGTCGCCGAGCCTGCTGAACCAATGTCAAAATGAAAATCGCCGTTTTGCACACACCCCGGTTCAAAATGCAACACCATCGAGCCTCGAGCAGCCCCCTGAGACCGGCCGCTACAAATCTCACAAGCGGCCTCTACACAGCTTAGGTGCTGCTTGGCCAGACCCGGGTTACGCCGAGCCGCGCGAATGTTTTCAATATGCAACCTCTTACCCGTTATACAAGATAAGGCCAGACTCGTGCGCAGGATTTGCCCTCCCCCTTCGCCCGTACTACCGTCAATGAATACAGTTTCCATACTATTGCTCACCAAAATCTACCGAGATATCTCCGATGACAAGACAACAAACTTGCTGGATATCAATCTCAGGTGCCCTGACGACCGCAATGTCTCTGTCGTCCCGCCAATCTGCTATCAAACCCATAGCTATGTCCCTACCTTTTGCGTCCCTTAGTCCGACAAGCCGGTGAACAAAACCGCTCCGATTCAAATTCCGGCCTGGCTGAACAGCCACTTCACTTAGCCTAATATCATAAACACAAGAATTTTCAAAGTACTTCCTGAGTTGCCTTCGGCGGTAGTTCCGCCTTGACTCCGGCGATTTTTTCGCAATCTCTGCCGGAGATTTAATCCCCTCAACCCGTGTCTCGAAAGACCGCAAACCAGCAATGATATCATTCAGCTCATCTTCATTTTCCACTGCTAAAATCAACTCCGGCTGTAATATGCACTGGACCGTCCACCATAGAGTCTTAGCCGCCGACCCGTTTATAAAGCCGGGCGTATCGATCATAATGAGCTTGGCGGTTTTAGATACCTCCTGAACGCATCCTGCAATAGCCGCGGTTAACTGCAGTAAATGACCTACAGGCGTAACATCCCCAACGAACCTAATGCCCGCTGCAGCAAGCAATGACACGTCAACTTCCCGACTATCAACAATCGCCCAGCCAACCGTTGCAGGCGGTCCGATATGAGATTGGCCGATATCTGCATCGATAATCCCAACAGGCTTGCTGGAAGCTGCACGCTTTGCCAAAGCCGCTGCAAGACTGGTTTTGCCCGTGTCGGTACCACCAAGAATCAGGCAGACTCCTGTTTTTAGTAAGCCCTGGGTTAAAAGCTCCTGAGCAATTTCGTCAGCCCAATCCAGTGACATTCAACCTGCGCCCCCTAATTAATGGCAATAACCTGCCACAACCATATAGATTGGCTCAAGTTCACTCGGTAGCTCCAGCACCTTACTGACAGAACCATCATCAAAGGCACCGACCGCCACGGAACCCAGTCCCAGAGCCTCGGCCTCAAGGTGAACATTCTGAGCGGCATGGCCGCCCTCCATGTAAACATAGCGAATGCCGCGTTCGCCGTAGCGACCGGTGGTCCTGCTGAACTGGGCCGCAAAAACCAGTGTTACCGGTGCCGCTTCAATAAATCCCTGCCCCCACGCAGCCAACGCAAGCTCACCACGCAGGTCTTGTTCTTTCAATTTCTCAAGCGAATGCCTGGCAGGTAAGTAGTGAAACAGACCGTCGCCGGTCACGACAAAAAGCTCTAAAGGATAAGTCGCCCCGGCCGAAGGCGCTGTGCGATAGCCTCCGCGTGCGTCTTGACCCTGGGCCGACCAGGCCAATTGGCCGATTTGCTCAAGGGTAAGTTCCTGTGCCGAAAACCTCCGCCGCGACCGCCGAACAGTTATCGCATGCTCCAACGCAACGGAACCGTGTTGGTCGGCTTTAGCAAGCTTTATTATCGTGCCCATACTAAATCCAAACCTATATCATTCCAATTCACCTTCATCATATCTGCACATCTTTACATTGTCCAGACATCTGAACTGCCGCAGGCGTTTTCCGGTAGCACAAAGCTTACACCAGTATCTTTTCGCTTGACTGAAATGACCCAAACCGCTATCTATAATCGAAAATCAACGTAACTAAAACCCAAAGGCCATTGCAGAAAGAGCCACTATGCCCCACGGAAAAGTCTATCTCGTAGGTGCAGGCCCGGGTGATGCCGAACTAATCACCTTAAAAGGCTATCAATTGATATGCCGGGCTGATGTCATCCTGTACGACCACCTCGCACCATCCGAACTCTTACAGCTTGCCAAACCAGACGCCCAGGTCATATCTGTCGCCAAATTTGCCAGTCGACACACGGTCCCACAGCCCGAAATAAACAAGCTTCTTCTCGAAAAGGCCAGACAAAATAATACCATCGTCAGACTAAAGGGCGGCGACCCGCTTCTTTTTGGACGAGGCGCCGAAGAGGCCGAGGCCTGTGCCGAGGCCGGAATACCTTTTGAAGTTGTCCCCGGAATAACCAGCGCAATCGCCGCACCCTCCTACGCGGGAATACCACCCACTCACCGCGATTATGCCTCCTGCGTTGCCATAATAACAGGGCATCGAAAGGACGAACAGCCACTCAAAATACCCAAGGCTGATACCCTCATCTTCCTAATGGGCGTAGCGAACATCCAAAAAATCATCGATTCACTCATAGATGCAGGCTGGCCGAAACAGACAAAAATCGCCGCCATCCAGAACGGAACCTGCTACAACCAGAAAGTTATCAGCGGCACCCTGGAAAACTTCGTCGAAACAATCCAGAAAGAAAACCTAAAACCCCCCGCTATCTTTATTGTAGGCAGGGTCGTAGAACTTCAGGAAACCTTAAATTGGTTCGAAAAAAAAACAAGAATACTCGTCCTTGGTATGCACCCTGAAAAATACAAACACCTCGGCAGCGTCGTGCACCGTCAAATAATCAACTGTGTGCCCCTCGAAGATTATTCCCGCGCCGACCAGATACTGAAACATCTCGATACATTTGACTGGATTGTATTTACAAGCGCCAATGGCGTAAGATTCTTCTTCAAAAGATTGAACGCGCTAGGCTCCGACGCCAGGGTCCTCGCTTCGGTGAAGGTCGCTACAATCGGCAAAACCACAGCCGAAAGCCTCGCCGAATTCGGAATTGTAGCCGACATGATCCCGGACACAGAATCAAGCGCAGGCCTGCTCGAAAAATTCAGCCCCCTCGATGTAAGAAATAAAAAGTTTTTGCTGCCGCAGTCTGCCATCGCCTCAGTCGAATTACCGGATGGTCTGGTCGATATGGGAGTCGAAATTGAAAAGCTCACTATATATAAAACCATCGAAGTAGACCCGGCTGATGTCGACTTCGACCATATCGACCAGATACTCTTTACAAGCAGCTCGACTGTTCGAGCGTTCGTAAAAAGATTTGGCTCGCCCCCGCCGCACATCAAAGTATATTGCCTCGGCCCACCAACCCAAGCCGAAGCTAAAAAGCATAACATCGACGCAGAGGTTTTGAGTTAGCCGGGTAAACCAAATGAGTAACAAAAAAAACAAAAAGCTGTTTCAGGATGCCAGAAAAGTCATACCCGGCGGTGTTAACAGCCCCGTCAGAGCATTCAAGGCCGTCGGTGCAGGACCAATATTCGTCGAAAAGGCAAAAGGCCCTTATCTGTACGACGCCGACGGCAAAAGATACATCGACTACTGTCTCTCCTGGGGGCCGATGATACTCGGCCACGCAAACAAATACGTCCTCGACCAGGTCAAAAAAGTAATGGTTAGGGGAACCAGTTTCGGAATACCCACAGAACTTGAGACCCAGCTTGCAAACATGATAACCGCTGCAATCGACTCAGTCGAAAAGGTCCGTCTCGTCAGCTCCGGCACCGAGGCTGTTATGACCGCAATCCGCCTCGCACGCGGTTCCACAGGACGGGATAAAATCATAAAATTCATCGGCTGCTACCACGGCCACGTAGACCACATGCTCGTAAAGGCCGGCTCCGGCGCAACAACCTTCGGCACTCCAAGCAGCCCCGGCGTCCCAAAGGACTTCACAAAACACACTATCCTGCTGCCATACAACAACACACAAACAATCGAAAAGGCCTTCAAAAAACACCCAAGCAAAATCGCCGCCGTAATAGTCGAGCCCGTGGCCGGCAATATGGGAGTAGTGCTTCCAAACAAGGACTTCCTGAAAACCATCAGAAAACTATGCACCAAAAACCGCAGTCTGTTCATCTTCGACGAAGTGATAACCGGATTCAGACTCCAATACGGCAGCGTCCAAAAGCACTTCGGCGTAAAAGCCGACCTGACCTGCCTCGGCAAAATAATCGGTGGCGGATTCCCCATAGGTGCCTGCGGTGGAAAAGCAAAACTTATGGACAACCTGGCACCAAACGGCAGCGTCTATCAGGCTGGCACACTCTCGGGAAATCCCGTCTGTGTAGCCGCGGGTATCACCACATTGAAACTGCTCAAATCGCAAAATCCCTACCCGCGTCTGGACCGCCTCACCCAACAACTCTGCAGCCGAATCAGCCAAGCCCTTCAAAAAGCCGGCGCAGCTCATACCATCAACCACATAGGCTCGATGTTTACGCTCTTTTTCAACACCCGCCCGGTAACAGATTATATTTCCGCAACAAAATCCGACACCGACAGATATGCAAAATATTTCAAGGCGATGCTAAAGGCCGGCATCTACCTGCCTCCCTCTCAATTCGAGGCCTGTTTCATCTCAACCAAACACAGCCAAAAAGACTTCGACAAGACAATCGCCGCAATCCAGGCAATCAAGCTTTAAACCTTTGACTGTGCCGAAAATGCTGTAGGCCCCAAATCCCGGATATCCGCCCAAAATTCAACAATCCCCACTTAAAAAAAATTGATAATTCCCTTGACATAAAGCTCAGTAGTTCGATAGAATAAATATGAATCCTTGAAGAGACTCGAGACTGAAGGCCTCCTTCTTTTCGCTCGGGCCTTCATCCCCAAAGCATCGACTGATTTCATAATTCAAAGACGGCAGGAAGCCAACAAGAAAACCTTGGTTTAATGTTTTGGAGGAAAACGAAAATGAAAACGCATCCTATCCTTGTAACCACCATAATTGGAGCATTATTGGCCCTGAACCTCTGGCTCGCCCGGCCCGTCCTTGCCGCTCCCCCCTACGTACACCGCATACCCCACGTCCCCGACTGGGACCAGCCCGTACACGTCCCCGCCGCCAATCAGGCTCCAAGTGGCCCTTGGGGGGCCTGGTGTGTCCCCACCGCAACCGCCAACATCGTAGGCTACTACAATGACAAGGGAGTTTCTGGTATCGGCGATAACCAGCCGTTTCCCATTACACCACCTTGGCCCGACCCCCTCTGGCAGGACGAAACAGCCGACGCTACCGGCGGACCACGCAACGACCTCGGCTGGTATCTCAACACAAATGACCTCGGACTCGACGGAAATCCAAACTCGCCCGGATACCGCGGTACAAAGCTCCAGCATATTATGGACGGCGCCGCCGGAAATGGCGGCCTCATCGGCGGCGGCTCCGGCTACTTCCCATCTGCAGGACTGTTAGACGTCTTCGTCACAAACTACGGCGCATACAGAATGGACCCGGGAATTTATCCCGCCTTCGATACAACTGGACATGCCCAGCACCTCCACATAGATGGTGCTGCCTACTCGCTGATTATGACTGAAATCGACGCCAACCGCCCACTCCTCGCCCACTTCGACCATTTTAACCTGAGCTCAAGAACAAGAGCTTCAGACCCCAACCTCGGCGGCGATTTCGACTGGGCTACGTGGGGCTCTCCACCCGAATACGACCCTAATGGCTACATTGACGACGAAACAGGAGAAGTATGGCACCCATCCGAGGGCCTCGGACACACCGCTACGGTCGTCGGCTACTGGGCGGACGCGAACAACCCAGCAGGCGCATTGGCAATCATCGTTTATGACAATGCCGATGGAACCCTCCCGGGTCCAGCCCCATTGCCTTTGATTCTGCCTTGGTGGGGTTCGCACTGGACGGGCCTAACCTTCATCGACCACGGTATCCAGCCCCCTGTCGTAACTTCCCCCAACGGTGGCGAAGCTTGGGTCGCGGACAGCAACTACAACATAACCTGGGCAAACGCTGGAACCATCGCCGACGTCGTCATCGAATATTCGACAAACAATGGCTCATCCTTCTCAGGTGTCTCACCGCCCAACACAGGCAACACCGGCTCATACGACTGGTTCACACTGGTGGTTGATTCCAATCAATGCCTCGTCCGCATCAGCAGCGCCGTCGATGCCAACATCTACGATACCAGCAACGACCTCTTCACAATATATCAATGCACCCTGTACTACGACCTGACCGGTGACTGCTTCGTCAACCTGCTGGACCTTGACGCCTTGGCCTCCGAGTGGCTCGAGTGCGGAAACCCGTTTGACCCTAACTGTGTGCCTTAGACATATCAACCAGCTGCGCCGCCTCAGAAATGAACTTAAAGGCGTTACTCTGATGAGTAACGTCGAAACCGCAGTTCACAAAGCTGCTGCAGCCCGTGATGCCCTTGTACGTAACAGCTACTTCCTCGAGGCCCGCGAGCGCCTGACCACCGGTTTTGATTTGGTGACCTTCTTATGATTTGGCTGTAGGACCCTCATCGCTTTTTTCACATCGGCAACTTTCAAAACGCCGGTTGTCCGCCCGCCCTTAGCGCCCGCGGTGCAATATGCGTAAGATATATTTATGTGGTACTTGGCCAGCCGCTCCGCCACCGACGCCAATGCACCCGGCTTATTAGTGAGGTTAACACACAAAACTTCCGTCTCGTTATAGGGCATGTTGCCCTTTGACAATAGCTCTTTTGCCTTTTTGGACGACGCAAAAATCACCCGCATAACTCCGTGCTCTACCGTATCTGTCATTGTCATCGCCACGATATTTATCTTCGCACGCGCAAACTCACCCAGCACCTGAGCCAACACCCCCGGCTTATTTACCATGAAAATAGAAAATTGCGTGGCAACATACATCGCATCGGCCTCCCGAATCTTACACCAAATACAATAAAGATCGCTAAAAGACCCTTCAAATACAACTCAATCTGTGCTCACCGCCTCGACCGCGCTTTCCTTGTCCGGGAAAAATCTGAAAATTTTATCAAGATTGGTTATCTTGAAAACTCGGTACAGCTGTGGATTTATCGCACTTATCAAAACTTCACCGTCATACGTTCTCAGTCTGGCCCGCATATCCAGAAGTACCCCCAACAACAGCGAGGAGAAAAATTTGACCTTCTCAAAATCCACTATCATCTTGTTCGGATGATTCTCTTCGATAAATTCATTAATCTGTTCGGAAATAGCCGCTATCTTTTCCACATCACTCACCGAAGCGGACTTATAAGCCACTACCACAGCTTTCCCTTGAACGCTTATCTCCACACCGGCTTTATCGCTCACACCCATTAATACTTCTTCCTAATCAGAATACAAATTTCCCGCCGATTATCACAGGTTTAACAGCTATACTCTCGATTTCGTCTATCTTTGCGCATTTTTGCTCATTTCTCTACATTTATCAACAACCAATTATCATTTTTTTTCAGCATCTCCGACTCACCGCAAAATCCCCCCCGCAGCCGCCCATTGAGGCAGATTTAAACCGCTGCCGTCCCGTCCCCATATTATAAAACCGCTCGACGCCTTTTAGAGTTGGCTGCTCATGGCAGTCGAGCCAATCGCCACGCCAATCTCACCCACCGTCTTTTTTCCTCGACATCACCCCCACAGCACTTGTACCATACAGCAGCTTTATCAAGTTACAACTAACAAATACCTGTACTCAAACACCCTCAAGGAATGGTCGATAGACAAAAGCACGGATAGCCCGGCATGAACAAAAACAAGTATCTAACCGCTCCCGTCCCATTAAAGAAAATGCCCGCAGGCATCCCCTACATCCTCACAAATGAAGCCGCCGAGCGTTTCAGCTTCTACGGAATCAGATGTATCCTGGTCATCTTCATGACCAAATACCTGATGGGCCCGAACGGCGCCCTCAACGTGATGGGCCCGGAAGAAAGCAAAACCTACTTCCACTTGTTCGTCTCAGCGGTATATTTCACTCCCCTGCTCGGGGCCCTGCTGTGCGACATCTGGTTCGGCAAATACAGAACAATTCTCGGCTTTTCATTCGTTTACTGTTTGGGTTTTTTGGCGCTGGTACTGGATACTACCCGGATAGGGCTGACGGTGGGCCTGATACTTATCGCAATCGGCTCGGGAGCAATAAAGCCGTGTGTATCCGCGAACGTGGGCGACCAGTTCGGCAAAACCAACCAGCACTTGATTACGAGAGTTTACGGCTGGTTCTATTTCTCTATCAATTTCGGCGCCACTATTTCACAATTGTTAACACCGGTCCTTCTGGACAAGTATGGCCCGCGTGTGGCGTTTGGCGTCCCCGGTGTCTTCATGTTGTTGGCCACATTCGCCTTTTGGATGGGCAGGTGGAAGTTTGTTCATATACCAGCAGCCGGCTGGGGATTCGTCAAGGAAACGTTTAGCGGTGATGGGCTCAGGGCGCTCGGTAAGCTCTGCATAATCTATGTATTTGTGGCGATGTTCTGGGCTTTGTTCGACCAGATGGATTCCGCCTGGGTACTCCAGGCGGAAAAAATGAACCGCCACTGGATGAGCCATGAGTGGCTGTCGTCGCAGATTGTGGCAGTCAACCCGCTTTTCATAATGATTCTGATTCCGGTCTTTTCCTATGTCATCTATCCTGCGATTAACAGGGTATTTGGCTTGACAGCGCTTCGCAAAATATCAATAGGACTGTTTGTGGCAGCTTTTGCCTTTGTGGTCTCGGCATGTATCGAAACGAGGATTGTCGCCGGGGCTAGGCCCACCATCGCTTGGCTCATTCTTGCCCACGCCATTATAGCCGCCGCTGAAGTTATGGTCTCGATAACCTGTCTCGAATTCTCCTACACCCAGGCGCCTAAGAAAATGAAGTCATTAATTATGGCCGTATTCTTTCTCTCGATAACATTGGGTAACGTATTCACCGCAATTGTAAATCTGTTCATTCAAAACAAAGATGGCAGCAGTAAACTCCCCGGGGCGAGCTATTTCTGGTTCTTTGCTGTCATGATGGCTGTTACGGCTATTTTTTTCATTTTCGTGGCAATGACGTACCGCGAGAAGACCTATATTCAGGACGAGACGCCCGAGGAATCTGCACCTTAGCGAACACGTTATCCATAGCCCTGAAGCGATTTTTCGTTTAGAAAGTTTTCCAGGATACTAAGGCAAGTTAATGCTACCAGACAGCCAAGCTGGTTCGAAAAGAATCATCCGCACCGGCCCGTATCCGGAGCTCACAGTAACCTCAGTTCTCGTAGGCTACGGCTTGGGAATCCTCATTGCTGTCAGTATCGGGTACGCAAGCCTGATTCTCGGTTTCTCCATTGAGGGCTCCGAACTTGCCGCCATCTTGGGCTTTGGCATCCTCCGCGGCCTCATGGGTCGAAACAGTATTGTTGAAAACAACATCAACCAGACCGTCGCCAGCGCCGTCAACGGCGCCTCAGCCGGCATGATGTTCACCGTCCCCGCACTGTTTATCCTCGGCCAGACAAACTTCAACGCCGTCTTGATGGTCTTTTCCTGCATCGCCGGCGGAATCCTCGGTATCGCCTTCATCATTCCCCTGCGAAAGCAGATGATTGACTTTGAGCGCCTCACCTATCCCGGCGGTGTCGCCGTCGCCACCATCCTTAAATCCCCCGGTGCGGGAGTCAGAAAGGCCCTGCTTCTGCTCTCTGGAATGGCGGTAAGCGGTATCGTCCACTTTATAAGCCAGTATAGTGGCTTTGAAAACTGGAATCTGGGTCAAGTGATTGGCATGCCCGATTATATGAACGGCGTATGGTACGTCTCACTACTGACCATCGGAGTCGCCTTCATTGCAGGCCGAGGCGGCGTCTACTTCATCATCGGAGGCTACGTCTGCTACTGGATTTTGGCCCCCCTCTTGAACACATTTGACCTGCTCCCTTCATATGAAACACTAAATGCTTTTGACAATAGCATGCCGGAGTACATGCGACTGACGTTATTTAGGCCGGTCGGCATCGGCATGCTCGTCGGCGGCGCCTTGGCTGGTATTTGCCTGGCACTGCCGCTCATCGTAAGCGCCGTCCACGGCATGCAAAAGGCCGCTCAACTAAAGACAGAACACGCTAAGGACGAAATGCCGATTCGCCTTTTATTCATAGGGATTATTGGCGCGACAGTCCTGCTGCTCATTACCGCCGTCATGTCCGTCAAAGAAATGGGCATCATCCGCGGCGCCACGATGGCAATCTTCGGCACACTCTGGATATGGATAGCAGGCGTCATCCTCTCCGAATGTATCGGCCGAACGAACTGGTCGCCCCTCAGCGGAATGACACTGATTGCCGTCACCATCCTCGTCGTTATCACCAGCGGACTCGGTGACACCGCCGCCATCGTCGCTTCAATTATCGTCGGGGCTGCCGCATGCGTCGCAATGTCCCAGGCCACCGACCTGATGCTTGACCTCAAAACCGGTTATCTGGTCGGTGCCTCACCCGTCAAACAGCAAATAGGCCAGTTCCTCGCCACATGGCTCGGCCCTATCGTAATCATGGCCCTGATATTCGTCCTCCACAAGGCCTATGGCCTTGGCAGCGCGAGACTGCCCGCACCACAGGGACAGGCACTCGCCAGTATGATAAAAGGAATTTTGGGCGGCCAAATACCTTTGCAAAAGTACATCGCCGGCGCCGCCCTCGGTGCCCTGCTGAGCTTCAGTGCGCCGGGCGGACTCGGTATCCAGGTCGGGCTCGGCTTTTATCTGCCGTTCAACATAGTCCTGACCTACACCATCGGCACACTCCTGAGACTTTTCGTGGACTGGAAAAAAGGCTATCGCTTCAGCGAAGAGGTCGGTATCCCCATCGCCGCCGGACTAATTGTGGGCGAGGCCCTGGTCGGCGTCGGTTTCGCCCTGTACTACATCTTCGCAGGTGCATTGGCGGGATAAGGACAAGCTCTATGAAAACAATTGGATACATCATGATAACCTTGGGATTCCTGGCAGGGGCCCTCCTCTCCGTCCTTGACAAATCCGACGTCCAGTGGGGTTATTTTACTGCCGCACTTGCCGCAGGTGCTGCGGGTATATGTCTTGTTCAAGTGGCCCGAAGGCACCAGGCTAAAGCCGAAGGCAAGCTTACCGCCAACATCCACAACGTCGAAACATCTCTTGCCCGCATCGTCCAAAATATATCTCAACTCAACAAAGAGAAACTCTCTCTTGACCCATACGATGTCCGCCACCATATCGACCGACTCTTTCGCGAAGACCTTGAAACATTTGTCGAAGCCAGAGAGAGCATCGCCCAGGTACACGGCTTACACGCCTACGCCGATGTGATGAGCTACTTCGCAGCCGGAGAACGCTACCTTAACAGGGTCTGGTCAGCCTCGGCCGACGGATACATCGACGAGGTAAACGCCTACCTCGATAAGGCCCAATCCCAGTTCGCCGACACCCTCCAAAACCTCAACTCACTAAAAGAAAACGCTCGATAATCACCGCCGCCCCACACCAACCACCTTACCAATCCTCCTAACTCACAAGACAATTGTCCTTTTATTCTTCCGGTTTCTGGCTTTGCGATGCATTCTCCTCTCGGCCCCTGCCCAGCGCAGTCCGATACAGCCAGTACGCCACCCCGACTAACAAAACCACCCCCGGCCACACCCCTAATGGCTTCTCTAAAACCGCTAACACGTCCGGCTTGCCGCTCAGAACAATCGGTACCGCCAGTCCAATCCCAACCAATGCCTCACCGGTAATCAGACCCGATGCAAATAATAGTCCCCTCCTGTTGGCTAATTCCACCGCCTCCTTTGCCGTTTGTTTCCTTCGATGATATACCTTGATCACCTGATGAATTATCCCGCCCGCAAGAATCGGAACTTCTAATTCAAGCGGTAGATATATCCCTATCGCCACCGCTAATACTGGCGTACGAAACGAACTGCCCCGACGCACCAGATACTCATCCAGTATTATCACCGCCACCGCCAGACCCGCGCCAATCCAGACAAACCGCCACGGCAGCTGCCCTTCGAAAACTCCCTTCGAAACCGATGCCATCAGGTTCGCCTGTACCGCAATCAACGGATTGTCCCTCGCCGACTCGTGCCCCGCAAATCCGTACGCCTTCAACAATAGCGTCAGCACCGGTGCCATCACCAGCGCCGCCGACACCGTCCCCACCATCTGCATCACCTGCTGCTTCCACGGCGTCGCCCCAACGAGATAACCTGCCTTCAAGTCCTGCATGTTGTCTCCGGCTATTGCCGCCGCACAGCACACAACGCTACCGATGATTATCGCCGCCGCCGGCCCATTTGCCGCACCCGAACCCATCAATACCAAAAGCAGCAATGCCGAAACCAGGACCGTAGCTATAGTTACCCCCGATATCGGATTATTCGACGACCCAACCAATCCCGCCATATAACCGGCCACCGCCGAAAACAAAAATCCCGTCAGCAGCATCGTCACCGCCATCGGAGCAGATACGCTCACCTGCTTGACGAAAACCTGATACACGATAAATAAAGGAACCACTGACACTATCATCAAGATCAGAATCCACTTCATCGGAATATCTCTTTCCGTTCTGGCAATTGTAGCACTTCCGGTCTTCATACCTTGATACGCCTGCAGCCCGCTCCTTATCCCGCTCGTGATTGATTTCCTCAGTTTCACAACCGTCCACAGTCCGCCGACGAGCATCCCACCCACCCCAATATACCGCGTCTGCGTCGACCAGATTTGGTGTGCCCAATCTACCGCCGGCAGCGCCTCTCCATCCACTACGGGACAGCTCTGAAACACCGCGCAAATCGGTATCGCGACCAGCCAGTTGATTAGCCCACCTAAAAAAATCAGAACCGCGATATTCAACCCAACAATATAACCCACCGAAAGAAGCGCAGGACTCAAATTCGAACCAAAGTACGCAATCGTCCCGCCAATCCCGCGCGCAACCTCGAAAACCTCCGCCCAGATTCGAAGACCGGCCGCCCCTAATTTAAACAGCCCAGCCGCCACCGCCGCCTGCGCAATACACCAGATGTCCGAACCCCCCCGCTCACCCGACTCCAATACCTCCGCTGTCGCTATCCCTTCAGGAAATTTAAGCTTGTCTTCCACAATCAGTGCCCGCCGAAGCGGTATCGTAAACAACACCCCCAATAAACCGCCAAAACCCGCTATCACCGTCACCCACACATAATCAAACTCGGTCCAGTAGTTCAGAATCACCAGCCCCGGAAGCGTAAATATCACTCCCGCCGCCAACGACTCACCCGCCGATGCCGCCGTCTGAACAATATTGTTCTCCAGAATGTTGCTTCGCCGAAACAGCCGCAGCACCCCCATCGACACCACCGCTGCTGGTATCGATGCCGACACCGTCATGCCCGCAAACAACCCAAGATAGGCATTTGCGCCGGCTAACACTATCGAAAGCACCACCCCCAGAATAACCGCCTTAATTGTAATCTCTGGTAATGATTGCCCTTTTGAATTCATCCTTGAATATCGCCTCCAATTCCTTGGACATCAAAACGCGATTAAATTAATTAACGAACTGCCCAACAAAGTATTCCGGCGTCAACGGCTCTCCCGTTGCACGCCTAATCATATCGTTCCAGTGATAGACTGCCCCAGCTTCAAAAACCTTCTTGTGAAGAAAATCCCCGACGTCACCGCGGTTAACATAACTTAGGCCCGCATCCGATTCGAGCTTCAAGACTTTGTGGACTATATGGTGATGCAGCTGAGACGCCAACAGCTCACCCAGCACATAGTTATGATAATAACACGGTGCGATGGTGAAATGAATCTTGGCGGCCCAGTCCGGTGCATTGCGGCTTTCCTGCTTTCTCACGAACTGATATTTCTCAACCATCTGCCACCACAAACTATTGAGGTCCTGGTCCGGATTGGCATAAAGTTGCTTCTCGAAGTCGTACATAACCATCGCCCACCGAACAAAAATCAACTGTTGAAGCTGCGTATACCTGCCGCTCACCTTTTCTATCTCGCTCCGCTGTTCACCCGACAGTCCCAGCATCTGCTGCATCCAGAAGGCGTTGCGGCTCAGCCGGCCGAAAAACATGGCAATCGCTTCAGTTGCAAAAATGTGCGCCGGCTCCCTGAGTAAGTACGGGACCTGCGGGTCCTGGTATTTATCATAAACCGCATGACCCAGTTCGTGCAGCGTCGTACCCATCCAGTACTCATTGTTCTTAAGATTACACAGAATGCGAACATCACCCTCACGGTCTATATCAGTGCAAAAAGCGTGTGGGTTCTTCCCTTCACGCTCATACAGGTCGCTGTTGGCAAGTATGGATTCCACGGGCAGACCAACGCCTTTGAAAAATCTCACCGACAGTTCCTTAACATCATCATCTTTATAATAGGCATCCAAATCAAGCTCATATACCAGCGGGCTTTCCTGAAAAAAAGGGTCATGATAATGCCACGGCGCCAACTCCGAAACCTCAACACCGTACTTCGCCGCCAAAATGCGGTCCAAATCACCCTTTACACGCGCAAAAGGCTCATTGGTCAATTCATAGAGTCCATCGAAAATCTCATCCAGCTCTTTGACATCCTGCTCGTCGACCGTCAGAGAAAGCGTGTGGAAATTATCGAAACCAACCTTTTGCGCCGCCTCGTTTCGCAGCTTCACCAGCTCTATCAAATCTGCTGATACCACCGGTCCTACCTGCTTGCTCGCAAGCCACGCCTTCTCTCGCTTGACCGAGTCCGCCTCCGTCTTTAGAATCTCCTTGATTTGGTTATCAGTGACCTTCTCCCTGTCAATGCTGCCCCGAAAAGTGCTGAAGTTCTTCTCAATCTTCGTCCCCAATTCAACTATTCTTTTCAAAAGCCCTGGCTCTATCTGGTTCTCCAGATACGAATTGTACAGCTTGTCTAATTGCCGAGCCAGTTTTGACTCCCTTACCTCTCCTGAGTCTTTCAAGTCGCCAAGCAAGGCAAATTCTTCCCGATTGCTATAGATTTTGCGAACCTCCAGCTCCAGCCTGCTGACCTCATCATAATCTTCAGACTCACCCGTCGTCGCCGCGCGCCAATATGCAAGATTCAACTGCTTCGTTATCGGCTTGATTTTCTCCAAATGCGCCGTAATGAACTCTTCAAGTCGTCCCTCTTTCGTCCGACGCTCACAACCTGTAACGCTGACAGCCACTGTAAATATCAAAACTGCGATTGATAAGACCTTCATGACTCGATTTACCCCTTAAATACTAAACGTCCATTCATCAGTATTCGTTTTCAGACTTGCAGGATTCAGCTGGGTTCATCCGACTCCTATCTTCATCAACCAGCTATAAAAACAAACATCCAATGTTCTCTCGCGGCTAATGTAAAAGTACCCTCTATTGAGATACTTGCTCTCTTGGTGGCTCCGGTAAGGCAAGCGGCGCCGTTCGCCTGCTGCTGTCAGGGTTCTCCCCGTAATCAAAGTTCAACGTCGACGGCAGTTGACCCGCCCTCGTCTCATCGCCAAGCAGTCTGTTATGTTCCGCCAGAAGGGCCACATAATCCTCCTGTTCCACAGCCTTCTTTATAACCGCTTGTGCGATCCGCGTCCTCTTGCTTACGCAAAATACCTCCGTCTCCACCAGCACCGAAGCCAGTTGGTGTTTCTGTTCGGCACTTAGAAAGTCATCACGCCCCTTAACATATCTTTGAATTGCGTAAGAATACAATTGCGCAAACCGCCTTGCAATCTCGACATTGGCTTGACCCGAGGAAGGTATCTTGCTGTCCAACAATTTTAAAATGGCGCTATCCAGAAGCTCATACTCCACCGTCCAGTCCACGTATCTGCTCATTCGCACATCAGTTATCTGCAGCAGCAGCTCCTCTGCCTCAGGAACGTTCACCCCTCCGCCGAACTGAGCCATCAAAGCCAACTCCTCAGAACCGCCGCTCTCTACCAAACCCTTTAGTTGTCCCGCGATTTCAGACGCCAACCCGGGATTGCCGCCTTCCGCCGTATTTAGCTTCTTTATAAAACCACCGTTGGTTACAGAATGAACCGCCCAGTAGCGAATTATTGCATTATCATCATTTAGCCATTTCATTGCTAAATCGGCCAACCGTAAG
Organism: uncultured Pirellulales bacterium; assembly: GCA_964513655.1. Classification (GTDB taxonomy): domain Bacteria; phylum Planctomycetota; class Phycisphaerae; order Sedimentisphaerales; family Anaerobacaceae. The sequence continues at coordinate 3,711 of CAZENQ010000031.1, read as the reverse complement.
TCCTCAAGACCATCCGCCAAAATCAAAAGGTTGAGAATCGCTTTGTATCTGCGCTCCTCAGGCGTCAGCCCTGAGGCCCGGTCAAATCCCCTCGAAATATACCTATGGGCCGAATCTGAAAATTGCTCCGCGTATTGCGCCGCAGCGCTCGCCGTACCCGAGCTGCTACGCGATAAAATAACCGTACGAACCCTTGCTACAGAGGTAAAATCTCTCGTCTGAACCAATTCGTCCACCGCTTCACCGACAAAACGGTCGATAATCCGCAAATCCTCGCTGCCAAGTACCCCCTTGCTGCGCACCGCGTCAATCTCGGCCGTATCCACAGCTTCACTACCTGAGCTCGTCACCAGTACCAAAAACACCGTCAAAACAGTAAAAAACGGCCCTTTGACCTGCATCTTATAAAAGCCTTCAAAAAACACCCAAATTTCTACTCAACTCTATCTTAGTATTACCCAGATTAACGTTAAAAACGCCCTTTGTCAAGCCAAATCAGGCCCGGCACTTTTATTCTACACTCGTCAAACAAACGCTTTTTCTTCACTATATTCCTTAGGCCTCCTGTCCATAAATCAAAATAACTCGTATAATATCTGAGAACCTGTAACTAATTGAAGAGTTAATTTATGGCAGAGCCATCTCCAAAACTCGTCCGAACTGACCCGCTTCGCTTGTATATGAAACGGCAAGGCACAATGGTTACCGATGCAACCATTTTCGCCTCCGAGGCCGTTAAACTCGAACCAGACGCAGTACGCCAGCTCTACGATGCCGCCTCTCTGCCGCCAGCCAGGAAAGCCCTCGCCACTGCCGATATCCACGTCGGTTTCGGCATTCCAATCGGTGCCGTCTTAGGCATGGACAAGGCAATAATGCCCGCCGCCGTTGGCTACGATATAAATTGTGGAATGCGCCTCTTGCGCACTCCTTTTTCAAAAGGTGACATCGACACCGACCAAATCGCCGCTTCCATCGCCCGTGACATCCCCCTCGGAGAAGGAAAGACCAATTTGGTCACGGACAAAACCTCCCTCGAAGCCGTCATAAATAATGGCGTCGCCGCCATACCCACACTCGCACAAAGAACCAACCATCGAGCGTGGGAGGCCTTCGATCCGGACGAATTCGCCGATGATTTCCAGAGAATCGAAGAAAACGGCCAAATGCCCGGCGACCCCGCCACGGTTCCAAACGCCGCAATGCAAAAAGCCTCCGCCCAGCTCGGCACGCTCGGCGGTGGAAACCACTTCATCGAAATACAATACGTACAGAAAATCTTTGACCATGATTTGGCAAAAACCTTCGGTCTTTACCCAAACCAAATCGTCGTGATGATACACTCCGGCTCCCGACGATTCGGCTATGAAGTCGCGGACCAATATATGAATATCGCCGCACAAAGACCTGACATGGCCGAGCGAAGAAAAATGCTTAGCTTTCTGCCCACCGAAACCAAAGCCGGCAAAAACTATATCACCGCTATGGCCGCCGCCGCTAACTTTGCCTTCACCAATCGCCACATCATGGCACTGCTCGTAAGACGCTGCTTTAACAGAATGTTCGGCCCGACACCACTCACATTGCTTTATGATGTAACCCACAATATGGCAAAGCTCGAAGAACACCAAGGGAGCAGCCTCTGGGTCCACCGCAAAGGTGCAACCCGTGCCTTCGGGCCAAAACGCATGACAAACACCATCTTCGAAAAAACCGGCCAGCCCATAATAACACCGGGCTCTATGGGGACCGCAAGCTTCCTGCTCGTCGGAACCGGAAACTCCGAAGAGTCCCTGTGTTCCGTCAACCACGGCGCTGGAAGGGTGATGAGCCGCACCGCCGCTCTGGGAAAATCTCGAAGAGGTAAAACAATTGCTCCTGCTCTGATTAGCGATGAGCAGTTCAGACGAAGTATGCAAGGCATAAAACTTATCGCTGGCAACAAAAGCAAAATAAAGGAAGAAGCTCCTGGTGCATACAAAGACATCGACGAGGTCGTCCGAATCGTCGTCGAGTGCGGCTGGGCAAAACCAGTCGCCCGAATGGTCCCTTTAGCCGTCCTGAAGGGCTGAAATATCTCTCGACTGATTTTACACTGTAAACGCCTATGACCAAAATTAAGCCCCCCTCAAAACACGATAAAAACAATTAGCAAATTCTTGCACATTATTGCTTGATTTCTTAGAATACACGCGAAATATAAGCTTTCTGCCGAAAAACAGACACTTATATCCTTGTGAAGGTGATAAAATGGCCAAAAGCCTCATCGTTTTTACCGCTTCTCTGACCATCCTCTTTTTCTCTACCGGCTGTCAACCCGCAAAGCCCGAAAGCCCCGAAACCAAAACGCCGGAACCTCCGAAGGTTCAACCGCCAAAGCTTGAACCACCAGCGGTTGAACCACCGCAAGTTGAACCGCCAAAACTTCAAACCCCGGAACCCCAACCAACAAAGCCCAAAACGCCCCCCACTGTCTCCTTCCACGACAAATGTGCCGACATCCTAAAAAACTATGTCGATGATAAGGCAGCGGTTGACTACAAAACACTCAAACGAAAAAGAACAGAGTTGAAAAAACTCCTCGACGAATTCGACAACCTCGACCCAAACCAATACAACGCCTGGCCGCGAGAGGACAAAATCGCCTTTTGGATCAACGCCTACAACATACAAATGCTAAAGATAATAGTCGACAATTATCCAATTAAATCAACGCGAATCCACCGCCTCTTCTGGCCGCCAAACAGCATCAGACACATCAAAGATATATGGACCAAATACAAATTCATCATCATGGACGAGGAATTTACCCTCTTAGGGGTCGAACGGCGCTTCTTCCGCAAAGAGTTTAACGAACCCAGAGCATTCTTCGCCCTCTGTAACGCCAGTCTCTCCAGCCCGCCTTTGCGCAACCAGCCGTATTACGGCAGCAGCCTCGACCGGCAGCTGGACGACCAGGTCAGGAGATTCCTCTCTGACCCACAGGCGTTCCAGATAGACCGAAACGCCAAAGTCGTCCATCTGCCTGCCATACTCCAGCCAACATGGTTCGGTGGCGAATTCATAAGCAAATACGGCACAGATAAAAAGTTCAAAGACCACCCCCCGGCCGTACGGGCCGTCTTAAATTTCATCACTAACTATATCCCGCAGCAGGATGTGTATTTTCTCGAAACAGAGAACTACGCCATTGAATACATAAAGTATGACTGGGTGCTCAACGAATAATTCACTAAAACAATAATCGACAAATTCTCAGAACCACTATCTCCTCTTAAACACTTTTAATTTGACTCTCTCAACGAAAACTGCTATCATATGATTTTTCGCTTTGAGCAAAAACACAACCAAAAGATAAAAGGAAAAATTACAAATGCCAAAGAAATCCACAACCAACAAGTCGCGCTCTAAAGCCCACAAATACCTTTTCACCTCAGAGTCCGTAACTATGGGCCATCCCGACAAAGTCTCTGACCACATCTCCGACGCCATCCTCGACGCAATGCTCGCCCAGGACCCCAAAAGCAGGGTCGCCTGCGAAACACTCGTAACTACAGGACTGGTTGTTGTCGCCGGCGAAATCACTACAGAAGCATATGTCGACATCCCCGCTGTTGTCAGAAACACCATCAAAAAAATCGGCTACGACGACCCAACCATAGGTTTCGATGGCGATGACTGTGCCGTAATAGTCTCAATTGACAATCAGAG
>CAZENQ010000030.1:23696-33949 GCA_964513655.1 uncultured Pirellulales bacterium | reverse complement strand
CCGGCCGTAGCCGACCCGCCGGACATCGATTCCGAATATATCAAGGTCCTCGGCGGCGACACCGGCCCCGTAAAACTCGAAATCGCCTTCGACCGCCGCGCCTTCTGCACTGAGCTAACCGAACCCGGCCAAATCGAAATAACGGTCTTTGGCTATCTTACGAGCGGTCAGGAGTTCTACGCCACCGATACAATAAGAATAAGAGCCCAGCGCCCACACCGGCGAGCTCATTAAATATACAGCACACATACACGCACCTCCTCACCTCGGGCTGAGAGCATTCCTCCCTCTCAGCCCTTCTTTTTTGCCTTCTTTGGCTTGCTTAGCACGCTCGTAACGGCATTTTTGGCCCAATTCTGCGCCCGATGCGCATAAAAAAACCAGGGCTGGGCTGCGGAGGAAGAGGAATGAGGTTCAAAACCCAGCCCCGGACATCCTTCCATCCACTTATACATTCAATGCCCAAATATGTTCGCCGAAAAAGCCCCCGCTTTTGGCCCCCATTTTATTGGTAATTTTTATTGACTGTCGGCGATTATTAGATAGACTTTAGCCGGATTTTCCCCTTCGGGTGGTTGACGAATGACAGAGGCTAAGCAGAATTCCGTTGATATCGAAAATTGGCTAAAGTTAATCCGGGCCGACGGCGTCGGGCCGACCACTTTCGCTAAGCTCTTGAGTCATTTTGGCTCAGTGGACCGCGCATTAAGCGCGTCCGTCTCCGAACTAACTAAGGTTGAGGGAATTGGTTTTAAGACTGCCGAGCAAATCGTAAGGACGCGTAACAAATTCGACGCCGTAGCCGAGCTGGAACTGGCCGACAAACTCGGCGTCTGGCTAATCACCTTCACCGACGAGCGTTATCCGCCCGTGCTCAAGAAGATTTACGACCCGCCGCCTGTCCTTTACATCAAGGGCACTATAACGGCATCCGATAATCTCTGCATTTCGATAGTCGGTTCTCGGCGGTGCAGTCTCTACGGCCGGGAGCAGGCCTCGCGCTTCGCCCATCTTTTAAGCTCGGCCGGCTTTACCATCTGTTCCGGCATGGCACGCGGCATCGATTCCGCCGCCCACCAGGGCACGCTGTCAGCCGGCGGGCGGACAATCGCCGTCCAGGGCTGCGGCCTGGCGAATATCTTCCCGCCCGAGAACGAAAAGCTCTTTCAACTTATAACCGAATCCGGCGCGTGCGTCAGTGAGCTGCCGCTGCGATACGAGCCGCTGTCGGAGAACTTTCCGCCACGCAACAGAATAATAGCGGGCCTCGCACTCGGCACGATAGTCGTCGAGGCAGGCTCCTACTCCGGAGCGCTGATTACCGCAAGGGCGGCGCTGGATAATAATCGAGAGGTAATGGCCGTGCCGGGTAAGATTGATTCGCCCTTAAGCAAAGGCGCCCATCAATTGCTCAAGCAGGGAGCCAAGCTAATCGAATCGGTCGAGGACATAACCGAGGCCCTTGGCTATATCGGTGCGCAATTAAAAACCCACACCTCCGCCGCGGCAGAGAAAGCCACCGAAAAGATAGAGAAGCCGTTGTTCGACGTCAGCCAGTTGAATCTGACCGATAACGAAAGAACAATCTACGATTGCCTCGACAAAGAGCCCGTGCATATAGAGCAGATAATCGCCGACACCGACGTGGCGCCCGGCAGCATCAATGCCGCACTGATATCGCTCCGCCTCAAAGGCCTGATTAAACAACTGCCCGGCAGTTTGTTTCTGCGAAAGTAGAGTTGTTGGGACTTTTGATTTTAGACTTTTCATCGGGCCGGTTAACGGGTAGAATCTCACCTGACGCCTTGCGGACAGCCCTTGACGGATATTGTTTATAGGTGTAAAAGATTAGCGGCACTTTTTAGATTTACTGATGTGCAGAACTGCAAAATAAAGGGAAGGATGTCATGTTTAAAATAATAATACTGGCCACAGCGATAATCGTAGCATTGGGATGGGCGGCATACGGCGTATGGTGGTATATGACCTTTAAGAAGGAGAAAGCCGGCCCCAAAGAAAGCTCGCAGCGCCTCCAGGATGCCAGAAAGTCAATGAAGGATTACGCCGAGAAAATGAAAACATACAAGCGAAAACGCTACGAACGCGAGGACGAGCGGGACACCTCTTGACCCGTGCCTTTGCAACCCGAATTCGATTCAGTACTTCAAATACCAGGCAGGGGGGCAAATTTATTTGAAGCAGCGCATATCTGATATAAAATGAGCAGAGTGCATCTCAACTGATTATTTTTTAAGGAGAATAAGATGAAGCTGAATATTAAGGCGTTCGCTTTGGCTTGCGGTTTGCTCTGGGGATTCGGGCTTTTCGCCCTGACCTGGTGGATTATTGCCTTTGAGGGGGCCACCGGAGATGTTACGATGATAGGCCGGCTCTATCGCGGCTATTCGATTAGCCCCATCGGCAGTCTTATAGGTCTTCTCTGGGCCTTTGCAGACGGCCTTGTCGGCGGATTGATATTCGCCTGGCTGTATAATCTCTTGGCTGATAAACTGACAAAGACCGCCCCTACTACTAATTAAGCAATACCGCCGCCAGGCAAGAAAGTTTATTCAATAGCAAACAGGGAACTCTGAATTAAGAAACTTTGGGAACTGAAAGGAGACCGGTAATGGACAGGTTCAAGTCGGTCGACGAGATTTTGGATTTTGCGATAGACGGTGAGGTCACATTGGTGCAGTTCTACATGGATTTGGCCAAGCGCGTAGAGACGCAAGAGATGAAAAAGGTCTTCGAAGATTTCGCCAGAGAAGAAATGGGCCACAAGGCCAAGCTGCAGGAAATGAAGCAAAGTAAGTGGGCTATAACGGCCGATGAGGATGTGCCCGACCTTAAGATGGCGGATTACGTCGTTGACGTTGAGCCCGGGCCCGATATGAGTTACAAAGATGCGCTTGTTGTGGCGATGAAAAGGGAAAAGGCCGCCTACAGACTGTATCTCGATCTGGCCGCGGTCGCTGAGGCCGAGGAGCTGACCGAGACGTTCCTGTGGCTGGCCCAGGAAGAGGCCAAGCACAAGCTGCGATTTGAAATCGAGTACGATGATGAAGTGTTGAAAGATAATTGAGCAGGAACGGCAAAACAATGGCACAAATAGCGGTTGATGTCGTGCTGCTGCCGAATGAGGCGATGACGAATAAGGCTATTGAGACCAACGCCGAGCTGGTAGAGAAATTCGGTTCCGAAATAGTCCTCACTAAAGATAATTGCCTGCCGCACATCTCCCTGGCCATGGGCTGTATCGATGAAACAGACATTCCCACTGTCGCGGACGTGTTGGATACAATCGGCAAGACAAATCAGTTAACTAAGTTAAAGGTAATCGGCATCAGGACTTCAGGGGACGCATCGGTCTTTGAGGTGCAAAAGACAAAGGAGCTTCAGTTGCTTCATGAGATGGTTTTAAAAGAAGTTGGCCCGTATTTGACCAGTGATGTAACGCCCGATATGATATATGGCGGCCAGGCTGCCGAATCAACCTTACAGTGGATTAAAGACTATCCGGAAAAGTCGAGCTTTGAAAGGTTCTTTCCTCATGTAACGATCGGATACGGCCAAATGGAAAATATTTCGTCACCAATTGAGTTCACCGCTTCGGCGCTTGCTTTGTGTCACCTGGGAAATCACTGCACCTGCAGAGACATCCTCGTATCGATCGAATTCTAATACAAAGAATGATAAAGGAAGTATGGCGATGGCTTATAAGATAAGACACAAGAGGATTTGGGTCGCGTCGGCACTGTTGGCGGTGCTGTTTCTTGCCGCGGCAGGATGCCAGAAGAAGCCGGAGACCGCAGCAGGGCGGTTTGATTACCGGCACATTGAGCTTGATAACGGCCTGAATGTCATAACGCTGGAGGATTTTTCCTGCCCGATAGTCGCCGTGCAGATTTGGTACCACGTCGGCTCCAAGAATGAACAGCCCGACAGGCAGGGATTTGCCCATATGTTTGAGCATATGATGTTTCGCGGCACCGACAAGCTTGGGCCCACTGACCATTTTGCCTTTATTCGCCGCGTTGGCGGGACAACGAACGGATATACCGGATTTGACAGGACGGTCTACCTTGAGACCCTCCCCGCAGAGCAGCTTGAGCTTGCCCTTTGGCTTGAGGCCGAGCGAATGACCTTCCTCAAGATTGACCAGGAGGCCTTCGACACCGAACGCAAGGTTGTCGAGGAGGAGCGCCGCATGGGCCTGAACCAGCCTTATGGAACCGTCGTGGAAAACCTTCTGCCGGAGGTCTTTAAAGTTCACCCATACCGCTGGCCGCCGATAGGAAAGATTCCGCATCTAAGGGCCTCATCCGTGCAGGAGCTCCGCGACTTTTGGCAGCGGTATTATGTCCCCGGCAACGCGACATTGCTCATCGTCGGCGCCGTTAAGCACGCCGACGCCCAGCAACTGGCGGAGAAGTACTTCGGCTGGATACCCCGCTATGATGAGCCTCCGAAAGTAACCGTCGTTGAGCCCAGAGCCGAGCAGGCCCGCTCGGTAACGCTCCAAGAGGACAATGCCCCCGCTCCCGCAGCGGGCCTCGTCTATAAGACCGTACCAATCAGCCATAAGGATTCAGTTGCAATTGATATTCTAGCCGAGATTCTCGGCGGCGGAAAGAGCAGCAGGTTATACCGCGAGCTCGTCGCCGAAAAACAGTTGGCCGTACAGGCCCAGGCATTCTCAATGTCTTTGGAGCAGGATGGCTTGTTTGCTGCCGGCGCGGTAATGACGCCTTTCGGCGGCGATGCGAACAATATCCTCAATATTATCGAAGGCCACATTGAACGCCTGCGCACCGAACCGGTAACCAACCGCGAGTTGACCAAGGCCAAAAACCAGATGCTCCGCGGCCTGGTCACCGGAAATCTCACCATCGATAGAAAGGCGAGCATGCTCGGAAGCGCCGCAGTCGAATACGGTGACATCTCACAGGTCAACCGCTGGCTCGATGACATACGAAAGGTAACCGCTGACGATATACTTCGCGTCGCAAATGAGTATCTCGCACCGCAGCACGCCTTGAAAGCTAAGGTCGAGCGAAACCTTCTTGGCGCCGCCGCCGCCGTGATGGGTAAAAAAAGCGAGGAAGAGCAGTCCCCCATCACCGCCGAGCCTGAGAAGGTCGCTCCCGCGCCCGGCCGCGGTGGCCTTGTACGCACCGATGATTACCCGAAGCAGGCGCCGTTCGGAGCGATTTCCCCGGCAAAGCTCACGCCAAACTACTCCAGCACAAAACTGCCTAATGGCCTTAAGGTCATCGTCGTACCCAACCACGAGGTGCCGTTTGCAACCGTCCAGCTTGGACTTCTGTCGGGGGCCTGGACGGAGGATAAACCCGGCACAACCGCAATGACCCTGAGCATGCTCACCAGGGGTACAACCAAACACACCGAGGGTGAATTAGCCGACGAACTGGAGACGTATGCAATCAGCCTTTCCGGCATAGGCCGAATGGACACAAGCACGGTTTCCTTTAGCTGTCTGACAGAGCACATCCCCCGCGCGATGAAACTACTCGCAGAGGTTGTCTTATCACCCACTTTCCCCGACGACGAATTCGTAAAGCTGCGTAAACAGGTCCTCACATCGCTTGCCGTTCAATCGGCTGAGCCAACCTACCAGGCCAACAAGCAATTGCGTCAGAAGTTATATGGCGAGCACCCGTATTCGCGCACAGCAACCGGCGAAGTTGAGGACGTCAACGCGCTCGTCATTGACGACCTAAAACAATGGTGGTCAGGATTCGCCCGGCCGGATATGGCGGTCTTGATATTTGCAGGAGATATTCAAAAGGCTCAGGCCTTTGAGCTGGCGACCGAAACGTTCGGCGACTGGCAGGCCGCAGGAGAAAAACCGCAGACAGAACTACCGCAGTTGGCCAAGCCGAACGAGACGCGTATATATCTGGTCGATAGGCCCGGCAGCATACAGAGCCAGATTCGCGCAGGCCAGCTCGGTATTACCCGCCACGATGAGGGTTATTTCGTCAGCCGTGTGGTCAGCAATTACTTCGGCTGGGCCTTTAACAGCCGCCTCAACGAAACCATCCGGGTGGCAAAGGGCCTCACCTACGGTGCCAGCGGCGGCTATAGCGCACAGCGATTCGCCGGCCAATTTAACGTCGGGACCTTCACCAAGACAGAATCCACCCCCGAGGCCGTTCAGGCCGTCCTCGACGAGATTGAAAGACTCAAAACCGAAGGCCCCAGCGACGAAGAACTCGAAAACAGCCGTTCATACATACTCGGCAGCTTCGTAAGAGAGCGTGAGATACCCCAGCAGATTGCACGCGACCTCTGGCTGATTGAATCGCAGCAGCTTGGCGCCGATTATCTCGAAAGGCTCCTCGCCACAATCGCCCAAACCGAGCGCCCCGACTGTGAGCGCCTCGTCCAGACCACGATTGAGCCGGATAAACTCGTCGTCGTCGTTGTCGGCGAGGCGGAAAAACTAAAAGACCAGCTCGAACAAATCGCCCCCGTCACCGTCATACCACCAGAAACGCAAAGCTCATCTCTTGACGCGCCGCCGTAAAATTAGCTTCCGCTCAGGCCCGACAATCCTGATTGTGTCGGTACCGTAAAATTCCTGACCGGTCGTAAGATAGCCGAAGACCATCACCTCGATTTCACCGGTCTCTGTTGAGCTATCGCAGAAGGCCGCCCGGTTGAAGGCGATTTGGAGTCTGACGCGGCCGTTGTCGTCGCCGACAATTCTTATGTATTTGGAATCGATGTCCGGCGGGTCGGCTACGGCCGGGGTATTAACGTCGATATCTTCGGGGAGAATCTCGTCAGGCAAGGTAATATGGGCCTTGATGTATTTAGCCCTGCTAGCGCAGTTTAGCGTTTGTGGTGTGAGTTTCATCCGGGCTTCGACGACAGGCGGCCAAAACTCGTAAGCACCCATGTCGATTACGGCTGTACCATCTTCGTCACCATCTATAAGGCGAGGATTGCCATCTAAATCTGTTTCGTTTGGTTCGGGTATGTAATTCGGGTCGCCGGTATCGATACAGGGAGAAGTTGGCAATAGACGATAATCACCATCAACCCAAACTCCATTTACATCCCGGTAACCGGGGTCAACCCAGCAGGGGTCATCATCGATATTTCCCTCACCAGGCCAACTTCCCCGCACATCACTGTAGCTAATTGTGATTGTCGAATTATCGTTGCTCCATATTTCGTTACCACCATCAGCAATAATGCAATTATGTAGTTCAACTGTATTGGGATATGCGTGTTCCCATGGTCCGCAAGCCAGAAATCTTCCGTCAGTTGACCAATTGCCAGCAAACGTGCAGTTGATGACCGTCGCAACACTGTAGACCTCGCAATGGATTGCCCCGCCGTTGTTTGTCGCTGTGTTGCCGCTGATTATGCAGTTCGTAAGCATTAAACTACTCTGCTCGCACGAAATACCTCCGCCGCTGCCGGCCCAATCCCTGTCTCTCGCGGTGTTCGCGCTAATAACACAGTTACTGAATTTGGGCTCGCCAAATAGACAATAGATCCCACCGCCCAATCTGGCCGAGTTCTCGCTAATACTACAATTAATGAAGGTCAGGTTGCCATAGCATGCAATTCCACCGCCTTCGGACTCTGCCGTGTTACCTCGAATTGTACAGTTTGTGATTGTTGAGTTGCTATCGGGCGCATCGCTTGCGTACCAGATTCCACCACCTCTCCGTGCGTAATTCCCTTGGATTGTGCAGTCGGTAATTACTGGGTTACCTCCGTCCCAGCAGGCAATTCCACCCCCTATGTCCTGTGTTGAGTTGCCGGCGATAATACAGTCTGTGATAATAGGGCTGCTCTCGGTGCAAGTGATTCCCCCGGCACATCGCCACTCCGTGCCACTATTACCACTTATAATGCAGTTGCTGATTGTCGAGCTGCTTTGGTCACAATGTATCCCGCCCCAACCGCTGTTCTGCTTTATCACGCAGTTGCTGATTGTTGGGCTGCTATTGAGACAGAGGATGCCACCGGAACCGTTGCTAACCGTCAAACCATCTAAGACAGAGTTTTTACCTTCGCCAAGGTGAAAATAGAAACCGGCGAGATTGCCTTGGCAGTCAATAATACAATTTTCCGGGCCATTTTCAGATTTGACGGTTATGGCCTTTCCCCTGAAGTCCATGTAGTTAGCATAGGTTCCGTCGGCAACGAGGACTGTATCCCCATCAACCACTTCATCTATTGCCATCTGAATGGTCTTGAACTGTTCGGGAACCCGCACGGTTTTCCCGATGTACAACCACACCTGAATGGTTACAGGGCTGTTGCGGGCATTGTGACCGAGTACACTTAATGCACAGGCATATAGACCTGGCGCGAGAGAATTTGGGTCAACTGTCAGGGCAATCTCATCAATTTGGCCGTCCGATACGCCGTTTGCTGGCCAAACGTCCAGCCAGTTACAGTCCTCAAAGATTTCCCACTCAAGTGTCCCTGACCCGCAGTTTCTTACCAGCAGCGACTCTGGCTCCGGTCTTGGCGCATCCTCGGCATAAGAAAAGTTCACTAAAGACGGCGATATCGCAATTAGCGGCGAGTTCGGATCGTACTCGTAAGCGCCCATATCAATTCCGTCTCCGCTCACACGGACTTTGCCTTCGATATCGGTTTCATTTGGTTCGGGTATGTAATTGGGGTCGCCGCCGTCTATACAAGGCGAGCCGGGCATAAGATGGTAATCATCCGTAAACGCGAAGTTCGGGTCAGCATCGAGGTTACCGACACCGTCCCAGCCCCCTTGAACGTTGCTATAAGTAACCGATGTACTCCCTACAATTTGTTCAGGCGAGTTGTTCCAGACGATGCAATTATTGACCCCTAGGCTGGCACTTCGTATATAGATTCCGCCTCCCTCCTCGGCGGTGTTCCCGGCGATAGTGCAGTTGGAGATTGTCGGGCTACCGCCCCGCTGGCAGTAAATTGCGCCGCCCTTGGGAGCTGTGTTTTCGCTTATTGTGCAATTGCTAATCATCGGGCTTGAATCCTGACAATAGATTGCGCCGCCGCCGCTGCCCCAGCCACCAGCACGATTGCCGGTCATGGTGCAGTTGGTAATCGTCGCGTTGCTCCGATAGCAGGCGATTGCGCCCCCCCGACCACCCCACCCACCAGCCGCCGTGTTCCGGATGATGGCACAGTTGCTAATAGTAGGACTCGTTTCATCACAGTAAATTGCACCTCGGCTGGAGTACGCGTTTGTGATAGTAAAACCGCTTACGACAGAGTTTGCATCTTCATTATTGTGAAAATAGAAACCACGGTGCGGGTCATCTTGTGTGCCGTTGCAGTCGATGATGCAGTTTTCCGGGCCGGATTCTGATTTAACCGTGATGGCCTTGCCGAGAAAATCAATGTCTCGGTTGCCCTCGCCGGTGTAGGTACCGTCCGAAACTATGACCATATCGCCGTCGTTGGCGGCGTCGATGGCCGCCTGAATGGTGTTATAGTCGTCCGGCACATGCAGCTCACCCGCATGCGCGGATGCGGCAAGCACCAGGATGCAGATAGTTGCGATGATTGCCTTTGTTCCGCTCATTTTGTTCTCCCTTCGAGCTTTATGATGGATATATGATGGAGGGCACAGGCTGCGCGCGGATGAGCTATTTATATAATTTCGGTTTTTGCGCATCTGCCAGACGCAGCCTTGTGCCAAACTGTCGGTTCGGGTGCCCATCTTATTGTCCTTTTCACGCCTAAAAGAGCAGGCGCGGCAAAACAATAATGCAGCTAAATCAAAAGTTTGGAAGGCGGGTCGGTATGAAAGTGTTTTGAAAGTATAATAGCTTACTAAAAGTTATGATATTACGGCTTTTTGACCAGCCTTCACACCTTATCTATGTATTATATTACCAGAGGCCTTTGCGTTTTGTCAACAAAAATATGCGAAAATACCTACATTTTTTTCGCGGAGCCAGCAGCGGACTAAGGGAAAGCCTGATTTTGGCAGGCTTGAGACCTTAGAAAGATGTCAGGCTATAAGCAAAAGCAATAATATGTTCAGTTTTATTGGGGGGGGACAGGATTTTAGAAAGATAATTGGAGAAAGTTATTTTTTTATAAGTTCTTTGTTGGCAAGGTGTTATGTTTTTAGAGGCCTTTAGAGGGTGCAATTTTACCCTGTTTTTGGCCCTGTAAGCGTTGACCGAGGGGGTCTTTACTGCTATAATAGGATTTTTGATGGCAAAGTCTGTAAAGAGAACCGGAAAGAGACG
>CAZENQ010000030.1:0-23686 GCA_964513655.1 uncultured Pirellulales bacterium | reverse complement strand
GCTCCATACAGGGGTGCGAAACTATACGCTTTATGCTTTTTTCTGGGCCGATGGTCATTGACCGCTGGGTCCTTCTGTGCTATAATGATGGGTTAATGGCAAAATCGGCAAAGAAAACTCGGAAGAAACGAACGCAGAAAAGCACTTCCAAGGTCGTCAAGGTCAAAAGCAAAAAGGCCTTTAGAACCTACAAAAATGCTATGAAGTACCTCTATGCGCGGACTGACTACGAAAGACAGGAGCGTCTGCGGTATAACGTCACCACTTTCAACCTCGCCAGAATGGAAAAGCTGCTGTCTTTGGTGGGCAAGCCGCACAAAAAAATCCCTACAGTCCATATAGCCGGCACAAAAGGAAAGGGCTCGACGGCGACGATGCTTGCCAAGATGCTGGAATCCAACGGCTATAAGGTGGGATTGTATACGTCGCCGCACGTGGTGCACTTGCACGAGCGGATAGTGGTCGATTCCAAGATGATAAGCGATTCGCAGATGTTCGGGCTGCTCAATCGGGTATATGCCCCGGTTAATAAGATGTCCAAGACGGATGCGCCGACCTTCTTTGAGATTATGACGGCACTTGCGTTTATGTATTTTGTGGATTCAAAGGTCGATGTCGCCGTGATTGAGACGGGCCTGGGGGGCAGACTGGACAGTACAAATGTTATTAAGCCGGAAGTGGTAGGCATAACCAGTCTGAGTATCGACCATCAGAATCAATTAGGCAGCACCATTGACAGCATTGCGAAGGAAAAGGCGGGTATTTTCAAGCGCGGGGTCCCTGTTGTTACGGTGCAACAGGCGCCTGAGGCACTGCGTGTCCTGAAATCGAAGGCGCTGGCGGTGAAGGCGCCATTGAGTATTACGGGCCAGGACATTGACTTTTCATATCGATTTGAGACATCGCGCGAACACGGACCCCATACGAGAATCTGTCTGACAACCAAGACGAGTAAATTTGAGCATCTGCGGGTGCCCCTGCACGGCAAGCATCAGGCCATTAACTGTGGTCTGGCTCTGGCTATGCTGGATAAACTGAAATCAAGCGGGTACGAAATAGACAACGACAAGGCGGTAGAGGGGCTGATGGGCGTCTCGTTGTCCGGGCGAATGGAGATGATATGCCATGACCCGAGAATTATGATAGATGCCGCCCACAACGCCGCCAGCATTCGGGCCTTGATACATGCTATAGGCCAGAATATTCCTTACGATTCGATGGTGATAATCTTCGGCTGCAACAGCGACAAAGACGTTGCAGGGATGTTAGCTGAATTACAATACGGCGCCGACAAGGTGATATTCACCCGCAGCAACTCGGCAAAGGCGATGTCTCCGCAGGATTTGTCGGATATGTACACGGAGATATGCGGCAAGATGTGCCAGACGGCCTCGAGTCTGGGCGAGGCGCTGCAGCTTGCACGAAGTGCGGTCAGTCAGGAGGACCTGATCTGTATTACAGGTAGTTTCTACCTTATCGGGCAGGCAAAGATGCGTTTCCAGCCCGGTGCAAAACAAAGACCAAGAGTAACCGCGTGATTTGGCCGGCGCTCGCACAAACTGCCTGCACTCGTTGAAGAATATTGTGTCAGGGTAATAGAAAAGTATCTTCCCACTGCTCTTCAATCTTTTGAAGCGATCTGGCGTAAATTCACTCAAGCTCTTCTTTGTTTATCCCGTGCACGCGTTTGTCATCGGAATTCTGGAGAGTCTTGTGGGCCTGATGGAATTTACCTTTTTCTTCTGCAATTGGCAAATCGAAAGCAGACTTACTAAATTATGCCAGATTCTTGACTGAATGGCAAAAACCGCTTATTATTAACTCTCCGTTGCGGATGTGGCGGAACTGGCAGACGCGCAGGCTTCAGGTGCCTGTGAGCTTCGGCTCGTGGAGGTTCGACTCCTCTCATCCGCAGTAGTTTCGTTATTTGCGTTTCTTTTTTGAAAAACGCTGTGATAGTGCCCTGCCGGCGAAACCTGCCTTTTTGCCCCTTCAATCAACGCAGTGAAGGCAAAACGTTCAACCGTCTAACGGAAATCGTTCTTGCACGCCGATAATTAAATTATGGTTGAAATTGCTCAGGATTTCGAACAAGTGGCAGCGCGGTTTAGCCCGGCGGTGTTGATTGGCGCGGGGGTGGCGGCTCTTGTGGTTGGATTGTTTGTCTGGCTTGGGGGTCTTGGCCTTAGAAGAATTTTGTTAGGTGTTGCGGGCGTGGTCGCCGGCGGTGTTTGTGGTTTTTTGCTAACCGGCGGTAACATTATCTTTGCGGTGGCAGCGGGAGCTTTGGCCGTATTGATCGCGGTAGTATTTGAGAAGATATTCATCGTAATACTAACGGGTGTAATCGCAGCGGCTTTTGGCTTTGCCGTTTTGGCCGGGTCTTACATCAAACACTCAGATAGTTC
This sequence comes from uncultured Pirellulales bacterium, assembly GCA_964513655.1. GTDB lineage: Bacteria > Planctomycetota > Phycisphaerae > Sedimentisphaerales > Anaerobacaceae. The sequence continues at coordinate 21,278 of CAZENQ010000030.1, read as the reverse complement.
AAAACAATATCGTGCCCTCGAAACGCAGGGTGCGGCCGAACCGCTCAGCATTGGCGAAACTGTAGAAACATTTAAGGTGTACGCAGCTGATTTTAGCGATGCAATAAGGCAGACTTGTTTACAGATGCCGCTCTATAGCTGGGCAATAATAGCGGCACTGATAGTAATTGTTGTAACCGCCGGGTTTTTCCTTTGGCGTCCAACTTCAGCTTTGTGTTGTGCAGCTTTAGGGACAGTGCTTATTTTTGTAGGAATGATTTTGCTGTTATTGTATAAAGGTGCTGAGCCTATCAGCGTCATTTGTCGCAGAGGCCCGTTTTGTCTCTGTGTTCTTATAGCAATGATAGTTTTTGGTACGATTGTGCAGTTATTAGTTTGTCCGCGACGCACGAAAAGCTCAACTGCAGGAAAGCAAATAAGTAAGGAAAAGCAGGAGCCACGCAAAGTGCTGCCAAGCTGGCGAACAAGCTGAATAATTTTTATTAAGAACTTCTAAAAAAATCAATCTCGGTTTACACAAAAGACCGGAAGGAAATTCAGGAGAGAAATGATGGATGGCATTACTATTCTGGCCGAGACGGTGGAGAAGGCGAGCGAAACACCGCAGTTACCGGAAGAAGCTGTTGTTCCCGTCGATTTGATGTGGGGATATATAACCTCGCTCAATCTGGTCGAGGCACTGACCTTTATATCTTTCGGGGCTGTCTGTCTTTTGTACGGCTGGCGCGTCTTTAAAATACTGGTTGTAATCAGCTTCGCGCTGTTGGGGCTGTTCTTCGGGGTGGCGGTAACGGATAAAATCAGCGGCGAAAACCACCGACTTCTGGGCGGGCTGATAGGGCTTTGCCTGGCGGGTGCCCTGTCCGTGCCTCTGATGCGATGGGCCGTGAGCGTGTTAGGCGCGATCGCCGGCGGTATAGTCACCTCCGGAATATGGTATGCCTGCGGACTTACCGAAACGTACATCTGGGCGGGGGCACTGGTCGGCATTGTTGCCGGGGGTATGATTTCTTTTATCATCTTCAGAATCGCCGTTATGCTCTTTTCCAGCCTGGCTGGCAGCGCACTTATAGCGGTGGGGATGCTGGCGCTTCTATACCTTTATCCCGAGACAACAGAGCAGGTCCAGGAGCTCGTATTTACTGAAAAGTGGTTCCTGCCGGCCGTGCTGCTGGGGCCAACAGTGGTGGGCGTAATCTGCCAAAACAAATTCGTTAAGGGCTCGCGTGAGTGGAGCGTCTGACCGGCCTTTTGCCTTTGGGGGAAATTGGAAAAGCGGTTTCATCCGCCGCTCGTCAGGGCCCTGACTGAGCAATCTGGTTTTAACCTTGTTGGCCTGTCCGGCAGATTTGGGCTTGCAAAAGCGGTTTAACTATTTTACAATCCTTGGTTCGCCGCAATGGGTTTCTGCGCGAGTGTAGCCGGAAATGTGAAAATTTTTGGAAAAACGCCGTGTTTGAGTCATTAACGGAAAAGTTTAACTCTGTTTTCAGGTCGCTTTCAGGCCGAGGCAGAATCACCGAGGCCAACGTCTCAGACGCTATGCGCGATGTCCGCAAGGCCCTTCTGGAGGCGGACGTCAACTACAATGTCGTAAAGCAATTCTGCAAGGACGTGAACGAAGCGGCCCTGGGAGCCGAGGTGATAAAAAGCCTGCATCCGGGCCAGGTCCTTATAAAAGTCGTCAACGACCAGCTCACCAGGCTGATGGGGCCTGTCGATACCAGAATCTATTTTGTCTCGCCCGGACCCACTATAATTATGTTAGCGGGACTGCAGGGCTGCGGCAAGACTACCACGGCCGCCAAACTCGGCAAATACCTGGTTGCAAAAGACAAAAAGCCTCTCCTGGTGGCCGATGACCTGCAAAGACCGGCTGCCATCGAGCAGTTGATTGTTTTGGGTCAGCAGACAGATATCGATGTCTACAGCGAAGACAGCAAAAATTCCGTCAAGGTAGCAAAAAACGCCGTAAAGCATGCGCGCGGCCAGGGCCACGATGTAGTGGTACTCGACACCGCCGGTCGGCTGCATATAGATGAGGAGATGATGAACGAGGTCGCCGAAGTGGCGAAGGCTGTCAATCCGCACCAGATTTACTTAGTCTGCGATTCGATGACCGGCCAGGACGCCGTCAATTCAGCAAAGGAGTTTAACGAGCGGCTGGAACTCGACGGCGTAATCCTTACCAAGCTGGACGGCGACGCACGCGGTGGGGCCGCGCTCAGTGTAAAGGCGGTAACAGGAAAGCCCATCAAGTTCGTCGGCGTCGGCGAGAAACTCGATAAGCTCGAAGAGTTTCACCCGGACCGGATGGCCAGCAGAATCCTCGGCATGGGGGATGTGGTCACGCTCGTTGAGAAGGCCCAGGAGCAGTTCGAGGCCGAGGAGGCAGTTAAGCTGCAAAAGAAAATGGCAAAGGGCACCTTCGGATTTGATGATTTCTTAAGGCAGATGCAGGCCGTAAAAAAAATGGGCGGTATGCAGGATATGCTCAAGATGATGCCGGGCGCCGCAGGCCAGTTAGGTGATTTGGACTTCGACGGCGCAGAGCTAAAGCAAATGGAGGGAATTGTTCATTCAATGACGCTTGCCGAGAGACGCCAGCCGGATGTCATAGATTCTTCCCGGCGAAGACGAATTGCCGCAGGCTCCGGCGTGCAGCCCAACGATGTCTCCGGCCTGGTCAAGACATTTAAGCGCAGTCGCGATATGATTAAAGCCATGAGCGGCGGAAGCTTCGGCGGACTTAAAAGTCTATTGAGCGGCGGACTTAATATGGATACCCTAAGCGCTGCTATGGGCTCGGGCAGGAAAATAAAACAACGCTCAAAAAGAAAAAGGGTCATAAAACGAAGGGGGAAAATAAAACGAAGGTAGACCAGAAAATTACAATCGAGCAGTATCTGGAAAAGCTTGCGCAGTTTGCCGACAGCGAGTACGGCAAAATGGTAAGAAACCAGTTCAAGGACATCAAAGGCGGTAGTGAACTGGCAATGCTTGCAGCGCCGACCGGCGAAGAATTAGAGCAGCTTAGAAAAGCTGTGGCAATAATGACACCGACCGAAAGACAAAACGCCGACAATTTGGCCGACGAGCAAATGCAAAAAATCGCAGCCGATGCGCAAATCGACCCGGCCAACTTTGCGATTTTCATAAATGGTTTCGCTTTACATTGTAAACGTGTTTCGTGATTTGCAATGGACAAGTCACGGAAATTAATTATAAACGCCTGTTTAAGGAGACGATTATGGCAGTTAAAATAAGAATGACGAGGATGGGCAGACGGCATAGGCCGTTCTTTAGAATCAATGCAATCGAATCACGCGCGCCACGGGACGGCACAATCCTCGAAAAACTGGGCCATTACGACCCGATTGAGAAAGACCAATCCAAGCAGATTGTACTCAATATCGAACGAGTAAAATACTGGCTTGATAAAGGTGCGATACCGTCTGATACAGTTTCAGAAATCTTGCTAAAGAAAGGTATCAAACATAAATACGCGGAAGAAAAAGCTAAACGCATGGCGCGTGCCAAGGCCCTGGCCCGCGCAAAAGGGCAGTTCTTTACAAAGGCCGAAAGGATAGCCGCCGAAGAAGAGGCAAAGGCCAAGACAGAGGCGGAAGCCAAAGCTAAAGCTGAGCAGGAAAAGGCCAAGGCCGAACCGGAGGTCAAGGCGGAAGAAGCTAAGGTAGAAGCCCGAGTCGTTGAAGAAAAGCCCGAAGCCCCGGTGGAGGAAAAACCAAAAGCCGAGGCACCGACCGAGGAAAAGGTCGCTGAAGAACCAAAGGCCGAACCGCCGGAAGTGACAGAAGAGCCGGCTGAAGCTGAGGCCAAGGCCGAAGCGATAGTAGCGATGGAAGAACCGGCCGAGGTACCGGAAGCGAAGGAAGAGCCAGTCGAAGTTAAAACCGAAAAAATAGAAGAAAAATCGCAAGCACCAGAGCCGGTTGAAGAACAAGTCGAAGTCGAGATCAAGGCCGAAGCAACAACGACTGAAGAACCGTCCGAGGCACCAGAAGTCAAGGAAGAACCGATAGAAGCCAAGGCTGAAAAACCAGAAGAAGCAACACGGCCGGCAGAACTAGCCGAAGAGAAAGCCCCAGTGGAGCTCGAGCCGGAAGCTAAAGTTCAAATAGAGGTGGTTGAAGAAAAACCTAAGCGAACTGCCAAGAAAAAAACCAAGGTTGAAGCTAAGGCAAAAACCGAGGTAACTGAAGCAACAAGCGAAGCGGAAGCACCTCAGGCAGATGAAGAAAAGCCAAAGCCTAAGAAAAAAGCAAAGGCAAAGGCCAAAGCCAAGGCAGAGGACAAGCCGGAAGAAACTGTAGTAGAAGAAGCTAAGGCCGAGGCCAAGAAACCGAAAGCCAACAAGAAAGCAAAGGTCAAGGCTAAGGCAAAAGAAAAAGCGGAGGAAGCCGAAGCCAAGCCAGAACCCAAGGCCGAAAAGGAAGAGAAGCCAAAGAAGAAAAAGGCGGTTCGAAAGAAGAAGGCGGACAGCGGTGATGAGGATTGATATCCTGACGCTTTTTCCCGAGATGTTCGAATCTCCCCTGAGCCACTCGATATTAGGGAGGGCTCAGCAGGCCGGCGTAGTTGATATGGTTCTCACCAATATTAGAGATTTCACCACCGACAGCTATAAGAAGGTTGATGACAAGCCCTATGGCGGCGGGCCAGGCATGGTCATGATGCCCCAGCCGGTCTTCGATTGCTTCGAGCATGTCGAAAAGTCAGCCACGGAAAAAGGACGGGTCATTCTGCTTACACCACAGGGACAAAAATTCAATCAAACAAAGGCAGCCGAATTAAGCGCCGAGAAACGCCTGATTTTAATATCCGGGAGATACGAAGGTTTTGATGAGCGAATCTGCACTGGTCTCGGCGCCGAACAAATCTCGATAGGCGACTATGTCTTAAGCGGCGGCGAACTGGCGGCTATGGTGGTCGTGGACGCTGTAGTAAGATTACTTGCTGGCGCACTTGGTGATGAGGATTCCGCAAAAGATGATTCCTTCAGCGAAGGGCTGTTGGAGTATCCGCAATACACGAGGCCGGAGGTCTTTCGCGGCATGAAGGTACCTGATATCCTTTTGAGCGGGGACCACGGTAAAATCGCCGAGTGGCGGCGCCAGCAGGCCGTCGAGCGAACGAAAAAGTCCCGGCCGGATTTGCTGAAAGAAAACCAGAATACTTTGAAAACTGCAGAAGGAGATCAAGATGAAAAATGAAATTGACCGTAGGGAATTTTTGCAAATGGCTGCGGCTGGCGGTGCTCTGTGCCTCTGTGGTTCCAGTGTTTTGGCCTTCGCCGCAAATCCAAAACCAACGTCACTTATAAGCCCGGGCTGCAGAAAGTCAAAAGTCAAAGTTGCCCGAATTTACATGGCGAACCCAGCGAATCCCTGGAGCCTTTGGCCAAAACCGAATCTCGATTTGAAGGGTGAGATTAGGTTTTACGAGTCTGAGTTTGCGAAATCAAAAGACGAGTTGCGGGATGTGGAATTTGTTGTGGATGAGCTGGTTACATCTGCAGAGCAGGCTGGCAGATACAAGGACAGGCTCAAGGATGTTGATGGCGTCCTTGCGATTCAGCTCGGGATGGGAATACCGGGGATTTTAGAGGAGATTCTGAGACTGGGGCATCCGACGATGGTATTTGCCGTTCCATACTCCGGCCACGGCTGGACCACGTTCGGCCGACTACAAACCGAACCGGTGGGGGCCAAAATGGGATGTATGCTCACCAGCGATTATAAACAACTGGCAGTTGCGATAAGGCCTTTCCGCGCGATTCACCATTTGAAAGAGGCAAAGATTCTTAACGTGACCACTGCGTCATTTGCGGAATATGCTGACGATGTGAAAAGCAAGTTCGACACAGAGATAAAACGCATCGAGCTACAGCGAGTGCTTGACGCGTATGATGCCGTCGATGACAAGCAGGCAACAGCAGAGGCTGAACGCTGGATAAAAGGTGCTGAGCTGGTAGTGGAGCCGTCGCGGGAAGATATATTCAAGTCGTGCAGGCTTGCGCTGGCATTTGAGAAGCTGCTGGATGAAGAAGAAGCGACAGTAATGACGGTTGATTGTTATGGCAGTATGTTTGGTCCGCTGTGCCAGGATTATGCATACCCTTGTATCGGCTTTACGAGGCTAAATGATATGGGATTGGGCGGCATTTGTGAATCGGACCTGCAGTCTGCGATGACGCATATTTTGTTTCAGGGATTAGTGGGCAGGCCGGGCTTTATCAGCGACCCGACTGTGGATGAATCCAAAGACAGTATTATCCTGGCTCACTGTCTGGGGACGAGGAAGATGGATGGTCCTGATGGGCCGGCTGCTCCATACAAGCTGCGGACGATTATGGAGAGGCAAAAGGGCGTTGTTCCACAGGTTAAGATGCGGATGGGTCAGAAGGTCACGCAGGCTAAGCTGGTGGGCAGCAAATCTTTGGTTTACTTCACGGGAGAAATTATTGACACGCCGGTTTCACTTAAGGACGACAGGGGCTGTCGCACGAAGATAACCGTCAAGGTTGATGGCGAGGTGGGGAAGTTATGGAAGAACTGGTCGCACGGGCTACATCGGGTGACGTGCTATGGGGACATCACCGAGGAGCTTGAGTACTTCTGCAGATTCAAGGAAATTGAACTGGTAAATGAGGCGGTATAGGGCTACCAGCTACCGAGGCTTAGGGAGTCTGAGGAGAGGAGTGAGAAATGAATCGTCGTGAATTTTTAGGTTTCGCTGCAGGCGGGGCTGTGGCAGCGATGATGCCTTGCAGCGGCTGTGAGGGTGAACTGGCCGACAGCCCAGGTGTAGCAGTACAGCGGCCGAACATCATCTTCGTTTTGGCTGACGATTTGGGCTATGGCGACCTTGGCTGCTATGGCCAGGATAAGATAAAGACGCCGAACCTGGACCGAATGGCGGCTGAGGGGATGCGCTTTACACAGCATTACGCAGGCAGCACGGTATGTGCACCATCGCGATGTGCACTGATGACAGGTTTGCATACGGGTCACTGCCGGGTGCGTGGAAATAAGCGCGTGCCGCTGCGGCCTTGCGACGTTACTGTTGCGGAACTATTAAAAAAGGCCGGATACACCACGGGTCTTATCGGCAAATGGGGACTCGGCGAGCCGGACACTACCGGCATTCCCAACAAAAAGGGCTTCGACTACTTCTTCGGCTATCTGAACCAGGCCAGGGCGCATAATTATTATCCTGACTGGCTGTGGCGCAATCAGGAGAAAGTAAAGCTCGATAACGAGGTCGTGTACATAAACGAAGGATACGCCAGGAACGTCGGCAGCGCCGCCACAAAGCGAGTCGATTACTCACATGATTTATTTACCGAAGAGGCTCTGCGATTTATCGAGCGCGGTAAGAAGAAGCCATTTTTTCTTTATCTTGCCTACACGATTCCTCACGCCAATAATGAATCGCACCTTGTGGGCCGGCACGGTATGGAGGTGCCCGACTACGGCATCTACAAAGACAAGGACTGGCCCGAGCCGCAGAAAGGCCACGCCGCGATGATTACACGGTTGGACCGTGACATCAGCAGGCTGTTTGCTAAGCTGCAAGTGCGCGGTCTGGATGAAAACACCATTGTGTTTTTCAGCAGCGACAACGGCCCGCATAAAGAAGGCGGCGCCAAGCCGGATTTTTTTGACTCTAACGGTGTGCTGCGCGGCATCAAGCGTGACCTTTACGAAGGCGGAATTCGGATGCCGATGATTGTTCGGTGGCCCGGAAAAATTAAGCCGGGCTCAGTTACCGACCATATCTCCGCCTTCTGGGACTTTTTACCTACCGCCGCCGAATTAGCCGGCGCAAAACCGCCCGACGACGTTGACGGTATATCGATGCTCCCTACACTACTTGGACAACCGCGCCGGCAGAAAAAACACAAGTTTCTTTACTGGGAATTCCACGAGCGGGGTAAAAAACAGGCCGTGCGCATGGGCGACTATAAGGGTGTTCGACTCGATGTCTACAGAAACCCATCCGGGCCAATTGAGCTGTACAACCTCAAGACCGATATGGGCGAAAGACACAACGTCGCTGATACACACCCGAAAATCGCTGCAAAAATCGAAAAGTACCTAAGAGCAGCGCGGACCCCGTCAAAGGACTTCCCCATTCCGAAGGCCGGGCGAAAATAGGCGAAAAACACAACTTTTGAAAAAGCTCTTGTATTCAGAACAAAGACCCGTTACCATCTGCAGGCTAATTGCCAGCGGCTATTCACTGAATACTATAGCCGAGAACCGTAGTAAAAAATAAATCAGTCAACCACCTTAGGGGCTCCTGTAACGGGGCGTAAGGAAAATAACATGGCACAAAAAGCAAAAGTTTCTAACGCGTCAAAAACAGAGATGCTGGATGCTGTCGAAAGTAAGAGCCTCAAAACCGAGATTCCGCATTTCGAGATAGGCGATACGGTTGATGTGCGCTGCAGAATCAAAGAAGGCAACAAGGAGCGCACCCAGATATTTACGGGAACGGTAATTGCACGCAGGGGACGGGGCATTAACGAAACATTCACGGTCCGTCGAATCGTGGCTAACGAGGGCGTAGAGCGAATCTTCCCGCTTCATTCACCAAATGTAATTAATGTTCGTCCGGTTCGGAGCGGAAAAGCAAGACGCGCAAAACTTTACTTCCTGCGCAAACGGACCGGCAAGGCGGTAAGACTGGCTCACCGGTACGGCAAGCACACTGTCACCCAGTAATGCAGGACGGGGGCAAGATTGCTTTCTTTGTTGCTTAACAGAAACAAACTATTGGCTGACGGAAAGCTGCTCGGCCGATGGGGTGAAAGACGCTGCGAGAGGTTTCTTGTAAGAAAAGGACTGAGGAAACTTGCCCGCAACTACTCGTGTAAGACAGGCGAAATAGACCTGGTTATGGTCGATGCCGACGGCGCGATTGTCTTCGTCGAGGTAAAAGCCAGAGCCGACGAAAGCTTTGAGCCGGTCGAATCGGTTGTAACATTTGCTAAAAAAGCCAAATTACTCAGAACTGCTCGATATTTCCTTGCGAGCCACAATATAGAAGACAGGCCCTGTCGTTTCGACATTGTAACATTAGTCTTGGGACAGGCCGGCCGGCCAAAAATAAAACACTACGAAAACGCCTTCGTCCCTTGATTTGAATTCCGCTAACCGGCCCTTATCAGCTATTAAGCCCCAGAGCAGTAATCTATTGCTGTCGGAGTGGTTCAGCATGCAGCTTCTCCTGGCCGTAGAGTTCCAGCTGCTGCCGGAGGCGAGTGACCAACTCGTCATTTTGCTCGTCCAAAGCTAATTTAAGAGCCGACCGGCTTATTGCCACCGCCTTATCGAATTGACCTGCTGCTGCGTAGCCGGTGGCCAGCGTATCCAATATCTCCGCCTTGTTATATTCTGTTAGTTCGGCTGCGCGTCTGGCCAGGTCGATTGCCTGGCCTGGGTCGCGATGTTTCTTATCCGGATGAGTACACAAAATCCAGGCAATGCTGTTCAATGCCGCCGCGTTGTCCGGCTCAAGGGCGAGCACATGGTGGTATTGCGTGATTGCCTCGGTGAACTTACCCTGCTTCGAGAGTGCCAGGCCTAAGTTATAGCGGGCGTTGAGGTAATTGGGGTCGAGCTGCACGGCCTGGCGATAGTGTTCGGCAGCTTCTTCGATCTTGGCCTGCAATAGAAGCGCATTTGCCAGATTACCGTGAGTTCTGGAATGATTCGGTTCTATCCGAAGCGCGCGGCGGTATTGTGTAACTGCCTCGTCAAGCTTGTCGGCTGACCTAAAAGCATTGCCCAGACTGTAGTGCATAACCGCATTATTTTCGGTTGCTGACAGAGCACGCTCGCAGAGAGTAAAGTTATTTCGCCAGTGACGGACCTGTGTCCGCGTACAAACCGATAGCGCGCCAAGAACCAGAAGTGCTGACGTCGACAGCACAACTTTCCGGTATCGCCATTTTACCGACAGTTCAGCTGCACCCCAGACAGCAATAATAAACAGGCCCACCGACGGCAGATAGGTGTACCTGTCGGCCATGCATTGTCTGCCAACCTGGACAAGACCAATCACCGGAACCAGTGTCCCCAGATACCACAGCCAGCCCACCGCCAGGTAACGTCGCCCGCGCCCGGCCAAATAAATTATGCCGGCAGTGATGACAACCAGTGCCGTGATGGAAACTATCGGTTGCCAAACCGGCAAGCTTGCGCCCGGATGGGGATACAAAACCGCCAGACCGCTCGGATAAATCATCTTTGTTATATAGCCGAGGTAACAGACCAAAGCATTGTTTATGCGAGTAGTCAAAGCCAGGTTCTGCACCATCTCCGTCGCCCCTGTGCTTTCCTGAGCGACGTACGTAACTATGCTTGAAACCATCGTCAGGATAAATAAAGGGATTTTTTCGCAGATCAAACGGCGTACCGTCGACTTTTGAAATCTGCGCAGCGGCCAATAGTCCAGCAGCAAGAGTACAAAAGGCAATGTCACCAGCATAGGTTTGGCCGTAAGCCCGACACCGAGGACCAGGAATACCAGTGAGAACCTCCAAATGCTCGCTCGTTGCGCATATCGGATATATGCGACGATTGTCAACATCCAGAAAAGCGCGCTAAGAACGTCTTTGCGCTCAGCCACCCATGCTACCGACTCAACGTGAAGCGGGTGCAGCGCGAATGCCGCCGCAACAAAACCGCTTGCCCACACCGCACCGGTCAGCCTTGCAAGTACCCAAAACAACAACAGAGTGTTTGCTGTGTGAAGTAGCAGATTGACCAGATGATGCCAGAGGGGATTCAGTCCAAATAATTCACAATCCAGCATGTGGCTCAGCCAGGTCAGCGGATGCCAGTTGCTGGCGTGTGTGGTTGTGAAGGCCCATCGGAGGGACTTATGGTTCACCCCCTCATTAACGCGCGGATTTTCAGTTACATACATAGCGTCATCGTAGCTGACAAAGTCGTTGTGGCGGACCGGCTCAAATGCAATGGCCGTGGCCAAAACCAGTCCCAGGTAAATCAAAAGGATTTGTGGGTTTTCGCTCTTGCCGCGCGCTCTGCTCATACAACCATTTTACTGACAAACCCTCGTTGTTAAAAGCACAATCCGCCAGTGAGACGAGCACAACTGTATCTTCTCTACTGGTTGGCATCTTTTTGCTTCAATACGGCTTCCAGACGCTCTTTGGCGTTCGCCTTGTCCGGCTTTATTTCCAATGCCCGGCGGTAGTGCTCTGTCGCTTCATCGAGCCGGCCCTGCAATTCGAATACGTACCCCAGGTTATACCAGGCCTCGGCATCGTTGGCTTTTAACTGAAGCGCGCGACGAAAAGATCCGATTGCCTCATCGAATTTCCCCTCAATCGCCAGGGCACTGCCTAAGTTGTTGTGCACTTTCGGATTGTCCGGTTCAATCTCCAGCGCCCTGCGGTAATGCTTAATCGCCTCGTCTATTTTCCGCTGGCCCGACAGGGCATTGCCCAAGTTGTTGTGAGCTCTGGCGTTGTTTGGGTCAGTTAGCAGAACCTCACGATAGTGCTTGATGGCCTCGTCCTTTTTGCCCTGCCTCGAGAGCGCATTGGCTAAGTTGTACCGAGCTATGGTGTAGTTTGGTTTTATCTGAAGGGCCTGGCGATATTGACGGATAGCTTCGTCAAGTTTGCCCCGCGCGTGAAGAGCCTTACCCAGCCCGGCGTGACCGACGTAGTTACCTCTGGTTACCTCAACGGCACGGCTGAACAAGGTAAGGCTGTCCTGCCAGTGACGCACCTGCATCCGCGCGGATAACAACATAGCAGCCGTAACAACTGCCGCCGATATCGCCAGGACGACTTTGCGGTATCGCCATTTGCCTGATAGTTCGGCTGCGCCCCAGGCGACAATGATAGAGATACCAATAGAGGGAAGGTAAGTATACCGGTCAGCCCTTGCCTGTGTCCCCACCTGTACCAGGCCAATCACCGGCACCAGCGTACCTATGTACCAGAACCAGCCGACAAGTACGTATCTATGTCTCGCCGCCAGCACAACTGCCAAAATGGATATTCCGGCCACCAACAATGCAGCGAGCACAGCCAGCCACAGCGATGATTTTTCAAATGTATATACGTAAAAAGCTGCCAATCGGCTGGGCCAAAACATTTTTGAAATATAGATTAAATAAGAGATAAGACCGTTGGCGGCACGAATGCCAATAGGAACCTCCTCCATTTGTATTACCGCACCGCCACTTCGCTGCGCGACAAACGTGACAACGCTGGATATCGCTGAAAGAATAAATAAAGGTGCCTTTTCTAATATCAGCCTGCCGAGATTGCTGAGCTTAAGACGTTCCAAAGGCCAATAGTCCAGCAGCAAAAGTACAAACGGTAAGGTCACCAGCATTGGCTTTGCCGTCAGGCCCAATGTGAATACGAATATGGTCGCCACATACGAGCCTATGCGGGGTTGTCTTACATACCGCAGGTAAACTGCCATTGTCAGCATCCAGAAAAGTCCGCTTAGAACGTCCTTGCGTTCCGCTATCCACGCCACAGACTCGACATGAAGCGGGTGAAGCGCAAATGTTGCCGCGACAAAACCGCTCAACCAAACCGCGCCGGTCATCTTTTTAAAGACCGCAAACAGCACGATGGCGCTTATTGTGTGTATGACCAGACTTATCAGATGGTGCCGGCCCGGGTCGGTGCCGAACAACTGACAATCCAGCATATGGGAAAGCCAGGTCAGCGGGTGCCAGTTGCTGGCGTGTCCTGTGGTAAAAGCCCAGATGACGCCCTCTCTGGTAAGGCCGGCCTTGACGTGTTGATTGTCGGTGACGTATTGGTGGTCATCGTAATCTACGAAGCTGTATCGGTGGACCGGCCAGAAGGCCGCGAAAGTCGCAATCACCAGAAAAACACATATCGGCAAGTCCCAGCCTTTGCCGAATGCCTTGTTTTCTCTGCGGTGTATCTCGCTCATATCTTTATGTTACCATTAAACACGCTTCCGTGAAAGCTTGAGGCCAGCGCTGAATAAGTTTTTGTTTTTGACCTCATCACCTCGCTGCTTTATTGTTAATGAAATGGATAAGAGAATTTTAAACAATTCCGCCCTGCCGGGATAAAACATTACTTTGGAAACCATGGAGCTGATTGATACACACTGTCACTTGACCTTTGATGACCTGCGGAGCGATATCGAGCAGGTTTTAGAGCGGAGCAGAGCCGCTGGCGTCACAAGCTGGATAACTGTAGGAACAGACACCAAAGAAAACCGAAAGGCAATCGAGCTGGCGAGCAGATTCGATAATATGTACGCCGCCATCGGAATCCATCCGCACGATGCCAAAAACGTAACGGCCGAGACAATCGCGGAACTTAAGAAACTGGCAGAAAATGAAAGAGTCGTCGCCATCGGCGAAACGGGTCTCGATTACCACTATGACTTCTCAAAAAGACAAGACCAGGTAAGAGTGTTCGCTGAGCACCTGAGAGTCGCGGCCGAGTTGAATCTGCCCGTCATTATCCATTGCAGAGAGGCCTTCGACCAGACAATACAGGTTCTACAGCAGCACGGCGGCGGTGTTGAGAAAGTAGTCTTTCACTGTTTTAGCGGCTCTGCTGAGCAGGCAAGTATTATCCTCGACGGCGGTTTTTATATCTCCTTCACCGGCGTAGTCACCTTCAAAAACGCCGAGACTACCCGCCGCGCCGCTGAAGTAGTCCCGCTCGACAGATTAATGCTCGAGACCGATTATCCCTATATGTCGCCTGAGCCGATGAGAAAACAAAAGATAAATGAGCCCGCCCTTATGGTCCACACCGCGAGATTCCTGGCCGAGTTAAAAAATATGCCTTTGCCCGATTTCGCAAAGACCGTAACCGCCACGAGCAAAGTATTTTTCAGTCTTCCGCACAGTTAGGAAAACGGTAGGTTGGTGTCCTGCCCCGAGGCTTTTTTACCCATCTTATCTGGGAGATTCGTCTTATTTCACCAGGTGTCTAAAACGCATTGGAGAGCGTTTAACAGTATTAAAAACGGGGTTTTGGCCTTGCGACTTGACTTTTTGTCAAATCATCCTATATTTAAGTAGCCAGAGCCTTTAAGCCGTTAGGAAGGCGGGTTTCAGTCGATTCGGTACTTTGAGGGCAAAGCGATTTCACCCAGCGAGGATGCTTGGACTACAGGACGATGGTTCAGGGATTTTTTTGGCGTAGATAACTAAATTCTGAAATTTTGTTGAGGGTCGATAGCAGCATATATGCCGGGGTTGTTTGATCAGGCAGTGGTTAGTCAGGTTCAGCAGGCAAACGACATCGTTGATGTCATAAGCGAGCACTTGAGCCTGAAGAAAAAAGGCAGGGAGATGGTCGGGGTATGCCCTTTCCATGATGACCATCGCCCGAGTCTGTATGTCAACGTCGCGAAGCAGATATTCAAGTGCTTTGCATGTGGTGCCGGCGGCGACGTATTCAAATTCGTTCAAATGCGGGAAAATCTCTCTTTCCCCCAGGCAATAGAAAGATTGGCCGAACGTGTAGGAATAAAGCTACAGCTCGCCAGGACCCCAAAGACCAAAGACCAGACAACCGATGCCGACCCGAATAAACTAGCGAAGGTCAACGCCTGGGCCGCCGCGTACTTCGAAAAAAATCTGGCAGACGAAGAAAGAGGCAAACACGCTCGGGACTATCTCGCTGAAAGACAGATAGCACCGGAAAGTGTTAAAAAATGGCGTCTCGGCCTCGCCGTCTCAAATAATGATTTGTTCAGGGCCGCACAAGCCAGACGTGTTCCAATCAAGCTGCTTGAACAGGCCGGACTTGTTGTGCCACAGATGGGAAGCGCCAATTTCGCTGACAAGTTTGTAAATCGCCTGATGTTTCCTATTACCGATGTTACCGACAGGGTTATTGGTTTCGGCGGCCGAACTCTCGACGGAGGAGGCGCCAAATACATAAATTCGCCAACAACCACTTTGTTCGACAAAAGTAATTGCCTCTACGGTCTCCAGCAGGCGCGACACCAGATTGGCTCGACAGGCCTGGCGGTTGTCGTCGAAGGTTATACCGACTCCATAATGGCACACAGTAAAGGTTGTGGAAATGTCGTTGCGACGCTGGGCACGAGTTTTACAGTTGGGCACGGCCGATTGCTCCGGCGGTATGCAAAAAAAGTGGTCCTCGTTTTCGACAGTGACACGGCCGGTATAGAGGCGGCAAACAGGGCGCTGGAGGTCTGTCTGTCCCGGCATATAGATATCGCTCTGGCCTCGGTGCCGGAAGGAAAAGACCCGTGTGATTTTCTTCTAAGCGAAGGCAAGGAGCGGTTCGAACAATTAGTTGATAAGGCTGTCGATGTCTTCCAATTTAAATGGAGCAGATTAGCAAATTCTTTCCAAAACGATAATACGCTCGTCGACAACAAAGCGGCAGTAGAGGAATTTTTGCAGGCGGTAGCCACGGCCATTCAGGCCGGCAATCTGTCGGCTATAGACAGGGGCTTGATTGTTAATCGACTCTCAAAGATTATTGGTCTCGACAGCAAGCAGATAAACGCTCAATTACGGAAAAAGCTCAAAACGGCCGAAAGAATCGCAAGCTATAATCTTGAAAACCGACAAGTCCGAACTGTGGATCTGGGCCAGGGCTTCTTCGCCGCCGCCCAGCGGGAAATTCTGGAAGTGCTGCTCAGTGACCACAAACTCTTTGAAACTGTAAGGCAGAAAATTACGCTCGATTATTTTGATGTGCCAATATTCAGACAAATTGCAGAAATACTTTTTGATACACTGAGCAACAAACCCACAGCGAGCCTGGCCGAAGTATTAGCAAGAGCGGAATCAACCGAAGCAGGCTCTCTTATTGTGCAATTAGCACAGACAGGAGAGGAAAAAGGCAATTTCAAATCGCGACTGATCGGGGCCTTGGATGCTGTAAAGCGCGCTCAGGGGCAGCGGAAAAAAAGCCAGATAAAAGCGGTAGAAGACCAAACCAAATTTCTACAGCGTTTCTCTGAAAGCACCGCAAAACGAGACCCACACAATATAGGAATGGTACAGTGAACAATTGTTCGCAAGTAACTGTAAAATAAGAGTATACGCGAAATATGAAGTTACGGGATAATTTGAGTTTTTGTATCAATTGATTAAAGTCTGATTTCATAATTCGTATATAAGGGTGCCGATTGTGGCAAGAAAAAGAATAAGAGCAAGCAGACCGGATACCGAGTCACGACAAGTCCAGACCGATCCCCAGTCCTTATCGAACGCCAAAGCTGAAGAAGTTGAACAGCAGATAAAAGCTATCACTGAAAAGGGCAGGAGAAAAGGATATCTTACGTACGAGGAGATGAACGAGGACCTGTCCGATGATATTGTCTCTCCCGCACGCCTCGATGGCTTATTGGCGACCCTCGATGAGATGGGAATTAATCTGCTTGATGAAGCTGATGTGGAAAAGCGCGAAGCAGAGGAATTTGGCGCCGCCGAAGGCGAAGAAGGGCCAAGTAAGGCAGAACAGCTCAAGGAAGACGAACTGCTCGAAAAACAGTTGGTTGGTGAGCAGGAAGTCGCTCGTCGCATCGATGACCCGATAAGGACCTATCTGACACAGATGGGGGAAATTGACCTGGTGACAAGGGAACAGGAAATCTCCCTCGCACGCAAGATAGAACTGGCACGTATGGGCTTTAGAAGAAAAATGCTCGAAAGCGATTACTGTGCCAGAAACGCGGTCGATATACTCCAGCAGGTTCACGATGGCGCGTTGAGCTTCGATAGGACTATGAAGATAAGCACCGCCGAAAACCTGGTCAGGTCGGTAATAAAGAAGCGCCTGCCGGGCAACATTCAAACTGTAAACATCCTGATGAAGAAAAACCAAACTCTGTTCAAGAAGCTTTTGCAGGGCTCCTCCGGCGATGACGGCAAGAGCGCTGACAAGTTGACACTAAAGCGCATGCACAGGAACAAACGCAAGATCGCAACACTGCTTGAGGAGCTCAGCCTGCGAACCAGCAGAATTCGACCAATGAAAAACAAGCTGCATGGTATTTGCCAGAAGATGCACCAGTTAGAGCAGGTTATCGCCGCCGGGCCTAATCGGGATATAACAGAAGAAGATATTGGCGCCATGGAGCAGGAACTGGCTGGCCTGCAGGAGTTGGTAATGGAAACCCCAAAACAGCTCGATAAGAGACTGCAGGCCATCGAGCGGGTTTTTGACCAGTACGAGCATGCCAAACGAGCGCTCTCAAGTGCGAACCTGCGATTGGTGGTTTCCATTGCCAAGAAGTATCGAAACCGCGGCTTGAGCTTTTTGGATATAATCCAGGAGGGCAATACCGGACTGATGAGGGCGGTTGATAAATATGAATACCGCAGAGGATACAAATTCAGTACCTATGCCACATGGTGGATTCGTCAGGCGATTACCAGGGCCATTGCTGACCATGCCCGGACGATTCGCATTCCCGTTCATATGATAGAGACAATGAGCCGGCTGCGAACCGCCGGCAAGGTTCTGCTTCAGAGATTCGGCAGAGAGCCCAGTATTGAGGAAATCGCCGAAGAAGCTGAGATGAGCATTGAGGAAACACGAAGGGTCTTGAAGATATCCAAGCATCCGATTAGTCTCGACCGGCCCATAGGCGAAAGCGAGGACAGCTATTTCGGTGACTTCATCGAAGACGACGATGTCGATTCGCCGGTGGCCTCCGCTGCACAGGAAATGCTTAAGGAAAGAATCGATACCATCCTGAAGACACTTTCATATCGCGAACGTGAGATTGTCAAACTCCGCTATGGAATCGGTGATGGCTACACCTATACGCTCGAGGAAGTCGGCAGGATTTTCAAGGTAACCCGCGAGCGTGTTAGACAGGTCGAGGCAAAGGCAATACGCAAACTCCAACATCCCGTAAGGAGCCGCAGGCTCGAAGGCTTCCTCGACCACAAAACAGTGTAGATAGCATGCGGTGTATCCAATATCGCTTTTTGGCGTGATAATTACAAAGAATCAGGTTGTAGATTAGTAATGAAAAAGGCCCCGCCTTTGGGCGGAGCCTTGCGTTTTTTTCATCCTTGCTAACTGCAATCCGGGTCAGGCTGGCCGCACATTCGTCGCCTGTGGACCTTTTTGGCCCTCGCCGACATCGTACTCCACTTCCTGGCCCTCCTGCAGCGGCCCGGCTTCCAACTCCGCGATATTCGAGCGGTGCATGAACAAATCCTCACCGCCGTCCTCCGGACTGATAAAACCGTAGCCTTTCCTTTCGTTAAACCATTTTACTTTACCTTTTGCCACAATCTTCTCCTTAGGCCCGTAACTTCAGCCTCCAATAAAAATTCCCTCGTCTTTTATCAGGGGTACTCTCCGAGGGATGACAAAGAATACTCCTCAATAACTGCTTGAAAACTAACATACGTGATACTGGCTGTCAAGGAAATAATCTGGACATCTTTTTTGGGGGATTACCCGGAACCGCCGATAGTCGCCGGAGACAAATCACAGGGCGAGGCCGCAACCTGTTACCTGGCGACTTTGCCCTATACCTTGCCCGGCAGCCGCTATTGCGCCAATGGTTCATAAAATTTTTGGGGTTTTTGGCCGAGCGTGTTGGTCAGTGTGCCGAGGTTTTCGATGGTGCATTTTAAGTTGTCGCCCGGCTGGAGGAATTCACCTGTAGCGACAGCGACGCCGGCCAGCGTGCCGGTAGCTATAACATCGCCCGGTTCAAGCGTCATTATGTAGCTTAGGAACGATACGACGTCGGCGACCGGATAAATCATCTGTGAGGTATTGGCTTTCTGACGGACCTTGCCATTTACCGCAAGCGTCAACTCGAGGTTTTGGGCATCGTCGATTTCGTCGGCGGTAAGAAGGGATGGCCCCATCGGGAGAAATCCATCGGCCCATTTGCCGTTGAGCCAGTCGTAAAACTCGTCCCAGGGCCTTTCGGCCCTTGCCTTTTTGAATGTGACGCTACGTGCTGATATGTCGTTGCAAATGGTGTGGCCGGCGACTACATCAAGGGCACTTTCTGATTTTATACATTTGGCTTCTTTGCCGATTACCACGGCCAGTTCGATTTCATAATCTATTTGGTCGCTGTAGGCCGGCCAAGGTATCTCTTGCTCCGGGCCAATCACGACTGTCGACGGCATAAGAAACGGTCGAGGCACGGTGGTCTGACGCGGCGAATCGGACAAGCCGAGTTTAAAGCCGCGTTTCAGGCTCGCTTCTGCGATATGTTCGCTGTAGTTGCCTGCAAGTGCGAGTACTTTGTCCGGCCGGGGTATAGGCGCGAGCAGCTTGACCGAGTCCAGAGGCATTAAAATATTAGGGCTGGCGGTTAACTCGGCAAGTTTTTCAAGGCAGGAAGGGCTACGTTTAAGTATTTCTTTTATGCTGCGGGGGGCATTTTCCCACGGCCAGGCAGATGGGATATCTATCAGGCCCCGGTCGGTAAGGATTCCGCAGGAAATTGAGCTATCTTTTGAATATGTAGCTAATTTCATCGTTTTTCCTTTCTTATTGTGTTGGAATTTGTGCGCGGCAATAGTAGCAAAAAAAGCTTGATTTTGCAGCAGGAAAACGTATAAATGTTAATTTGAACGTGGCAAGCGTATCATATATATCACATCAGTCGGTTGGAAGGTCTAAGCAAAGACTTGTGCACTTAAGGCTTATGAGTTATGCTTTAGGTTTTGGGGACTTTAAAATATGACAATAAAAGAGATTTGGACAAAAACGGGTAGTTGGATTCGGGCTCATAAACCGTCGAGGGTCGGCGATTTTAGGCCTGATATAGATGATGAGGGGCTGATTAGCCAGGATGGTGAGGCGAGTGCCGATGAGGCCAGTGAGCAAAGCAACCAAGTCGTAGTGAAGGCGGTCCAGCCTAAGAGTAAGGCTGAATCGCTTGAGAAGCTGCAGGCCGGTTTCGATAAGCTAGTTGGGCAATTGGAGGGTATTAACAGTCATTTGAGCCGTCAGGTTGCCCAAAACGAGGATTTGATGGGGCGAATGGAACAGCTGCCTAAGCTGCTGGAAAGCTTTCCCGCAGTGGTGGGAAACCAAAAGCAGTTGACGGAGCAATTGCTGGAGCAGTTAAAGGAGATGGCGAGCAAGGATGAGCAGTTTATAGATGCGGTGGAGAAAATCCCTACTGAGACTGCCAAACAGACGGATGCGTTGGTCAATATCGACCATCAGCTGGCTGCCGCGGCTGATACGGATGTGCAGATGACGGAGAGCCTTAATAATTTTAATGAGGCGCTTGAAAGGCTGAAAGAGAGTACGGTGGGTCATACTGATAGTGTGATGCAGATGAGCCGGACGTTTTCGGCGAGCGACCGGTACCTTAAGTATATAATGTCGCGTCAGCGGAAGAGCTTTTTGTGGGTTTTTATGATAGGAATGGGGGTATGTGTTGGTGTGATATTGATATTGGCCGGGATAATTATTTATTTGAGGCAGTAGGGGGATTGGTATTTTTAGGCGGTGTAGATTGCCCAAGTTAACGCGGGATGTTGATTTGGGCAGGATTTTGGGGTGGAAAATCAATCAAATGTGCAGGTCCTTGTGGGGTAGTTGTATCAATCAAAAGTGCAGGGGGTGGGAAGAGAAAATTGCTTTAGAGGAAATTTTTTTAATGGCGTTACGTAAAGGAGTTAGGCACATCCGCATAGCGGCAGACGATGGAAAATTCGTAACGATTGCGCGGGTTGGGATAACGTAATGGAAGGAGGGGAGAAAATGAAGCGTGATTTTTGGGTAGAAAAAAGGGGGTGAGGTTGGTTATTGGGCCAGAAACGGGGTTTTGTTAGGTAAAGGTAAGGAAACGTTCGACAAAGTGTTTCAAAGTGTGAAAGATTAGGAAAATTTACGAAAAATTTAGCGTTAAAATGGGGGGTTTGGAGGGGCAAAGGAGTGGCGGAGTTGGAGGCAGCGGGCAATATACACTATTTAAACTAGTGTATATCTTGGGGGAAAGTGTCGCATATTGACAAATTTCCTGTCTGTTTGCGACAGATTTTGAGCGGAGTTTTGAGCGGCCGGACAGGAAAATCAGATATTAAAAATCAAAATGCAAAGATACAGTGCAAAAATTAAAAAGAGTTGACGGGATAGCCCCAGTGAGATAGATGGGATCATCTCACGGGGTAAACAGACTGTGTCGCAATTATGGGCTTAATGGGGTGGCAGGTTTTATGGTTATTTGGTAGAATGAGTCTTGTAGTTGAAAGGATTCATTCATGGCATATCGATA
>CAZENQ010000029.1:0-34035 GCA_964513655.1 uncultured Pirellulales bacterium | reverse complement strand
CACACTTTGAAACACTTTCAAACACTTATTCGAGCGCAATTTCACCCCTTTTTCTGAGTTTTTCCAAACTTTTCACACTTTGAAACACTTTTCAATACACCCGATCCCCGTCTTTCGCCCAAAAACCAGCTTACAAAAAATCCTTACTCTGATTGTAAACCCGTCTCTTCAATCGGCCCTGGTCGAACCCGGCCGCTAACCGCACTCCAGCAAAACGGTAGGGGGGCTAAGTCCTTGCAAATGGTAGACATAGGAACAAATACACAGCCGATGTCACCCACTGACAACAGCCCAGAATTGAATGAGCGATGCAGGGATCGAACCTGCGACCTGCTGATTAAGAGTCAGCTGCTCTACCGGCTGAGCTAATCGCCCATGTAATCAATACGCCACCGGGCCCGCAAGGATTCGAACCTGCGACCAATGGATTATGAGTCCTATCCATGCACTTAAACGGAACCCTTTCATTAGCAGATACTTATAGCATTACTTCTTTTTTGTCAAGGATTTTTTGTATACATCCATGCGCAACTGTACGAACAACAGAAATTGGGGTCTGACCATCTCACATTTGGGCACCCATGCGAAAAAGTGATGAAAAAAAGCGTCCGCGCAAATGTTGACTTTTTTGAGCAGACACGCGAGTGACCGCTTTTTTGACTTCATTAGTGCGGGTTGGCGATACTTGACTGTGGTTTTCTGTTCTCCTCGCAGAATTTGCGCATTAACGTCGCGGCTCTATTCATCCTCTCAGGTGAGCCGTCCATCTTCGCATGTGCATCGACCAATTCCAACAGGTCCGGCGCTGGCTTAACGTGGCCATAATGATGTGCAACGTTAACGATACCGGCATCAAGACCATACTCCATCGCCTTCGCTACATACGCCCTGCAGACGCCGATTCTTCGGCCCGGCAGATCACGAACGCAGTTGCTGACGCCAAGTGAGCAATGCACACCCTTCATGTTCGGGTCGCTTTTTATTTTCTTTATTGTCTCGAACGCCCGATAGGTATGGCCCGGCATGTTCGGTTCCATCGCCATATCTATCACCAGCGGAGATACTGTCGAGTCGAAGAATATTTCGCCCGGTTCAAAACTGTATTTTTTGACAGCCTCTTCGAAAATCTTTCTGGCCAGAGAATAAAGTTCCTCAACGGAGTCCAAGCCGCCTGTGCTAGTTTGGGGTTCTTTGCCGACCAACAGACCGACAAAAGCAAAGTCGAAATTCTTTTTCATCTGCAGAATATTATCCATCGTATAGACCTTGACGGAATTTAAAAGCGGCCGGGCAACCTGCTGGTCGCTATTGTACCACTCCTTCAAGCCCGCCTTCAAAACTTCGTCGTTACTGCTGTCAATACAAACCGGCACACCACCACCCCACCTGCGGACCATTTTGACGTACTCAAGCATCATGTCAATAGCAACCTGCTGGTCGCATTCGCCAAAGGCATCGAGGTTGACTGCGATATAATCGGCGCCCTCGGAGGCCTGAGACTCAATCAGGGCCTTGATATAATTCAACGGTTCGGATGGTTTCGAATAGGCATCGGGGCCAAGCTCAGCCAACTGTTTCATTATCCTGCCGGTCTTGGGAATCGAGGCGCGAATCGATTCGCCAGCTGAAATCAAGGAATTTTTCGCCGTATGGTCCTTCCCAAATAAATAGTTCAGGACTGATGCGGTGTGCTCGAGAGCGTGATTTCTTGGCTTACAGATTATGGCTCTCAGCCGCCGAGCGGTAAATCGGTTCGCCTATGCAGATGCGCTCCAGATTATTGCCGCAATAGCCGTCGACAGTAGAATCGCCACATGGAGCGTTGTCCATCCCCTTTTCGCAGCCGCCGATGGTGCACCAGCTGAAATTCTCAGGCAGGTAGCAATCACCGCACGCTTCACAGTCGAACATCAAATATTTAAGAGCCCTCTCGGAAGCGTTGAATAATTTATAAACAAAACCTTTGCCCTTTTCGGCTCCAAGGACAGCCATAGTCTTTTTGAACGCACGAAAGCCGCAGTGGTCCGGGTCCAGGACGGCACGGTGGAAGAAGTTAAAGAACCTTTGCCTGAGCTTCTTGCGGGGCTTGGACAACCGGATCCTTTTTCCCGCTTGGTCATAAAGATACCAAGTGTCTTTTGCGGGCCAGCAAAGATTGTCTTTGAACTGTTCCCAATCGGGACCGATTTCGGTTGCTCTGGTTAGTATCTTAGTGAACATTGAGAAATCGTGCACACCAGCGATATCGACGCCAGCCGCCCCCATGGCCCTGTACATCGCGACCTGCTGTGCGGCCCGCTCGATGTGGTCATCGACGGTTTCGGCATAAAGCTTTTCCAAGAGTTGGTCGCTAACAAAGCAACCCGGCAGTTTAATATCGTGCATTAGTCGTGGAGCAGGAACGGTTGTGCTTAAGAAAAAAACGTTTCCAATTACCGGGACGTGCAGATTATTTTCCTCAAGATATCTGAATAGCTCAAGAGATTTTTTCCAATCCCATCCGACCTGGGGTATGAGAAACTTGGCACCGCAAGCAATCTTCTTTTCCATCTTATAATACTGCTGCATCTGGGAGGCCTCTGTATACTTGAAAGGAGAAACAACGGCCCCAGCGAAGAACTGATGAACATTGTCCAATGTTTCAGGTCGGGCTTTTAGATACCGTTCTGAGTTCATCTTTTTGATCGTTTGCAAAAGACCGATTGACTCAAGCTCAAAGACCCCTTTGCCTTTTACTGGTTTGTCACCAGTTATTACCAAGACCGTTTCAACACCCATTGCGCCGAAACCCCCGAGGGAACTGACGAGCGCATCTCTATTTTGGTCCTTACAGCTAATATGCGGAATAAAATCCAAATCTCCCAGGAGACTATGAGCCTTAATGTGGCACAATACATTAGCGGTTTCAATATTTGGGGTCCCACCTGGATTGTGAGGACTTGTGATGCCGACAAAGTCAAGGCCGTCCGGTATAGGGCAAACAGATGCAGATTTATAGGCCTTAAGAAACTTTTCGATAGGGCCGAAACTAAACTGAGGACCACCCGTCAGTTCAACAATTAGAACAAACCTTGACCTGTCCTCTAATGCTTCTCTGAGTCGTTTTCGTTTCATGCTAAGATCTAGTCCTCCATAGAAGGTCACAGGCAGACCAGCTTTCTTCGTGAATTCTGAGCACGTCCTCGATAAGATATCTTTTCTGGAGCGTCATTTTTCTAACAAATCTCAGTAGAAAAGTTCTGTACTCAAATATCTCTCGCCGGTATCAGGCAATACGACAACGACAGTTTTGTCGGCGTTTGCTTTTCGCCTGGCTACCTTGACCGCCGCTACCGCGGCCGCGCCTGAGGATATACCTGCCAGAATACCTTCCTCTTTAGCCAGGCGTTTGGTCATGTTGAACGATTCTTTGTTTCCTACTTGAATGATTTCATCGACGACTTCCATATTCAAGACGTCTGGGACAAATCCTGCTCCGATTCCCTGAATCATATGCGGACAAGCTCTGCCACCGGAAAGCACCGGCGAGGCAGAGGGCTCAACGGCAACAATTTGGACAGAGGGCTTTCGTGATTTGAGCACCTCCCCAACGCCTGTAATCGTGCCGCCGGTCCCAACACCGGCAACGAAAATATCCACTGAGCCGTCTGTATCCTGCCAAACTTCTTCTGCAGTAGTTTCCCTGTGTATCTGGGGATTAGCGGAATTTTCGAACTGTTGCGGCATAAAGGCACCATTACTATTTTCGAGAATCTCTCTAGCCTTGTCCACCGCACCGGTCATACCTTCCTCGGCAGGTGTAAGCACAAGCTCTGCACCAAGTAGTTCCAGTATCTTTCGTCGCTCGACTGTCATTGACTCGGGCATAGTAAGTACCAGCTTATAACCCCTCGCCGCTGCGACCCACGCAAGGGCGATGCCGGTGTTGCCGCTGGTCGGCTCGACGATGGTCATTCCGGGTTTGAGTTTGCCCTGACGTTCTGCATCCAATACCATGCTTACGCCAATGCGGTCCTTGACGTTGCTGGCAGGATTGAAAAATTCCAGCTTGGCTGCTACCTTGGCTTTGCAGTCTTTGGCTATTTTGTTCAACCAGACCATTGGTGTTTTACCGATAAGTTCTGTCATATCCTTTGCTATCTTCATTCTCAAAACCTTCTAATTAATAATGAACGACTATTTTTTTCGGCGTACTTTTACGCAAAAGTGATCCCCGACGTTTTCTACTTCCATTACTTCCTGACCCTGTTCGGTGAAACTTTCAGGCACATTCCTAATGGGCTCGCCTTCATCAAGCAATATTTCGAGGAGCTCTCCAGCAGAGATTTTCTCGAGTTCAAGCTTGGCCTTGACAAAGTTCAGCGGACATGCAACGCCCCGCAGGTCAATAACATGATTTTTCGTGTCGGTCTTGTCAATGTTGGTTTTCCGTGCGAGCGGTTCGATTTTGAACTTTAGGTTGGCATCTAGTGACAGGAAAAGTTCTTCTACCCGACTTACCAAGCCCTGGACCTGGGGCAGCAAATCATCAATCGCAGCTTTATCTCCCATTCGCCAGTCAATTGCATCATCAAGCAGTTGTTGTGCTTGAGGCCTGACCCAGCCCGGCTCGATAAGATGTTGCTTAAATGCAACGAAAATTTCTCGGTCCTTTTTTGGTTCGAGGCCGAATAGGATTAGTAAGGCCCTTGTGGCTGCGATAATAGCTTTATACAAGTTACCATTTTTCTCAGAAGCTTGCTGAGTTTCAGCTGCAACTTTAATTGCTTCTTTTGCCTCGTCGATGTCCACCTTTACGACATCCATTACACCCGCACCACATTCACCGGGTCCTCTGCCGGCCAGTGAAAACGGCTCACTGGTACCAAAATCAGAGTAGTAATCCTCTGGTAAGTCCGAAGAGATGTCGGCATATTGCGCCACGAGGTCGGCTGTGCGCTCTCTGTCGACAGAGCCAGAGGCAAGAAGCTCAACCGCCAACTGCGGGATGCGTTTGGCGGGCACGGCGCCAAACTTGCGGGCTAAATTTGTAGCACCCTCGGAGATATTGACGCCGGCAAGAACATCATAGAAGGGCATAAGTCTTCCTTTGACGCGTTTGGCTTTTCCCTCGAATCCAAGATGTGCGATGTAGTGGTTGCCGCAGGAATTCGGGCAGCCACTGATCCTGACGGCCATGCCGTGATTTTCGACGGATATATTTTCTTTGTGGAACTCCTTGGATATTGCATCAGCCAGATTGCGTGACAGACACAGGCCGAGTTTGCAAGTGGCCGCCCCGGTACATGCAACAATCTTGGGGCAGCCGTTGCCGAGTACGTCTATGCTCAGGTTTTTCAACGCCTCAAGTGCGCTTTCGATATTCTTTCCCGGAACAGAGGTAATCAGCAAATCCTGCAGTTGTGTGGTCCTGACCAAGCCACAGCCATATTTCTCTGCAATCTGCCCGACCTTTACAAGATCATCACCCGATATGTGACCAAGATTGAGCCGAAGGCTTATTGTAAACAGCCCCTTTGTCTTCTCGACCAACACGTTTGGGGCAAAAGATAACTGATTATGACCGGTCTGCGTAGCGGACTTGAACACTTCCAATCTGGATGCGACCTCCTCAATATCGGGAATTTCGCCTTCCAGAGGCCGGTCGCAAAGCTCGGATCGCTCTTTCTTATATAACTTAACAAATTGCTGTTCCCCGAGCCTCTTTAGCACATATCGCAGTCTCGCCTTGTGTTTATTCGCCCTGTCACCGTGCTTGTCGAAAAGTCTTTTGACAGCCTCAGCCACCTCAAAAATTTCCTTGTCCTCGATAAAATCCTCGATTTTCATACCAACGCTCGGATTCGGCCCGAGCCCTCCACCAGCATAGACTGAAAAGCCTTTATTGCCATTTTTCTGATGAGCGAAAAAGCCAAGGTCGGCTACCGAAGCAAAGGCACAGTCATCTGAGCAGCCTGAAAAAACTATTTTGTATTTTCGAGGCAGATTGTAAGAACTTTTGAATTGCAGGAGATATTCGGCGGCAGCGATGGCATAAGGCGCAACATCAAATTTCTCCTTTGGGCAGACACCGGCACGCGGACATGCTGTAATATTGCGTACAGTGTTGCCACCACCTCCGCGAGGTGAAAGCCCTACTTCAAGTAGCCCTTCAAGAACATCAGGTGTATTTTCTATATTGACTTCATGAATCTGGATATCCTGCCTTGTTGTAACATGGACAATTCCATTGCCGTAAGTTTTACTCAGTTGTGCGATTCGTTCCAGCTGATAAGGCAATACCAGTCCAGCACCAATGCGTATACGAACCATATAGCTGCCGGCGGCACGCTGCTCATAAATACCCATAGGGACACGGTACGCTCGGAACGCAACCGGTGAAGTCTGGCCCTGGAGAAATTTTTCGACCTGGCCGCGATAGGTTAAAGTATCTTCTTTGACACTTTCCGGGATACGTAATAGAGGCTGTTTTATCTTATGTGTCTTCATATAAACATCATTCATCTCACAGTAATGGTCTTCTACTCGGATTACCGTACAGGTAAACAATGGTTAGATTGGGAGAGCGTGAAATACTACCCGGGTTTATACCGGGTTGGCCTTCGGGAACAGGAACACCTAAGTCTGAGAAATACGCTTGCCACGCACAAAGAATGTCCTCTGTATCAGGGTCCTTAAATGTCATTGGCTGTAGTTTAAATACCGGCTTATCATTATTGGCACGAAGGAATATCTCATAAATGAGCTCTGAACAATAATAAGCATCATTGCCAATAATAAATGCTTTATCATAAGCTTTGCCCTTCAAAGCAAAAGCCTCATTAACTGCACAGTGTATAAGACGATGATGGGGCTCCTTCAGGCGTCCCACTAGAACTTTAGGACGGCCTCTGGCATCAAGACTTCGGTTAAGGAAGGTCTCTAACGGTGTAAGCTCCACACCGCTTGAGACAGCTTCAATCACAGCAGGATTGCCGATGTTGTCTTCTGTGACAATGCCGACATGTGAAAAATTCATTCCCTGATAGCCCGTCGTGACTTTTTCTATAGCATCACACAAGGGGCCGCTGTCGAGGTCCTGGAAAAGCAAATCTCCTTGTTGAGGCGTAAAACCGTTTCCTTCGGCCACGGTGCTGTAGCTGCATCCGTTAGCCATAAAATGTGCAGCAAGAAACAATATAATAGCTTTCTTTGTCATCTAGTTTTCACTTCTGTTTTGGTTTGAAGTACCGGCATCTTCCTCCATCCCATTTAGAAGGGTCTTCAGCGTCGGCTGCAGCAGTCTGTCTTTGACAGTTATTCCAGTCATATCCGTCGATTTTGCGGCTGGAAGTTCCGAAGTACGAACACTGCGAACAGACCTGTGCTCTGCCGCCGACCCAAGCCTTTGCTTCAATCAGATTTCTGGTTATAAATCATCCCCGCTTCCTGTTCAATTCTTACAGGAACTGGCGTTACAACACTATCTTCTATAGTAAATCCTTTGACCTCCGGATTTTTGGGGTCTTGCAAAGAAAGGATAACATACGTGACGTCTGGCGTAAGTGCCAGACGGATGTCTTCCGCAGAAGGCCGAGCTTGTGTCGCAGGATGGCTGTGGTATATAGCCTGCATTTCAAGGCTGGCCAAGCGAATATCCTTTGCCACTGCGAACTGTTCTTTTGGCTCCATCATAAAGTGCTCATTGCTGTTGTCTGCGTTGGTCATTTCATATAATTTCTCGACTCTGTTGTTTTTGCCGGCGAGGATGCCGCAGGCCTCAACAGGGGCCTGGGCCTTGGCCTGCGCCACCATCTTTTCGAATATGTCGCTGGGAATACTTAATACAGCCATCTCAACTGGTTTTCAAATCACACACCGGCTGGGCTTGGTCTATCAACTCGGTTATCTGCGGGTTGTTGCCGCATAGTGGACAGTTCGGACTACGCTTGAGTCTGATTTTGCGAAAATCCATTGTCAATGCGTTATAAGTCAGCAATTCATTTGTCAACAAATCACCAATCCCCAGCAAGTACTTTATTGCTTCGGCTGCCTGAAGACAGCCAATGACACCTGCTAGTGCCCCAAGCACACCCGCCTGTGAACATGACGGCACCACCCCCTCAGGTGGTGGTGCGCGAAAGATGCAACGATAACAGGTGGTTTCGCCGGGCAATACCGTTATCAGTTGCCCGTCAAATCTGAGAATCCCCGCATGTGAAAATGGTATTTTTTCGAAATAACAGGCGTCGTTGATAAGAAACTTAGCCGGGAAATTATCCGTGCCGTCGATAACAAAATCGTGATATCGTATGAGCTCCGCTATATTTTCGGCAGTTGCTCTGGTTTTGTAGGTTCGGACAGTAACATCGGGATTAATTGCCTGTATCTTGGACTTGGCGGAATCAACTTTTTCAGTGCCGAGGTCGGTAGTATGATGAATAATCTGCCTCTGCAGGTTGGTCAGGTCAACGCTGTCACTGTCGATAATGCCGGGTGTTCCGACTCCGGCCGCAGCCAGGTATAATGCAGCGGGCGCACCCAAACCGCCGGCACCGACAATCAAGACCTTCGACGAAAGCAACTTTTCCTGCCCGGCGCCACCAATCTCCTGTAGGATTATTTGTCGACTGTAGCGTTCTATTTGTTGCTCAGTTAGTTCCAATTTCCACCTCCCATAAAATAGAGAAACTCCACCTTGTCATCATCTTTAAGTGTCGTTTGCTCAAACTCAGTCCTTCTTAAAATCTGACCATTAAGTTCGACGGATACCATATCCGGCATTTTCACTTTTTGCTCAATCAAAAGCTCATTTACTGTCAAGCCGTCGCCGCAATCTACCTGCTCACCGTTCACTACTATTTTCATTTTTCCACCTCAAAAGCCTTTTCTATCGCCTGTTCAACATCGCTCTTGATGTCCTCGAAATCTTCAATACCTACCGAAACCCTTACCATATCTTTTGTGACCCCCATTTGTTTTTGCTGTTCGAGTGAAAACTCATGAAAGATGGTGGACGAAGGATGTATCACCAAAGTCTTCGCATCACCGAGGTTTACCAGGTTTTTCGCCAGTTTTACTGAATCAATGAACCTAAAGGCCTTGTCTTTGTCATCAAGACCGAATGTCAACAATCCGCCGGCACGGCCGCCGAATAACTCAGCTATCCTGCTGTGGAATTTGCTGCTTTCCAGGCCGGGATAGTTTACCCAGCACACTTTCGGATGGTTCTGCAGATATTGCGCCAATTTCTCGGCGTTTTCACAGTGTTTTGTCATTCTGCCGGAAAGTGTTTCCAGGCCCTGCAGCATCAGAAAGGAATTCATCGGCGCAGGACAGCCGCCCAGATCACGATAAATCAAGTTCCGCAAATGGGCCAGAAAGGCTAACTGGCCTGCCTTTTTAGACAATTGTTTTACGTCTTCAAATGGCCCGTTTGCCCAATCATAGTTTCCGGTATCGATTATTGCTCCGCCGATTGCGGTTCCGTGGCCGTTAATAAACTTTGATGTCGAATGAACAACGATATCAGCCCCGAACTCTTTGGGCCTGATAAGGAATGGTGTAGTAAGGGTATTGTCAACAATTAGCGGCATGTTGAATCCATTAGCAATTCCAGCAACAGCAGGTATGTTGGGCACGTCCATTCGAGGATTACCGATTGTCTCAACGAAAATCAATTTTGTCTTATCATTTATGGCCTTGGCGAATTCTGCCGTGTCGGCAGCATCAACTAAATTAGTTTTTATGCCGAACCGTCCCAGCGTATTCTCGAACAAAGACACAGTGCCGCCGAATATGCCCGCAGCAGCAATTATCTCATCGCCCGTTTTTACCAGGCCTATGACTACCGATGCTATTGCCGCCATCCCGCTGGAAGTGGCAATGCAGCCGATTCCGCCTTCAAGTTCCGTGAGCCTTGCTTCGAGAGCAGTAGTGGTGGGATTTGCAATTCGCGTGTAAATATACCCGGGCGCTCTGCCATCGAAGACATCCGCAAGCTCCTGTGCGGTCTTATAGGCGTACGAAACCGTTTGATGAATTGGTACTGCGGTGGCACCGCTTTCCCTATCGCCTTCGAAGCCGCCATGTATAGCCAACGTATCAGTTTTCATTATAGTTTCCCCGTTGACAATAAAGAACAGATTACTTGCTATATCTGGTAGTCAAGTAAAGGTTTTGTGTGAATACCACACTCGCCGCCACACTTACTTGTCCCAATCCATCTTCCGGCCCGTTCATCGGCTCCCTGGGCTATCCTTGTGCACGGCCAGCAGCCGAGAGACCTGTATCCTTTGTTGTACAATGGGTTGACTGGCACCCTGTTTAACGCCAGATACTGCCATACCTCGCGCTCGTACCAAATCAGTATGGGGTTAAGCTTAATAAGGCCCTCGTCACGCTCCTCAATCTCTTTGAAATTCGTGCGTGTCCGGCCCTCGGTGCAGCGAAGCCCCGTAACCCAGCAACCCACATTCATCTGTTTGACAGCCTGCCTTGTCGGTTTGACTTTAAGAATTTCGCAGCATCGGTCGGGGTCAGTCTCATAAAGCTTATCTGGAATTTCCTCATCATTGCTAAAGACGCTTAATTCAGGGTGCCTTGCGACTTCCTCAGCCATAAACTGTTTGGTCTCCGGCGGTTTGAATCTTGTCGTTACGATGAAACCACGAATCTCGGGGCTTACCCTCTTGGCAAGGTGCCAGACTGCGCTGGAGTCTTTGCCAAGACTGTTGGCGACTACGAGCCCGTCACCGAACTCCTTGTAGGCCTGGTCAATCAGCTCCAGAGAACGCTCGACCTTCTCGGCAAAATTCAGTTTTTCGACGAGCTCTGCGACATTTTCAGTAACTTCTTTTATCAACATGCCTCTGAGTCTCCTTGCAACTAAAGTAGTGCGAATTGTCTATATTTGATATTCCGGCGCCTTTAATCTCCCGAAGCTGAGGCGATTCCACAGGCGTTCATGGAAGTAGAACGCGCCAATCTTAACTATGGTATCCAACAGGCCAATCCCGGCGGACAACTTGAAGTTGCCGGTAATAATCCAGGCCACTGCAAAAGTAACCACTGTTCCACCCGCACGCCACGTTAAGGCCTTGGCTATACTTCTATAATGCGCTTCCATTATTCTTTAGATCCCATTAGGAACCAATCCTACCGATTTAGTAGGACATTGATTAAAAATATTATTTCTGTTCCGTGTCTATATTGAGTAATTGGGCACACTTGCTGTTTTTTTCGCCTTTTCATATTCAATAAGCTCGGCGAACGTAGTATTGTCACAAACCTTGGATATCGCCGTGTTGACATTCTCCCACAGCTGGTTAAATGCGTAATCTCCATAGAAAGACTCCCTCTCGTCGGACCCTCTATCGTCATTGGCGGTCATAGAAAACGGTCCCTGGATGTACCGTATAACCTGTCCTACCGTCAGATCTTCGGGTGCTTGTGCCAACATATAGCCGCCTTCACTGCCCCGCCGCGAGTCAACAAAACCAGCGTGTCTGAGTTGGTTTAAGATCACTTCTAAAAAGCGAGGGGGTATGTTTTGAGCACCAGCGATTTCCTGTATCTTGACCGGCTGGTCGGTTTTTCGCAATCCAAGCTCAAAAACCGCCCTTAGAGCGTATTGGCACCTTTTTGAGATTTTCATGTTGCTAATCCATCTTAACTATATCAATCGACATACTAATATACGTCATAATCGTGTCGTGGTCAATATTTTCTTAAAAAAATTCAAAAAATTGAAAAAAAGTGAGAATAATCCGTTGAAAGAGGGTAAAAACCTTCATAAAACGTGGGAGCTAAGGCTAAAAAGTGGCCCTTAGCCAAGTTTCCTCAAATTTGCTGAAGACAGAAACAGAACACCTTAATGGTATTCCTTATCGTTTATTTACGAATTGGCATTTTTCGCCCTTGGTCTCGTCATCATCATTTACCCTAATAAGGGCAGTAAATTCAAGCTGGCAAACCAGATATTGAAGTGCTGTTTTCAGACACCTACGGCGGCATCGAGGCGGAAAAACTCCAACATTTGTTCCAGCCGTTCTTCACCATGGAACCAGACGCCAAGAAAACAGGCTTAAGCCTGGCTATAGCAAAACAAATCATATGTGGGCATGGGGGAGAAATAACTGCCGAGAGCCAACTTGGCCGGGGTACCACATTTCATGTGAAACTGCCGGTGGAACAGGTGCTCTAAACGTCGGCCATCGTACAGCTTTTTGGTGCCCTGATGTTACAAATCATTTCGCCTGCCTCTTAATTGCTGCAGAATTTCCCTTCCTCCCGCTTCGAGCAATTCATTCGCCAACTCTCTTGCGCAGCTTTTAACCACCTCGAGGCAAGTGGTTTTCGAACGCCTGACATATTTCTCGCCTTTAATGTCAGCTATCATCGCATCAATTTCAAGCTGCTCTTCGGCAATTCTTGCGTATACTCCCAGCGGTATGCTGCAGCCACCCTGCATACTTGCAAGAACCAACCTCTCGGCTTCAGTTGCGATTCGAGTGGGCTTATCGTCGAGTTGGCAGACGAACTCGATGAGCTCGGTGTCTTCCGCGCGAACTTGTACAGCCAAAGCCCCTTGGCCGGGTGCGGTTATGAATTGTTCGGGTGCAAGGACGGAGGAGATTTTGTCCGCGAGACCGAGCCTGTTGAGGCCGGCGCAGGCAACGATGGCTGCATCAACCTCGCCTTCGGTAACCTTGCGAACCCGCGTTTCGACGTTGCCCCTCAGTGGAACGCATTTAAGGTCATTTCTGAAGCGGCACAGTTGGGCGATACGTCTAAGGCTTGATGTTCCAACGGTCGCCCCGGCTGGTAGGTCCTTGATAGAGGCTGCCGGTCCTGATGCAACTAATGCGTCAGCGACTGCTTCTCTTTTCGGTATGGCGGCAACGACCAGCCCTGGTGTGTCGGCCGTGGGGAGATCCTTCAGGCTGTGCACAGCTAAGTCTGCTCTGCCATCCGAAAGTGCCTTTTCAACTTCAGAAGTGAAGAAGCCAACAGATTCGGATTTATAAAGAAAGTTGGATTTGTCCCGGTCCCCTTTGGTGGATATTTCTACAATCGATATTTCTATGTCATCAGATAGCTTTTCGAGCGCTTCTTTGATAATGTTGACTTGTGCCAGAGCAAGCTTACTGGCTCTGCTTGCAATCCTGATATGTCTCATTTGAGCCCTTTAAAAAGCCGCTTTACAAGCTATTTTTAGCGTTTCTACATCATTACTGCGGGAGATTCAAGCGTTTCTTCCAACTTGTCCGGCTCGGAGCTTAAATAAAGCGGCCTTACAAGGCTGACTTGTAGTAAGGAGCCGAATTTAGTATGATGTTGTATGAACAGGGCGTTTTTGCCATTATTGAGAAAACATTGAAGTATTGTATGACTCGATGAGTCCGCTCAATATGGTGAGGTGTCATGACTCTCCAACTACTGCATCTTGGCTACTGAACTGGAACTGAAAAAGGTTTAGCCAATGTATGTTACGCAGTCCGCAACAATAAATAACAAGGGAGAAAGGTAGAGATGCTTGCACTTCCAGGACCGGAGATGGCCATATTTGTATTGGTTATAATGTTGTGCATCGCAGCGGCGGTAGTGGGCGTTGCTCAACTGCTGGCGGCAGGTGAGAGATACAGGCGCTTACTTATGCCTCTTGTCTGCCTGGCGATAGTGCTGGAGACGGTCATACTTATTTTTAGAGCGGTTGCAATAGAGGGCGTACCGCTGACGGGGCTTTTCGAGTCCATGATTATTCTTACTATTGTGTTTGGGCTGATATACCTTTTTTTCAGTATTGCAATCGAGCAGGTTTGGTTTGGTTCTGTGATGGCATGGGTCATCCTGGCAATGATTCTGATGGCCGGTACCGTTGCTGAGCCTGCCTCGGAAGCTCACGCAGTGGCTGCTACACCATGGGCGATTGCTCACGGAATTGCGATGATTCTCGGCGGGGCATCGGTGACATTTGCGACAGCAAGTGCGTTTCTTTATTTGCTCGGCGTGCACGGGCTCAAACATAAGAAGGTGGTGCAGGTTCTTGGCAGAGTACCCAACATTGAGAAACTCCAGCGTTTGAACCTTTTTGGAATAAGGGCTGGTTTCGTGCTGATTACGATCGGGCTGATAAGCGGGCTTGGCCTTGCTTCGCTGCGGCTGGCGATGCTGGGGATAAATATCGTCGAGTGGCTGACAGACGGAAAGGTCATCTGTATCGTTGCGGCATGGGTTCTGTTGGCGATAGTGTTGTTATTACACCACCTGCTTTTACTGAAAGCCAGGGCCAGAGCTTACGTTACGATAGCGGTCTTTATTCTGGTTTTGTTTGCGTTTTTGGTGGTGACTATTTTAGGTGCGACCAAGCACGATTTTGCATATTACGACCCTCCGGTCGCTTCGGTGGCGAGACAAGTTTAGATATGAAGATTATAGTTGTAGGACTCAATCACAAAACCGCCCCGGTGGCCATTCGCGAGAAACTGGCGTTTGACGTCACCAAGACAATGGTGGCGCTTAGGCAGCTGAAAAACAGGTTCAGCCAGCCGGCCGAGTTTGTGCTGCTGTCCACATGCAATCGTGTTGAGTTGTACAGTGCTGCGAGCACCGACTCAGGGGTCACCCATAAGAAGCTGACAGAGTTCCTCTCGGAGTTTCACGGGATTGAGCCGGATGATTTCAGGGATTTCCTTTATATTTACCGCGATGAGGATGCGGTAAGGCATATGTTGACCGTTGCGTCCAGCCTGGACAGCATG
Source organism: uncultured Pirellulales bacterium (assembly GCA_964513655.1). Lineage (GTDB taxonomy): Bacteria > Planctomycetota > Phycisphaerae > Sedimentisphaerales > Anaerobacaceae. The sequence continues at coordinate 19,294 of CAZENQ010000029.1, read as the reverse complement.
GTGGTGGGTGAGGGACAAATACTGGGGCAGGTCAAGGAGAGTTACAAACTCGCCTGTGCGGCAAGAAGCACGGGAAAGGTCTTGAATCGGCTTTTCCATTGTGGTTTCACCGCTGCAAAGAAGGTGCATACAAATACATCAATCGCAGGTGGACGAGTCAGCGTTGCCGGGGTTGCTGTGGAGTTGGCGACGCAGCTTTTTGCCGACACCTCATCGGCAAATATAGTCGTGATAGGGGCTGGCGAGATGGGCGAATTGCTGGTCCAGCATCTTCTACATGAAGGATGCAGGAACATAACAGTTGTTAACCGTTCTTTTGACCGCGGTCGTAATATGGCGGATAAGTATGGAATCGCAGTCCAGAAGTGGGACCAACTCAATGACCAACTAATCAATGCCGATATCGCAATAGCTTCGGCGACGGTGCAGGATTATCTTTTCAGCAAGGACGCGTTCAGGGAAATAGCCGACCGCAGGCGAAAAGGTTCACTTCTGATTATCGATATTGCGGTGCCGCGCAACATCGAACCGGCTGTGAATGAGATAGAAAACGTGTACCTTTACAGCATTGACGAGCTCTCAGTCGTGGCCGAACAAAATCGCAAGACCCGTGAAGCGGACATGTCAAAAGGCATGCAGTTTGTCTACGAAAGCGCTGCCGAATTTGTGGATTGGTTCAAGGCCAGGGACATAGGGCCCCTGATAGGCCAGATGAGGGAGAGGTTTACACAGATTAGCCGGGAGGAACTGGAGCGGTTTTTTGTGGGGCCAAGACAGGAGGCTTCATGCAAGGAAGTAATGGAGCCCATGGTTAAGCGCATCGTCAACCGGCTTTTGCACTGTGTTATTAAGAATGTCAACGTTGTGGCCAAAGAGCATGGTCCGTCCGAGGCTGCGAAAATGGTCGACGGCATAGTCCAACACGCGGATGAGATAATATCCGGGCAGGATAATGAGCAGGAGGAAGAGTTGTGAAAAAGGCTGGGCGGTCAAAGCAGGTTCTGAGGCTTTTATTCTGGGAGAGCACAATAAGATGCAACCTGGCATGTGCACACTGCCGACGTTTGGAATCCGATGAGGCAGCGGTCAGGGACCTGTCGACGGTCCAGGCAACGGACCTGATAGAGCAATTGGCGGAGTTGGGCAGTGGTCAACCTATGATGCCTGTGCTGGTCTTTTCAGGGGGTGAGCCGTTGTGCCGTGAAGACATTTTTGAGTTAGTGAAGCATGCAAAGTCGCTGCAGATTACTCCGGCCCTCGCAACCAATGGAACGCTGATAGATTCAGCAATAGCGCAGGAGATAGTTGACAGTGGGATTGTTAGGGTCGCAGTGAGTTTGGATGGGGCCACTGCCGAGGTCCATGATAAGCTCCGGCAGCAGGAGGGGTCTTTTGAACGGGCACTGGAAGGCATCGGTCATCTCCGTGACGGCAATGTACCTTTTCAGATAAATATTACTTTAACAAGGTACAATGCCGAGCAGTTAGAGGACGTCTACGAGCTTGCCGAATCACTCGGTGCGGTAGCTGTTCACATATTTATGCTGGTTCCCGTTGGCTGCGGTCAGGTTCTTGCTGAGACTGATATGCTCTCTCCACAGCAGTATGAGGAAAAGCTGCTCCAGATTAGCAAGCTGGACGGCCGTGGCCGGTTACAGGTCAAGGTCACCTGTGGGCCTCATTATGAGCGCGTGAGAAGACAGCAGGGCCTGCACGAGGCTCGAATGACCAAGGCTAAGGCCGGCGATGATGTGCCCGGCCGAGGCGGTTACAGAGGCCCCTCGAAAGGCTGTCTTGCGGGTCTTGGGGTGCTGTTCGTAGGCCATCAGGGAGACGTATTTCCCTGTGGATATCTGCCTGTAAGGTGCGGTAATGTGTTGGAAGAGAGCCTATCGCAGATATGGTATCACAGCAGAGACCTTGCGGCAATGCGTGACACCGGCGGCCTTGAGGGCAAGTGCGGCGTTTGCGGTTATCGGCAGGTTTGCGGCGGGTGCAGGGGAAGGGCGTATGCTGCAACGGGCAACTATATGGCTGAAGAGCCTTTTTGTGCGTACGTGCCGCCCGAGGCAGTGCGTTAGTATTGACAGGAATTTGTGATTTTACAGAGTAAGCGATGATAAATATAAGCAAACTATATTGTGGCGAGGTTACGCCGGGGGATTGGCTTCGTTACGGCAAGAAAGGTTCTGGCGAGCGTGCCGGCGAAATCGTGCCCAAAAAGGCCTCTGAGAGACGGCCTATTGTTGTATGGAATATCACGCGAGCATGTAATTTGAAGTGTGTTCATTGTTATAACGATAGCGGAGCTGATAAGGCTGCTAATGAGTTGACAACAGATGAGGCGAAGGCTGTGCTGGATGACCTGGCCCAGTTTGGTGTGCCTTCGGCATTGTTTTCGGGCGGTGAGCCGTTGATGCGAAAGGATTTGTTCGAGCTGATTGGATATGCGGTTGGGCTTGGATTGCGTGCGGTTATCTCGACGAATGGCACACTTATAGACGTTGATACTGCGAGGAAAATCAGGCAAGAAGGGATTTCGTATGTTGGCATAAGTCTTGACGGAATAGGTGAGGTTAACGATAAATTCAGGGGTGTGGTTGGTGCGTTTGACAGGGCCGTAAAGGGCATAAGAAATTGCCGGGATGCCGGTGTACGAGTAGGCCTGCGGTTGACGCTGACGCGGAGGAACGTTCAGGATTTGGATCGATTGTTTGAGTTTTTTGCAGCGGAGAGTATTGAGCGGGCATGCTTTTACCATCTCGTGCCGAGCGGCCGGGGTGAGGAGATTGCAGATGAAGACCTCACTCATGCCCAGAGCAGGGCGGCGGTTGATATGATTCTAGCCAAGACCAGACAGTATAAAGAAGCAGGCAGAAAGACAGATATATTGACGGTAGACAACCATGTCGATGGAGTTTACCTGTACCTTAAGTTGCTGGAGGAAGACCCTGAGCGGGCGTCTGATGTTTGGAAACTGCTTAGCTGGAATGGCGGCGGGCTGTACAGCAGCGGTGTCGGAATCGGGTGTGTAGACTTTAACGGCAAAGTACACCCTGACCAGTTTTGGTGGCACTACGACCTGGGAGATGTGCGCAAAAGGCCTTTTAGCCAGATTTGGACCGATCCTGATGAGCCGTTGTTGAAGGGCCTGAGGGACCGCAGGGCGTATGTAAAGGGCCGATGTCGTTTATGCAAGTTTTTTAGTGTGTGCGGGGGGAGTTTGCGAGTGCGGGCGGATTTGCATTTTAGTGATCCGTGGGCACCGGAGCCTGCCTGCTATCTGAGTGATGATCAAATCGGTCTAAACGAAGACAAGCAGGCAGAATTAGCGCATTGTGGCGAGGTTTTCCAGATGCCAGAATAGGTCTTGGTGTGAATTCTTGGGCTTTGCAAAAAGCCATATTAGGATACTGCCAGGTCAGACCGCGTAGGTATGTAGGCCCGAGAATAGCTTGGAGAGATTTACCCAGAGCAGTGTTATTATGATGACTGTCAGGCCTGCAATTGCCCAGGTGCTGTTGATACGCGGGTACTTTCGCCCGAACATATAGCGAAAATGGAAATATCCGACGTAAACCAGCCAGGATGCGAGAGACCAAAGTTCCTTGGGGTCCCAGCCCCAGTAATCACCCCACGCAAGTTTGCCCCAGCAACTGCCGAGGATAAGACCGAGTGTCAGTAATGGGAAGCCGACGCATATCATTTGGTATGTCGCCTGTTCGGGGCCCAGAAGGTCTCCGCCGGCATCAGGTGCTTTGCCGACAAGCTGTAAAATGCCGTGGAAGGCTGCTTTTGCCATGAGTATATACGAGAGCATGTAAACGGCGACGTGTGGAACGAAGAGCCAGCTTTGTAAAGCGGGGGGCAGTTTCTGCGGCTGGGCGTTGAAGATGAAGCCGGCGGGAATAAGTACTATCGCGCCTATTAGCATGTCGGCTGAATACCCGCCTACTCGCAAAAAGTGGCGGCAGAACACCGAGACCGGATAAATCATACCCAAGCACAGAAACACCTCAAACAGATTCTGCATTGGCACGTGGCGGACGTGGTACCAGCGATAACCGAAAGACAGAACTGCCGTCACAAAACCCAGCAGATACAGAAAGTGACCGGCCTTTGTTCGCCGGGCCGCGGTCAAGGTAAACGCAAGAAGATATGCGGCGATGGTAACGTAAATCAGTAAGCCTTGCGTTGTGTATTTGATTTCCATTCAATTACTCTTTCGTTGAATTTTTCTCAATATGGGCCTCAGCCAGAACTGCCAGAAGATACCGACGCAGAGCATCAGGTAGCCGAGGTAGACCATGTTGAGGCCCGTATCGGAGACAACCATAAGGACCGTATATTGGCTGGCCTGGTCGTCGTAAGAATGCTGGTAGAAATGGTACCCGCCGAAATGCACGGGATGGTTAACTTCAAGGCTTTCCTCAGTGAGGACTTTGCCGTCTTTGATGACTTGGATTTCGCTTATATAATCACTGATAATTCTGTGGTAGCTAAGCAGTAGTTTGTCTTCAGGATGGATATGCCCGGCAAAACGCTCAAAAACATATTTAGTGGTAACTGCTCCGTTGGGGTCCGTAATCTGAACCTCCAAAGCAGGATTGGAGCCTGGCTGTGGCGAATCGACGGCGATTCTCTGTGTGCCGTCGAAGGTTATTTTAAAATTCTTGAAGCGCTTGGTTACGATTATTGTGCCGAAGTCCGGACCCAAAGAATATTCAGTCCCGATTTCAACAGGTAACCGCCATCGCTGCTGGCCGCGGGTTTGGATAAGCAGATACCCAGGCTCGTAATGCTCTAAGCGAAAGTCTTTTAGTTTTATCGAGAACGGTAGTTCTTTAGTCTGTTCGTTGGCTTCTAACTTGACGTGTTTCTCGGAGGTTCCTTCAAAGATTATCATTTGGCCCTGTGGTATTTTGTCCAGTCCAACGAGCCTCTCTTGTAGACTGTGCCCTCTGTCTGAACCCCAGATTGAGCCTGCCAGAAGCAGGACGCAGCCTAAGTGCGTAAGTAGAAGGCCTGGAACACGCAGCAGGCGTCGGAACGCGGTGATGGCAAGTACCAAAAGGCAGATTAGGGCTAACCAATATATGCGCAATGGAATGGAGTTAAAGAAGCTTTTGGCGCGGGCGGCACCGAGAAACGCTCCGTAGATGGACAGGAAAATGAAGGATGTAATCAGCGCCAGAGCAGCCCACAATATGATGCGTCTGAGCTTGTTCATCACGTATCCTTAGAATTCAGAGATAGGCCAGATTGGTGGTTGGTGGCGTTTTTATTGTGATATCGCGATATTTGGGCATTGTTGTCAGCACGGAAATTAATTATGAGTGATTATGGCAGAAAGGAAGTTTTATGCAAGGGTTTTTGAGGTGCTTTGGTATGCACCTAGTACACAAGTACTCAAACTGGAAGCGTATTAGCGTGTTGAAGAAATTTGAGTAGGGGGGTATCTGCAAGAAGACAAGGTATGCCAGGCAGACAAGTTATTATACGACACACACTTAAAAATGGGCCCGGAAGGATTCGAACCTTCGACCAATGGATTATGAGTCCACTGCTCTAACCGCTGAGCTACGGGCCCTGCAAAAGCCGCAAATGCACGCTACTGTCGTCCGGTTACTTTATATGGCACAGACGCGAATATTGCAAGAGAATTAAGCCCAAGACTTGATGTTTCGCAGCTGAGAGGGGAGGGTGGTAAGCAGGATAAAAATACCGGTTAACTCTACAATGGTAGGGGGCCGGCGTTGTTTGCGGGTGACAGCAGTCTGCAAGAAGCCGCTATATACCGCGCCTGGCCAGGAAAAGGGAGCACAGTTATTGTTGACAGTCGGCTGCTTAGCCGCTTTAATCAGATACGGTTTACATAGGAGAGTTGAGAGTGCCAGGCAAGAAAGTAGCTATTATGGTCGATGAAATGTACCAGGTCCTCGAGGTCTGGTACCCTTACTACCGACTGGTAGAAGGGGGGGTAGAGGTCGATTTCATTGCAGCCGAGGCAAATGAGCAGTATCATTCGAAAGAAGGCTACCCGTGCGTTTCAGGAGTTTCGGTCAAGGAGGCCAACGCGGACGATTACGATTGCATGGTTGTGCCGGGTGGTTTCGCGCCCGATTTTATGAGAAGAAGTGCAGATGTTATAAAGTTTGCAAACGACATGGTAAATAAAGGTAAAGTCATAGCGGCCATTTGTCACGGCGGATGGCTATTGTGTAGCACAAACGTTTACAAAGGCAAAAAGGCAACTTGCTTTATGGCAATCAAAGACGACATCAAAAACGCCGGGGCAGAATATATAGACGCCGAGTGCGTTGTGGACGGCAATTTGATTACGTCACGCAAGCCGGACGATTTGCCGGCGTTTTGCAAAGCAATTTTAAAGGCCCTGGCCAAGTAGCTTACAAAAAACAGGAGTAATTTCTTATGAATCCAGTAAAGTCAGAAAAAGAGCAGGAAAAAACGCCTGTGGTACTGGTCGTTGATGACAATCAGCAAAATCTCGAACTGCTGCAGGCATATCTTGAGGATATGAAGTGTGAGACGATCCCCGCATACGACGGGCAGGAGGCACTGGAGGTCATAAGCAGGGGGGCACCTGACCTGATTTTGCTGGATATTATGATGCCTAAAATGAGCGGATTTGAGGTCTGCAAGAGAATAAAGAACGACCCGAAGACCAGCGACATTCCGGTGATAATGGTGACCGCGCTTAACGAATTCGGCGACATCGAGCGGGGCATCGATTCCGGCACGGACGATTTTATAAGCAAGCCGGTCAACAAGCTTGAGCTGTTAACGCGGGTCAAAACCATGCTGAAGTTAAAGCACCTAAGTGACAAGCTGCAACGAACGCTTGCCTACCTGAGCGAGGTGGAAAAACAGGCACAGACGACAAAAGCAGAGTAGCAGAGGACTAGGGCAGGTAAGCGACCCACTTTGATAAGGGGGCAAAATAGGATGAAAAGGAAATATCTTGTATTACTTTTGCTCGGCGTTCTTATCTGCCTATCAATTGGCTACTTGGTCTTCGCCAAGTGCCTGATAGAGGGTAAACGAGCCCAAGCCTACGGGACCGTTTCGGCGGTCAATGCGGCACTGCTGACAGAACTGGACGAGGATAATACCAAGGTAATAAAGTTTTTCGCTTCCGGCGATGGGCAGTGGCAATTTCTCACACCAGGACAGTACGACAGCCTGATCGGCGAACTTGCCAAGACACACAATCTCGACCCTTCTCCAAAACTTTTGGAAGCTCTAACTGATCTCTGGGGAAATCGCCTGCTGATTTGCTATCGTAAATTGCCCAGTGGCTCTTACGATACGATTGTGGTTTCGAAAGGACCTGATGGTGCTTACGGCACTAAAGATGACGTGGCAAACCCTGGCGGCTTCAATGCGGGAAAACGACTGCCCGCTCTCCCCGAAAATCGCAATTAAAATGAGTTTGAATTTGTTGATCTTGCGGCTTTTGCCAGCCCGTGTGCCTTGGTAAAGCCGGCAGGGGGGTCGGACCTATAATTAAGTGGCCGTTAAAATGCGCTCAAATACCTAAGCCACCAAAGTCCGGAAACCTGTCTTTAGAACCCTAACAATCCCTACATCACACACAACCACCCCCTATGCCGAGAAAAACGGATATTCGGGCAACAGGTCAGGCAAACACCAATTAACAGCGGTGTGTGTATTGCCGATAGTGTTTATAAAGCCTGAGGGATGTACGAGCGGGAAGGAGGAGCACAAAGACCCAGAGCATAGGGACGGATTTCCCAACTTTTTTGGCTAGGTGCGTATGAGTAAACTGTTGGAGATTCTCGGTAGGGGGATGACGGTCGATACGGCCGAGCTGATATGGGACTGGCTCAATGCCGCCGTATTTTGTGAAAACCAAAGTGAAGCCGCACAAACACATCAGCTGGATAAGGTCATTGAGCTGATGGCCGCCAGAAAGGTCGACGCAGCCGAGGAGCAGCTCAGGCTGCACCTATTTGAAAACCCCTCCTGCACACGCGGGCGGTTGGCGGCGGTGGCAATAGCCCTGCATGAGAACCAGTTAGACAAGGCAATCGAAGAACTAAACTCAGTCTACATGCGGCAGCCCAATAATACGCTGGCGCTTTATGCCCTTGGGCACTGCTATGAGCGGCTCGGCCACGAGAGCCAGGCGGTCGAATTCTATCAGGATTGTCTGAAGTTCAAAAACTACCTGCAGCTTCCCAGACAGCGCCTCGCCGCTATCTACTTCAAGAACCGGCAGCTGGAAAAGACGATAACGGAATATGAGCTTTTAAAAAGTGAATACCCTGATGATATGTCGATGCTTGTGACACTTGGCCATTTGCATATTGCAGCCGCCAGGTATGCAGATGCCATTCAAACATTCAACATAGCAATTTTGATACATCCGGACAATTTCAGCACCGAAGACGACTGCATAGACCAGCTCATTCGAGACGAGCAATTCGAAGAGGCACTGGAGCAGCTTGGGGATCTATTGCAAAGTGCGCCCCAGAGGGCAGACCTGATGATGAAGCGCGGCGATATTCTCGGAATGTTAGGTGCGACGGCCGAGGCAATTTGCCATTACCAGGAGGCCATACGTCTTAGGCCGGAATTCCTAGAAGCCACTATAAAGCTCGGAACACAGTATTTGCAGGCGAACCAGGTGCTACTCGCCGCTCAACAATTCAACAGGGCGGTCGAGATAAACGACCGAATAGTCGACGCCTACGTCGGCCTTGCAACCGCCGAAAAATTAGCCGACCATCTCCCAGAGGCGTTGGCGATATTGTCTCTGGCCGCGGCAATTCAACCCAACAGTTCCCTGCTGCTCGGCGAAACGGCCACTCTGCAACTGCAGCCGGATTTTGGCTCAAATCCACCGTCTCAGGGTGAAGAGCAGCCGCGCGGCCTAATTGAAGCGGTGATTGAGGCACATTGGCGGCAAATCGCTGAGCAGCCCCAAAACCCGGACCTCCACCATAGACTGGGCGTTCTGCTAATGAGCCAAGGGAGAATGGCCGAGGCCATCACGGCATTCCACCAGGCTCTGGAGATAAATCCGACATACAGCAGGGCAAGGAGCAAATTAGCTGTATGCCTGCTTGAAACCAACCGAAAAGACGATGCACTTGAACAACTTACTGGCCATGAGTGCCTTGACAAGGACACGCTCGAACTGCACTATAAAACGGCCTTGCTTTACTCTGACAGCATCAAGTTTGCATCTTCGCTGATTGACCTCCAGCACTTGATGGAGAACAACTTCGCCTGCGCCGATACAACCGTTAATATCTCGGTCGTTCTGCAAAATCTGGGCCTCTTAGACAGAGTAACCACCATGTGGGACAATCTTTGCGACACCACCAGTCACGCGCGGGGCGCCAACCAGTTTTGAGCCGGCGAAAAATCGCCAAAACCAAAAAGAGATGGAAACCCGCCTTTGACTTAAGAGCTAAGCCCAATGAAACATAACATATATTATGGGACGTTCGATATTTGGCGATAATCAAAACCGCTACCGCTTCACGAAAAAAGATTCCTAACTGATTAGCCCCGACCCTTGGTTCGTGTGAGGATCAAAGTCCGATGAGATGTTCGCCCGGGGGACGCATTGAAACAGGCTTGCCTAATATTTCATAGTGGAGAATCGCAATTCTTAGGGCATCAGGGTTGTCCAAGGCAAGGAACGGTTCCTCGATAATGACCGCCTTTTTTTCTTTCTTTTCCGCTGCAAGACCGAGCTGGCCGATGTCCAGTTGCCCAAGAGTTTTCTTCGGAAGTTCCCGAAGGCCCTCGAACTTGCTTTGCACTGACGGGAATGCGGGCAACGCCTCTGCCATGCCTGGCGGTTTAACGGCCTTAGGTGGAACGGCTGGCTTTCTGGGTACGGGTTTTCGCATAACGGGCCGGGGACGGGCGACCGGTCTGTGCGGCCGCTGCGGGTAGGCAGGCTTCTTAACGGTCGCAGGCGGCGGGGTCTTCTTTACGGCCTGACGCAGAGGCGCCCTTTCAACCGGCTTGACGCCCTGCCGCTCCTTGGCTTGTTTTTCCTTGGCCGACTTGTTTGCCTTTGCCTTTAACACACTGCCTATGGCATAGAAGGCCGCAATCGCCACAAAGAACAGTATGTTCATCCACTCACCTGTGTCGCGAGCAGCTAAAATTACGTGTCCCCAAAGACAGTTCATATGCTATCCCCTCGCCCATCTTTCATATTGGGCGGTTTTTCTTCTGCGTGTCTCTGTGCCTTAATCGGCTTGTACCTGTTAACTATGATTCGGGCTTCTTGCCCTTGGCGATGGAGTCACGCATTGAGGTATCAGCGCTTATATTTTTCAGGCGGTAATAATCCATTATACCGAGATTGCCCTTCTGGAAGGCCTCGGCAATAGCCAGCGGCACCTTTGCCTCATTTTCCACCACGAGGGCCTTCATTTCCTGCTCTCGCGCGACGGCCATTGCGCGGCGTTTTTCGGCCTCCGCCTTTGCCCTTCGCATATCGGCCTCGGCCTGGGCAGCCTGGAGCTGGGCCCCGACGTTCTCACCCACATCAACGTCGGCAATATCAATGGATAAAATCTCAAAAGCCGTCCCCGCATCAAGTCCTTTTGTCAAAACCGACTTGGAGATATCATCGGGATTTTCCAGGACGGATTTGTATGTTATGGCGCTGCCGATAGTGGTGACAATACCCTCGCCGACACGGGCGATAATTGTTTCCTGGGTCGCGCCGCCAATCAGTCGCTCAATATTTGCTCGGACTGTTACGCGGGCCTTTGCCTTCAACTGAATACCATCCTGGGCAACGGCGTCGATAGTGCCTCTGCTCTTTTCCGGGTCGGGGCAGTCTATTACCTTGGGGTTGACGCTTGTCTGGACCGCGTCGAGGATGTCCCGGCCAGCCAAATCGATCGCGGTAGCTGTTTTCAGGCTCAAATCGATGTTTGCTCTGTTGGCAGCGACCAATGCGCGTACGACATTGGGGACCCGCCCCCCTGCCAGGTAGTGGCTTTCCAAATCCCGGGTAGTCAGTGTCAGGCCAGCCTGGATGGCCGTTATTTTGCTGAGGACTATGGTCCTGGTGTCGACCCTCCTGAGCCACATACCAATAAGCTCGGAGAATTTTACATCTGCACGGGATAGTCTGGCCTGCAGCCACAATCTGAAAAACTTCAAGAACAGCAGAAAGAACACCACCACTACAAGTACAAGGATGACCACAACCGCCGTTGTGATAACTTGTACAGGCTTGGCCGCCGCCAGAACTATGTTTGTTAAGTTATACATATTTATTCCCTTTCATTAGCTTTGGTCTATTACACGAACAGTCAGTCGTCTATGTTCTACATCGATAACCTTGACCTTTTTGTCCTTATCGACATAACCACCTTCGGCTACACATTCAACCCTTTGTCCTGAAAAGTCGCACATTCCAACCGGCCGCAGCGGAGTAAGGACCACGCCCTCGGCGCCGAGCAGCCCTTTCAGTTCATCTGTATCGGGTATGGCATCGCCCTGCTGGCGTTTCGGCGGGGCCAGGATGACGCTTTTGCCAAAGCTGGTCTTCGGGAATATCTTATAAGCTACTACCAAAACCGATGGTATCATTACAACGGCAATGATGACACCCACCCAGCCGGCCGTACCGCTGTGACGAAAAAATATCGCTATCCCCCCTGCCAGACAGGCCAGCGAACACAAAGTTATTAAGCCGCCACTGGGTACGAATACCTCGGCTATTATCAAAACAGCAGATGCCAAATACAGAAAAACAGCGAATACAAGCCACCAGTCCATAAGCTCATCTCTACAGTTAACTTTTCGCGGGTCTCACTACAACTCTGTTGCCTTGAATCTCGATTATCTCAACCTTCGTTTCTTTGTCAAGAAATTCGGCTTCCGCCACCACATCGACTATCGCGTCGCCGAATCTCGCCTTTCCCGTGGGGCGCAGTGTGGAAATCACCTCACCAATGTCGCCGACATTTACACTTACAGTTTCACTTTCGGGCGGTACGGTCATACTTACTTCCATTTCCGTACCGAGTTTGGCCACCGTGGGGACAAGAATAAGGCCGCTGAGAAATTGCAGTTTAGGCAGATATTTTGTCAGGAGCCACGCCAAAATAACAAATCCCATAAAGCCAATTGACAGCCCCAGGACGCCACTTGTGAATAACTGCCAATCGAACTGGCTTTGCGGCCAGGGTAATTTATCCGGCGGGTTCTTTATGAGCATGCCGAACAAACCTGCTAATATGCACGCTATCCCCGTGACGCCCGCAATGCCGAAGCCCGGCAGTACGAAGATTTCAACCATCAGCAAAAGCATGCCCACGACAAACAGGGCGACCTCCACCCAGTTGGCCAATCCTACGAGGTATTTGCTGCCGATTATTACCGCAAAGCATATAACCGCAACAAGCCCGGGCAGGCCAAGGCCAGGTGTGTTAAATTCAATATAGACGCCCAGCATGGCAAGCATGACAAGTACGGCCATCACAGCAGGTGAATTCAGCCATCGGACCATCTCCTCCGACCAGTTTGTTTCAAGCATCATTGGCTCGCCCGCAAAGCTCACGCCGTCTCGCTCAGAGAGAAACTCAAGGGCCCCTGCCAACTCTTTAACTACTGCTCTGGCTATCCCATACTCAAAGGCCTGAGAGGCGGTCAGCGTCAAAAGCTCATCATCTTTGACAATTAACTGCTTATTATCAAGGTCGTATTCATTCGCGTCTTTGGGCAGAAATTCAGTCTCGAAGAATTCGTATTCATCCGTTTGTAGATTCTTGATGCGGTATACTTCAATCTGCATAGTGACCATGGCCTTGAGCAATGCCGCGGGGTAGCCGTTTGCCTCAGCAGCGCGCATAAAGGCAGCGCGGGTGAAGCTCTCGGTTTTTTCACGCTCGACACCTTCGAGTTTGGCGCCGATCGCAATCGGAGCGCAATCCCCTATCGTGGTATTTTCCAGCATTATAATGTCCTGACAGGAGACGCTTATCATTGCCCCGGCTGATATCGCCTCAGTGGTTATATAGGCCGCCGTCTTGGCCTTTTTGCCCACGTCAAGTATGAAGTACTTGGCTATGTCGTCGCCTGATTGAAGCAGTCCGCCGTACGTTTGGATTTCATAGATTAGGTATTGGGCCCCGCTATTGAGTGCCATCTCGGTCCGGCGGCGGATGGATTTGTAAAGCCCATCGTCAATCATACCCTTGCAGACAATCACCGCCGCCTTTGCAGTCCCTAAATCTTCCTGGGATATGTTCGGCTCGGCCCAAAGCTGGATTTGAGAGTTATTTACCTCAACTGCAAGCCCCCCCGCCACAAACCACAGCGAAAGTAAAATAATCACAAGTTTCCGTGGCATACTCTTCATAGAGGGAATTTTACACCTATATCAACAACTTCGCAATACGTCATTTATATATCAGAAAAAATTTTAGACCTGGTTTTTCCCACCCCCCTGCCGCTGAAAAGCTGCTGTGGACGTGACAAAGGCTCTTCTTATCTCAGACTACCCGCGCCCAGCTACCAAAACAGCCACTCCGCGATAAGGTAGAACAGTACGGTCAATCCCGCTGCCACCGGGATAGTAGCCATCCAGGAGGTAAAGATTGACCCGACTATTTTGCGGTTAATGGCTGTGATACCGCGGGCCAGTCCCACACCCAGAATTGCGCCCACAAGTACATGTGTCGTGGATACGGGCAAGCCCATCTTCGAGCAGGCCAGCACAGTCACCATACCACCTATGTTAGCGGCCGCACCGCGCGACGGTGTAATCTCCGTTACCTTGGTACCAACCAGGTGCATCACTCGGTAGCCGAAGGTGGCCAATCCGATAGCAATGCCGGAACCGCCGAGAACCAGAAGCCATATGCTCACCGAGACCTGCCCCGGCACCGAGTTGGTCTTGACGATTTCAGCTATCGCCGCCAGCGGCCCGATCGCGTTGGCTACATCGTTTGCCCCCTGGGCAAATGCCACTGTACACGCCGTTACAATAACAAGCAGCACGAAGACCTTCTCCACCTGAACAAGCTGCTGTTCCAGTGGTAACTCACTGTTGCACTTGCGATTGCCCCTGACAAGCAATGTGGAAATCCCAGCGGCGATAAGTCCCCCAAGGATACTAAGCACGATTGCCTTCGCCGCACTAAGATCCAGATGTATGTTTTTTAGTCCCTTGTAAATGATGGACAGAATTAGCACGGCAAAGGTGAAGAAAAAGCACACCGGTATCCCTTTCCGCGCCGCGATCGCCGGTTTTTCAACTGACAGAATATAACGGGATATCAATTTGAATATCAGGAAGGCCATTATGCCTCCTGCCAGCGGTGAGATGAACCAACTGGCAACAATCTGGGCCATCTTCGCCCAGTGGATATGCCCCAAACCAGCCTGAAGAATTCCAAAGCCGGTGACGCCTCCGACGATGGCATGCGTGGTCGAGACCGGCATGCCGAGATATGACGCAATATTCAGACACGCTGCTGCAGCCAAAAGTGCACAGAGCATTCCATGGGCGAGCATACGGGGGTCGTGTGTAAAGGCCTGCGTGTCTATTATCCCCTTGCGAACTGTATCGGTTACATGACTGCCGACCAGTACCGCCCCGAAGAAATTGCACAGCGCCGCCAAAAGTACCGCCCAAAAAACTGTCAAAGCTCTCGAACCGACCGCGCAAGCCATGGAGTTCGCCACGTCGTTGGCGCCGATATTCCAGGCCATGTAAAAACCAATTATAATTGCTATGACAACCAGGACTTCCATAGAAGCAGAGTTTCTTTGGCGAGCTTTATCCTTTCTTGCGAATAATCAGACGAAGGTACTTGGCGGTCTTTTCTGCGTTGTTTGAAACAGCGCTGAGCGTCCTGCAGTATTTGTCGAGGAAGATGATCGTGATAAGGTCGATTTTCTTCTCAAGACTGTAGAAGTGCCGGGCGAATTTCCTTTCAAGGCGGTCAGCCTGCCACTCTTCTTCTCCGATTCTTTCAATGGCCTTTAGCACGTTCTGTGCTTCCTGGCCGGTGAAAGCCGCCTCGGCAAGGGTCGACAGCTCACTCTCCAGCGCCAATAAGTGTTCGCTGACTGTGATGACCTGCGCCACGAAGGCCGTAAAGTCGGCTTTTAGCTCGTCGGGAAATTTGGTCTTGCGCAGCAGTAACACGACAGCAAAATCCTCTGCGGCATCCGCTATGTCATCCTGATAAGCCAGAAACCGACTTAATTCATGCTGACCCACCGAGAGAAAGTACAGCTTGGCAAGTTCATCACGAAGCCGGGTCTTGATTTCATCCGCCTCATGCTCGGTCTTCGACATCAAGTTGTGTAATTCCTCAATTTTCTCATAGTCCTCGGCCAGAAGTGCATCCGCCAGCGGACGCAGGAGTTCAACGCATTCGTGGACCTTTTTTGCGTGCTCGTGCAGTTGAACAAATGGTGACGGAGCGAAAAATTTGCCTAAAAGTGCCATTATTCTCTCCTTGAATTAACAGGGGTTAATATTAGCCAGAAGTATAAACAGCAAAGATTGGGCAGAGTAAAGCCGATTAGCCCCCCTGCCCTGCCGAATATCGTATCTGCAATCATAGCGACTCTTTAAAGGTAGACCCTGAAAAGCGAAATACTTATGATTGATTGATAGTTTTAGCGTCTTTAGCGCGATGGGTCAAGACTGTATTTGCCAGCAAATACAGTCTTGCCTTATTGAGTTTTGGCTCCAATACCGTTCCACTGCAGTCCTCCTATCACAGCCTGTGCGATATTGGTGAGGTGGTCGCCTATTTTCTCGATGTTATCAACTAAATCAATAAATATCAGGCCCGCCTCGGGAGAGCAGGCTCCTTTGGTCATGCGCTCAACGTGACTGCCGCGAAAATTCATCTGCATCTTGTTGAGAGTATCTTCGTTAATCAGGGCAGACTGCGCAGCCCCGATATCATCTTTCTCCAGAGAGGTTATGACATAATCAAACATTTGATTGACCTGCTCCTTCAATTGAGCGCTTTCAGTTTGGGCCGGATCGGTGAAGGACAGCTTCTGGTCGATTTTCCGCTCTGTAATTTCGACGATATTGACTGCGTGGTCGCTGACGCGTTCGAGGTCATTGACCGTGTGTAAAAGAACCGGCAGTTTTGCAGACAATTCGTCCGAGAGCTCCTTTCTTGAAAGCGCCGCAAGGTAGGACGTAATTTCATACTGGAAACTATCGACGGCGTCTTCTGTTTTCAGCGCTAACTGAAGCTTGCCTCTGTCATCCTGCTCCAGCGCTTCAATAGCGTAATTAACGGCGTCCTTGGCGGCCCTGCCCATCCGGATAATTTCGCGTCGGGCCTGGTCTATGGCGATTTCCGGTGTGTTAAGCAGATGCATCTCCAGGACGACCGGCTTTTCAATGGCATCTGCAGCCTTAGCGGGGACAATCTTGGTAACTATTGTCTCTAGCCACCCTACAAGGGGCAGAAACACTATCGTGTTAAATACGTTGAATGCGCTGTGGGCTACGGCTATGTGGACCATAATCGTGGTTTTTGTGAGCCTGAATGGTGTTATCCATTCGACGATATCGCCGAACCATCCTGTCCAGACCAATGGCAGCATATAAAGCACTCCGATAACGTTAAACAGCGTATGGCCTCGAGCTGTTCGTCGGGCGGCCAGGGATGTCCTAATCGACGCAATCTCAGCGGTAATTGTTGTTCCTATGTTATCGCCAAGTATAAATGGTATTACAATTCGCAATACTGTTGGCCAGTCGCCGCCAAATGCGCCGTTGAATGCGAGGATTTGGATCATCGCTATGGTTGCGGAACTGCTTTGCAGCAACATTGTTACGACGGTTCCGGCCAAGACGGCCAAAATAGGGTTGTGCCCCAGCCATATCAGAGCCTGCTGAACCTGTTGACTGTCCTGCAGCGGTCTAAAGCCTTCTTTCATAAAACTTATGCCGGTAAACAAGATACCGAAGCCGAGCAGCACAGAACCAAAGTGGCGGATTTTCTGTCTCTTGCCCATCACCTGTATCAAAAAGCCTATACCGATGGCCGGCAATGAATAATTCGTGATCTTGAATACTGCCAAGCCTGAGACAAGCCAGGCCGTAAAGGTCGTTCCCACATTTGCCCCCAGTACCACACATAAAGCCTGCTTTAGAGTCAACAGAGAAGCGTTGACAAAACCGACCGTCATGACCGTCGTTGCGGAGCTGGACTGTATCAAACATGTAGTCAGTGCACCCACTAACATCGCAATTACTCGACGTTTGGTAAGTGCTGTAAGTAGTTTTCGTATCCTCTGGCCCGCGACCTTTTTTAGGCTTTCCGACATCAGGCCCATGCCGAATAAAAACATGCCCAGCCCCCCTACCGTTCCGAAAATCATGTCCTTGATCATATATATTCCTTATAAGGACGTTAAGAAGTAAAAAACCACATTTGGCGCGGTATTTCTATCTGATTTCGCTTACCGAGTCAAGAGAAAAGTGTGCAAACTTACCGCGTAAGGCGAGCATGTTCCACAGTTTG
This sequence comes from uncultured Pirellulales bacterium, assembly GCA_964513655.1. GTDB lineage: Bacteria > Planctomycetota > Phycisphaerae > Sedimentisphaerales > Anaerobacaceae. The sequence goes on along the minus strand of CAZENQ010000029.1, from coordinate 1,754 downwards.
CATTTTGACTTTTAACTTCTCACTTTCCTCTATGCCAGTTGCCGTAAAATCTCTACCCCCTGCTGGATTCTTTCATCACTGGTAGTGTAACTTATTCTAAAATGCGTGTCTTTTTCACTAAACACGCTGCCCGGTATAATAAGCACGCCTCTGGCAATCGCCTTTTCGACAAATTCGGTTGCTGAGGCCCCTGCCGGTGCTTTGACGAAGGCATAAAACGCTCCGGCCGGCTTGACCAGTTCAAACTTGTCCTTCAGCCCCTCATAAATAAGGTCCCTCTTTCTTCTGTAGGCAGCAACCAAATCGGTAACATCATAGTCCAGTGCTGCAATCGCCGCTTTTTGAAACGGCGTGGGTGCACAGACAAACGTATATTGCTGTATCTTGGTCATTTGCTCGATGAGCTCTCTGAGTGGCTCACCAGCGGCCGCGTAGGCGAGCCTCCATCCCGGCATGCCGTAAGATTTGCTGAAACCCCGCAGTAAAAGGGTTTTTTCGTAATATTTGGCTATACTGGCACAGGCGGCATCGTAGCAGAACCTCTCGTATATCTCGTCGGTCATGACCAATATGTCTTTTTCCGCGGCTATCCGGGCAAGAGTCTTAAGCCGCTCCTGGGAATATACGGCACCGGTTGGGTTGCACGGGGAATTGACTATAATCATTTTGGTCTTGTCGGTAACAGCAGCGGCGATTTTCTCGACCGGGAGCTCAAAATCGGGGTAGCTGTCCACAAAAACGCATTTTCCGCCTAACATATTTATTAGGTGCTTGTACATCACGAAATACGGGTCAGGTATGATTAGCTCGTCGGCGGGGTTTATAAGTGCCATAAATGCGAGTAAAAGGGCACCGCTGACGCCGCTGGTGACGATTGTGGTGGGTTGAGGCCAGCCGAATTCCTGCTTTACGCGTTCGGTGATTTTGGCCCTTAAAAGTTCATCTCCCTGTGTCTGGGAATACTTGTTACTCCCGGCCGTAATTGCACTTATGGCTTGTTGCTTGAGGGGTTCGGGGACGTCGAAGTCGGGCTGGCCGATGGAGAAATTGATGGGGTCTTTCAGGGTTGCGGCGAGGGCGAAGACTTTGCGGATGCCGGAGGAGTCGATTTTGGTTGTTCTATGTGCAAGTATATCCTTCATTTACGGCCATCTTAGGGAAATAAGCGAAATAATCAATCATAAATAATGGACTAAAAAAAGGGGTGGAGAGAAAGTTAAAAGTGAAAAGGCAAAAGGAATTGGACCTTTGATTTTGGGCGAAAAATGAGGGTGGGGAATTTGACTGGCGGGAGGTCGCCCTTGATTTTGGGCTAAAAATGGGGGTGGGGGGTGTTGGAAAAGTGTTTGAAAGTGTTAAAACTTTTGAAAAGTTTGGAAAAACATCAAAAAGGGTGTGATATTGCGCTGGAATAAGTTTGAAGAATTGGGAAAACATATGAAAATTTACGAAAATCATCGGCCGGACGATGCAAATTTTAGCGTTAAGATGAGGAGTTTAGATAAGATGGAGAATTGGGTGTCAAGAGGCGGAACTCAATATGCACTATTTGAACTAGTGTATATCTTGGAGGAAAGTGTCGCATATTGGTTAATCTCTTGTCGGTTTGCGACAGGTTTTGTGCGGACCTCTTGGGCACCTGCGGCGTTACGCGCAGCGCAGCCGACATCCTGCGTAGAGGGACCCCCAGGGTGCGACCTGGGGGCTGCTATGAGGTCATCCGTCAAGGGTTATAATTTGATTTTTTTATTTTT
>CAZENQ010000028.1:0-34263 GCA_964513655.1 uncultured Pirellulales bacterium | reverse complement strand
CTGCATCGGATCTGGGCCGTATTGATTGCCACAGACTATTTGCAGAAAGTCGCTAAAATGGAGAAAAGAGGCTTGGCACAGTACTACTCTGATATAAAACAAGAATACGGTGGCGAACTTACCAGAACGCTCCGAAGAAAAAGGTGGTGACTCAGGACAAAAGATAAGTGCCTGGCAAATGTGAGCGGATCTTTGCGAGAAATCAATTCCCAGTAGGTGTTTTCGTGGCTTTCCTTACAATAAAAACGCCTTGGATAATTCCGCAAACCACCTCAACTTTGACTTTATCCATTGAAGGTTACCTGCTCAGCGCCAATGTTATTACTAGAGCTTGCCTCGTAAATGTCTGGAACTATCCTCCTGCATACAAATGGCGGATATATGCATATGCTATTACGTTCGACTGGCTTCTCGTTCTGCCGTCTAAAGCTGATTACCTGATTCGTGTCGTGCTGGGGTCTTGCTTATTCAACGGAATCCATTGAAAGTACCCACCCTATTCCACGCACGGATGTTATTATTTGAGGCCGAGCTGGATCAGGTTCAATTATCTTCCGAAGCTTGCCTACGTTAACGTCAAATGTTTTGCCTCCCTCTTTGGCAGGTGTACAAATCGAATCAGCCCAGATAGGAGAGTTAAACAGCTCGCTTCTCGAGATAACTCTGCTGGGATTATTCACAAAGTACTTCAGCAAGTCAGCCAAAATGCCTGGCAGTTGGCGCACGGCTCCATTGCACCATACCTCCCTACGGTCAAAATCAACAAGGGTGTCTTTCAGCCTTATCTTATTAGTTTGGAACCAAAATGACTTGCTGTTATGAAGATGCGCCCGTATACGCTTTGTCAAAATTCGCGCCGACGCCTGCTTGCCCACTACCACGTCATTTGCACCGCAATCGAACAGCTGCTCTTCGATACTTATTCTGGAATCAGCCATCAATGCGATCACGATAGTTGCGGCGCTGCCGGAGCGGACAAGAGAACAAAACTTGAGTATCTCCCTGCCGACAGTGCCGAAATGAACAATGACCAGACGATAGCAGCATTTTTTCACCATCTCGTTCGCCAGTTGTATGGTCGGCGCTGTATGTAACTCAAGGCCCAGAGGCTCCAAATTGCGGCAAAGGTGTCTTTGTCTCTGACGGTTGTGGTCAATATGTAATGCAGCTTGCCTACCCATGCCACATTAAATCGCTCCAAATACACTTCCAGTGACAATTTCGAGCTCGGCTTTATCATTCGATAACAACGTTCAACAACGAGCTCTTTGGATGACTTCCTTGCCAAAATCATTATCGGTCCTTCAAGCCACCTTATACCGACAGTGTGTCCTTCGACGGTGCATACGTCCTATACCTCGAAAGCAATACAGGTAAAAGTAAAAGTTATTTAAACGTTGGCGCTGCGACTCACACCCCATCTCTCCAAAATTCCCATAAGAAACCATGGGGAAGGCTCAGCTTGGGTCCGCTCTTTTAATCCGTTGGCGGCTCTGGTAAAATCGTCTAATAATCAGACTATTGTACATATTAAAACATAACTTATCCTGGTACACGAACGCATTTTTGAATGTGTCTACCCGTTTAGCAAATTTCGACAGAGAACAGAACCTCAGCTTTGTTTTCCATATCATCCATGTTTCCTATGTTTACTCACAGAGCTAAGGGGCTTGCCCTATTTACTCCAAATCCCATGATTTAAATTAAATAAATGCAGGCTGGGCTCTCTCCAATTGTCTACCTGAATTTCTCCATACAAGTCCGGGCTCTTGTAATGACCAACAGAAGCCGTCCAGCGAAGATCTTTGGTAGCACTGATATCAAATTGTGCAGTCATCAGTCACATTTCTGCCTTTTGATATGTTGACAAAATCCATATACGGTTGGATGGTTTACCAAAAGGTTTACTTTTCTTTCACTTTTTCGAAAGTAGATTTGCTGGGATACTCGGTGCTCAAAAATTGAGCCAGTTTGATGTCTTCGGATGTAGAATAGACTTATGGAAGATTTAAAGATATTAGTGGCTGGACATACAGCTCACGGCAAAAGTACACTTGTCAGACGATTGCTCTGTGAAAGTAGCCCATTGCCGCAGGAGAGAGTGGACAGGATCGAGGAAACACCTAAAAAACGGGTATCTACAAGAGAACCTACGCTCTTCACACACCGATTGGAGAATGAAGAGACTGAAGCCCTTACGACAGACACTACCCGTATAATGCTTAGGACCGGCCGAAGGAATTATACCTTCATTGAGACTGCAAGCCAGCGGGAACTTCTAAAAAATATCGTTACGGGAGCAGTAAAAGCGAATGCCGTGATACTTGTTATTGACGCCTCACAAGGGCTCCTCAGCCAGACTTGCCAGCATGCATATCTGACTGCTATGTTTGGGATAGAAGAGATTATTGTTGTTGTAAATAAGATGGACTTAAAACTATACAACAGGCTTAGGTTCTGGGAGATTTCTGAAGAAACGGCTGACTTCATCAAAAAACTCAAGCTGCAAATCGTCGCCGTTATTCCGGTTTCCGCACAATATGGTGACAACATAACGGCGAAAAGCGACAAAATGCGGTGGAACACATCACCCACATTAATGAAATCGTTAGATTATCTTTCCACTCGCGTAAATCTGACTCAACTTCCATTGCGATTCCTGGTGCAATCTCCTGCCATCGCTGGCGGCAGGGCCACAATTCTAGGCATAGTTGTCTCTGGCACGCTGTTCAAGGGACAGAAAATTATCTTTGGGCCTGTCCACCACACTACAGAAGTCTTGTCTATAAGAACGTCGAGTCAGGAAAGAGGATGCGCCGAGCCTGGAGAATCTGTCGCTCTTGCTCTGGACGATGTTACTAACATCCGGAGCGGAGACGTAGGATTCAATGTTTGTGATCCGCCACTAACTACAAATTATCTCATTGCGGATGTGTTTTGGACTAGTACAAAACCATTAAAACCCGCTGACAAAATAAATATTCTGTGTGGGACCCGGCGCTGTCCGGCACAAATAGAAAAAATCGTGAAAATTATCAATCTAACTCAGCCGGACTTGGTCTGCGCCCATGGTGATCAGCTCTTTGAATCTCAAGCTGGAACCGTGAGAATTAAACTCGATTCTCCCATTTGCATCGACCCATTTGACAAGAATACGGAATTGGGAAAGTTTACCATAACCGACAGTGGAAGGATAATGGGTGCTGGTATTCTTAAATAATAGAGTTTCCAGTGATATAGAGAATTATTGTCAACGATGGTTCTCGTAGTAACTTCATGCTCCACAGACCACCCTGAAGACTGTATCCAGCAGAGAAATTAACTTGGTCGGTCCAGCATCATTGCCTCAACTGATTCTCTTAAGCCAGCCTGTTGCAATCCCCCGTAAACACTATTGAGATGAGCTGGTGGACCTTGCTGTGTTTGCCGCGCATTAGCTTGCAGGAATTTTACAACGTTTAGCGTGAGCGTGCAGCGCTTAGGTAACACAGAATCAAAGATAAAGAAGCAACAAGCAAAATGACGGTTCACAATTCGAAAACGCTTTTTGGATTTGACGGGATCGACAAAGTAGCTATAATCACGGGAGCAACGTCGGAGAGGAAGCAGCCGCGTGACTGGTTGCGTTTCGCTGGGATTTTTATAGGAACCTACCAACTATTGCAAGCCAAAACCGGAAATTGAGTCCGGAAGACTTTACCCACAGCTATGTCTACGACCTCGTTGGCAACCGGCTCGAGCGTCAGGTAGCGGACGGCAATACCACCTATTACTTCTACGACCCCAATACTGACGAATTAACGCGGGAGCTTACCGATGATGTCAACACCTTCTACGAGTATGATGACAACGGCTCGCTTGTCGAAGAGTCCAACGATGCAGCTCCATTCCGCACATATACTTACAACTACCGCAACCGTCTTTCCTCGGTAAGTGCAGGCGGCACCACGGTCGATTACAAGTACAATCCGGAGGGTATCCGCGTCGAGGCGGCCGTTCAGAGCGGCTCAACAACAAAGTACATCATCGACCCGTACAATCATACGGGCTATTCGCAGGTATTAAGGGAGGTCGTCGATACCGCTGCCAATACGGCCTACATACTCGGCCTGGACGTTCTCGCACGGGCTAAAAACACCGATATGAAGTACCTGCTCTACGACGGCCACGGCTCGGTAAGGCACCTGGCAAACTCATCAGGCGTCATAGCGGAAAGTTATGCGTATGACGCCTACGGCAACGCCCATACCTTTAACCCCGCCTCCGCATCTAACGCCCTGCTCTATGCCGGCGAAATGTGGGACAATGACCTCCAGCACTACTACCTCCGCGCCCGCTGGTACAGCCCCGCAACCGGCAGATTCAACCGCTTAGACCCATTCGCCGGAAACAACCGCGACCCACAATCTCTACACAAATACCTCTACGCTCATTCCAACCCTATTTATAACATTGATCCGAGCGGCAATAGAATTGGCGGCCCGGGAACCTTTGGTCTTCTGGTAACAATAACTATCTGGACTGCAATCGCGCTTGTCGTAAATGCCGCATGTATTTTCGCATACAGAGCGTTAGGAATTAGCGATTTTAGGCGCGGCATCGACGATGAGTCACTCGTTACAGACCAAGACATTATAGCTTTTATAGAGGGATTGCGAATTGGCCGCCGTGCTATTTATCTTGTGACGCAGAAAGACGATATTCTGGATGTTCCTGCAAAGTGGGGAGATACCTGGGAAGCACTTAATGACTTCGGCGTTTTTCAGGTTGGTCAAATGGGAGTAGGCGTGGTTGGTATCGGCAACACCCAATCACCGGGATATCAACAACTCATAAGATATTTTGAGACTCGCTGGTGGAACTGGTGGAACCCAGAGGCACGACCCCATAGATCCTGGGCCGCATATCATACCATCGACAATCCGCTATATATAAGAGATTGGGGCGGTTGGGCCATACAACGGTACGAAATAATAGCCCGTAGGTTAATGGAAGAAGCAAGACGGCGTGGTGACGTTCCGGTTCCCGACGATATCAACCAATATCTTAGCTTGGATAATTTAAGCGCTGAGAATATACAAGAAGCATACACGGGCGGATGGACGCCTCCAAGAAATGTTCCTGAAGAGGACGTCGAGTGAGAAGCCAATCGCGGACTTTTGCGCTTCGAGCTATGCATTTTGCCGTCTTAGTCATGAAAAATTCTCTGAGAATTCCCTTGACATGAGAGATTTAGGGATCTATGTTAATAACGAATAGGGCAGAAAAGGGCGGCGTTTATCCCTATGTGGGGTCTATTCAATGAGTCGTAACAAAAGGGACCAAATTCTTGGGCGGATCGTTCTGGGGTTAGCTCTTCTGGGGATTTTACACTTCATTATATCCCTTTTGATATGGGCTACTTTCGGGTTTGCGATGCCTTTTTGGGTCTCGAGGGCCACGGATGTAGACTGGGGCATGTTTTTGCACAGTATTCCTGCGCTTGCTCTATTGCTCCTTTTTGTAATGAGCTTCGTGTTTGGCCTCGGAAAGAAAATACGACGCGCAGGAGCGATCTTGTCTGCTGCTCTCGTCGTTTCAGCGGTGTGCTTTTCAATAGAAACCGGCAAGAATCTGTACCAAGTGCTACTTCCCATTTCGCATACGCAGTTCGAGTATCGCTTCTACAGCTGGTGGTGGTACCGTAAAACTGTTAGGCACGAATCTTACAACTATAGGGACGCCTACATCAACAAAACGGGAGCAAAGATTTTTGAGTCAGAATTTGATTATACCCATGGATTTTCTGAGGGGCTAGCATTGGTGAAGCTTAAGAAAATGTGGGGCTTCATGAATGAGTTAGGAGAATGCGTGATAAAACCACAATTTGATTTTGCTAGTAGTTTTTCAGAAGAGCTAGCAGTAGTAAGAATCGATCAAAAAGCCGGCTATATTAACAAAACTGGAGAATATGCGATAAAACCTCAATTTGACAATGCCGGTGATTTCTCCGAGGGCTTTGCTCCCGTCAAGATTAAGGAAAAGTGGGGGTATATTGATAAAGCGGGGGCGATTGCGATTAAACCTAGATTTGATTTTGCCGAGGGTTTTTCCGAGGGTCTGGCGCCAATTAGCGTTGACCAAAAGTATGGGTTCATTGATACAACAGGAACGTTTGTTATCCAGGCCCGTTTCGATGGCGCCAAGCCGTTTTCTGGAGGGATGGCACCAGTCGAGTTTGAGGGAAAGTGGGGATATGTTGACAAGACAGGGCGGATTGTAATAGCCCCAGAGTATGATGTAGCCCATAGATTCTCAGATGGAATAGCTCTTGTACAGAAGGATAACGCGAAAAGTGGCTATAGGCATGGGCATATCACACAATACTTAAATAAGCACGGTGATCCTCTACTCGAGGCCCCGCTGGACTCGGCTCTTGATTTCGCCGAAGGGTTTGCACCGGTAAGAATCGGCAAGCAATGGGGCTTTATTGATCATACGGGGAAGGTTTCAATAAGCCCACAGTTTGATTTGGCACTTGCTTTTTCCGAAGGCATGGCGTCAGTAGCCGTTGGCGACAAGTGGGGATACATCAATAAGACAGGCAAGCTTGTGATCCATCCACAGTTTGACAGTGCGAGTTGGTTTTCCGAAGGACTAGCACGAGTAGGGATGATAAAGCAGACGAACCTCTCTGGCGATTATTCGGAACGTGGTCCGGATTCTGCTGGCCCTTAGTGCAACGAAACTCAGAGACAGGACACCAAGCGACAGCCAGATAAATATTATCTGAACTAGTCCAGCGAATTTTAAGGAAGCTCCGGGAAAACCGGAGCTTTTTGAGTTTACGGCTCCTTGATAACAAAACAACCACACCGGCTATTCGCAGGTATTAAGGGAGGTCGTCGATACCGCTGCCAATACGGCCTACATACTCGGCCTGGACGTCCTCGCACGGGCCCAAAACACCGATATGAAGTATCTGCTCTACGACGGCCACGGCTCGGTAAGGCACCTTGCTGACAATAGCGGAACTATCACTGACAGTTATAACTATGATGCTTATGGTAATCCCCGCAACTTCGACCCGACTTCTGCAGCTACAAGTCTGCTTTATGCAGGTGAGTTCTACGACAGCATAGCGACACAATACTACCTCCGCGCCCGATGGTACAGCCCACTAACCGGCAGATTCAACCGTATCGACCCCTTCGCCGGAAACAACCGCGACCCACAGTCACTCCACAAATACCTCTACGCCCACAATAATCCGGTTAACGGAAGTGATCCGAGTGGGATGTTCTTCACAGGTGGAATAGGAGCGATAGCATTAACAGTTGTTATTGGTACTATTATAGGAGTTCTCGGATATACATTTGTTGCGGGTACATTTTTTAAACCTTCACGATCTGCTCGCTGTAGTGGTCGTGATTGTAGCTGTGGTCCAGATATTACGTTTGGGTTAAAAATGTTGAGCGCTAAACTTGAAGCTGATTTTAGTTTTTGGGTTCACCCTTTGAGCGACATTGATTACCTTGCTGGTGTTTTTAATCCCGTAAGTGGTTGGGGAATATATGGACTTGACAATCGTCTTACTAAGGAACCTATCAGTTTGAATGCCAACCCCTCAGGTTACGGATGTGCTGGAACAGTTACTGTTTCAGGGAAATGTCATAAAGGAAGTACCGTAAACTACTGGTTATGGGGTAGGGTGACGGCCTTAGAGGGCGATTCTTTAACTACAGCTATAAGCATACTAACCTTCTGGAAAAAGGCTGTATGGAGAGGAGAAGATTTAGAGGAAGCAAGCATGTGGACAATCGCTGGGCATGAAAATATATTTGATGTATATGAAGAAACTAAGCCTGACTGTACCGCATGTACTGAAAAATGGTTAGAGCCATTAAAATATAAGTGGGGATGGTAGTCAATTTGGTATATTGTTTTACGACTTGAAAATAGTATAAAAAATTCACAAAGGGGCTTGCAAAAGCAGCCCTTTTGTGTACACTCTTAGTGTTGTTTTCTGGATTTTGGTATTTGGTGATTAATCAAGATATCTAAAATGGCATTAGGGGTAATGGATGTGGTCACACTTGAATCTAAAGAAGAAAATAAACAAAAGTTCGATTTTAAATTAATTTCTACAATTGTAATACTTTCAATTACTGTAATATTTAGCTATAACTACCTTCGTTATGTTGCGGGGCTTTTTGGTTCTCAATTTTTCTGGTTAATTTGCGTCATATTATATTTTACTTCTTTTGGTGTTATTGTTGCTTCTGCGATATACCTTTCTAAAACGATTTTGTACCAAAAATGTTACAACTTGAAAATAGGTCTTTTTTTATTAACAATTATTATATGTGGTACATTTTCTTTTATAGTAAGTATTCTTAATACTTCGCCACGCGAGTTAACATATTTACATGGTTTTACAGAAAGAATTGTAAAAAGAATCGATGTTCCAGCTATTAGAAAGTGGGCCCAAGAGGCACAGATTCCTAAAAAAGAGACCAGAAGCTTTATAATTGCCCTTGAAGATGCACCCCAGTTTGTTAAAAACTTAAAACCGGACTATGATCAAGTTTATATTAGCTTTGAGCGTTCAGGTGGACAAGGTGAGAAACTACTCCGTATTGTAAATTTTCGCTGGAAGTTTCTTGGTTGTTTACATTTAACGGTAATGCCCAACGGAACAGAAACACCTGTAATTTCTGACAGCAGAACAGTAGAGATTTCACCTGGTGTTTACATTAGCATGAGACCAAGATAATTTTAAGCTCTGTTGCCTGTCCTTACCAAAAACTCCATCCGTGAACAATTTGTTATGAATCCCTCGAAGACAAGTTCACAAGTAAGCGCCTAATTGTTTATACTTCTTTTTTCTTCATTTGCTCTTTGACAACTAAACAAACAGAGATTGTACATCTGGCCATTTCAGCCGGCGACATAACCGCAAGCTACAATTACGATGGCTACGGCCGGGCGCTGAACTTCTCACCTACCAATGCCGATACCTCCCTGCTCTACGCCGGCGAAATGTACGATAAGAACACACAGCAGTACTACCTCCGCGCCCGATGGTACAGCCCACTAACCGGCAGATTCAACCGTATCGACCCCTTCGCCGGAAACAACCGCGACCCACAGTCACTCCACAAATACCTCTACGCACATTCCAACCCAATAAACCGCATCGACCCAACCGGGCAATTAAGTCTAAGTCTCCCAGGCATACTCACCACGATTAGCATCATCGGAACAATTATGGCCATAGTAGCTCCGCCCATTATTGGGTACATCGGTTTTAGGCGTGTAAAAAAGGTCGACCGACCGGCGGATGCATATGTTGTTTCGTTTTCAGCTTCATTCATTTTTCCTATCTTTAAAGCCGGGTGGGGAGGCGGTGTCGAAGGAAATTATGACCTGCTATGGATAAAATCTCTAGGCAGGTGGGAGGACTACTGGGCACCAGGACTTTCAGTTGGATGGTCAGGTAAGTCAGTTAGTGTTGAGGGAGGATTGGTATGGAACGTTACAAAAGTGTCACACTATGAAAAATTGTTCTTTTCAGCATCTTTAGGCACCACGCCACTAAAGGGAGCCCTTGGTCCTTTTAGTGCTGGGGTAGCTGGGTCATTTTTCTGGTCACTGGGCCGTGATAGTGCTTTTGGAGTGAAGGTGGGACTCGCAGCAGGGGGACCGTCAGACGTTTTCATTTATTCTGCAACGATGAGTTACTATTTTGCTGGAGGGCCGTTCTCTTGGTGTCGTTCGATTAAACAATGGTTTAATGACAATGTTGTGCCACCTCCTATGAAAACTCCAGAAGATGTAAAAAGATTCTTGCGGCAACTCACAGGGACTCCATAGTCTCATCATGAGCAAATTGACAGAACAGCTGTCAATGGTTTAGTAAATCAAAATCATGATAGCGTTACAGATATTCGAAAAACTTCTGGTTTTTGTCTAAAAACCAGCAATAATGAGGCGGAAATAAAGGATTAGAACAAATTTCCTTTTTATTGCTTTTGCTTAAACAGTTGCGGACATTGTATGAACTCACTAAAATAATTATAAGTGATGGTTTTAGCTCCTTTGATGAAAGTAATGTTGGCAACAAAATCAAGCAGGAGTAATAACATGGGGTACTTCGAGATTTCACACTTTATAAAAGTTTCATTAATCAGGGGCTATGCTTTCTTTGGCTTTGCAGTACTCTGTTTTATGGTATTGATTGTGTTGGTTATCGTTTATGGAGATGTTGGGTCATATGAAATAGACCCTGACAATCCGAATATTATGAGGGGGCATAAACACGACATGCATAAAGACACCTTTGCTCGGTATTATCTAATTTCGAAAACCATAGCTGGCATATGCGGTTTAAGCTCCATAGTCGGTGTAATTCTGTATGGACTCTGGAAAAGTCAGACTCGTCCATATTAGTACTCTGTCCACGCTAGATTGCCGAGTATAGTTTTCTCAGTTCTATTCGCGCATCGGCTCTTTCGATTATCGATACATATTCATACGATGCTACGGCCGGGCACTGAACTTCTCACCCGCCAATGCCGATACCGCTTTGCTCTATGCCGGCAAAATGTACGACCAGCAAAAGAATCACTACTACCTGCGTGTCCTCTTGACACCCTTTGTGCGCTATGTCGTCAACTCCGCTTATTGCTTTCTGTTCATCTTCACGACACAGGGCAAAACTAAACAAGAAGTAGATAGAGCAAGGCCGGACAATTAGCTGCTGGGCGAGATATCACGAATCAAACGTCAAGAGCTTCTGCAATGTGTGCGAAGTCGGAGACAACAAGGTGCTCGTAGTGTCTCTGAGTTGTAGCGATGTCAGCATGCCCCAGAAATTTGCTGACCTTGATTATTGGCACACCTGCTCTTAAAAGCTCCGTGGCACAATAGTGGCGGAGGAGATGTGGCCCGCCAGATAGGCCAAGGTGCTTGAAGCCTTTACTGACCTTCTTATGCAATAGCTTACGGTTTAAAGGTTTTCTGTTTTTCACTGTGAAAACGAGGTCACCAGGTAACGACGAGCGATGCTTCCTAATGTTATTTAATACCGCCCGAGCCGTTTTGTTTAAGCCGATGGTTCGAGCGCGACAACCCTTTGCAATACTCGCCGGGATATGTAGTGTCTTGTCGTCTGGGTTATACATGCTCCAGCGCAGACCGCAAAAGACACTAGCTCTGACTCCTGTCACCGCTAAGAATTTAATCCAAGGAACAATCCGTTCGTCACAAACCGTGAGCAACCTGATATATTCCTCTCTCGAAAGGAACCTCCTGTCGGATCGTCTGGGCTTAAGGTTGGCAAGAGTCTGGGTGGGGTCTGGCACTTTATATCTTTTTGCCAGCCATTTACAAAAAACTTTAACGATTTTTAGATAGCTATTGATTGTTGCAACTTTATAATTACTTTTCTGTAGCTCGTCCAAGTAATTTTCTACATGATCACATGTTAAGTCAACAATGAACAATGCTCCATCCGGCAAAGTCTTTACGAATGACTTCATGCAATACTTGTAAGCCTCATGCGTCTGCCCAGAGAACCGCTGATGCTCATACAACTGTAACCAATCCTCAATTGCTTCCACTACCGTTTTTTTGGTACCATCGTATATGCCTTGAGGCCGTCGACCCTCTTTTCGAAAGGATTCTCTGAATTTGACTTTTTGGCTCCTTCTCATGCTCTCCTATACCGATTCAATACGTTCCTTAGAACTACCTGCTACAAGCCTCTCGGAACATTCCACTATATCTTTGCACCATCTTGTAAAATATCATGTAAATGTTAAGTAAATGCTTTGCCGCGTTCGAAGGCCAGCAGGTCGTGTCTTAGAAAAAGCGGCCCAGATTATCACAGTGTAAGAAAACCGGCCATCATATGGACTGGCCGGTTTCGGAGGAGGGTGGAGGTGCTCTATTTCCATCCAAACTTATATTTCTGGCCGCAACAACACAATTAAATGTTGATTAAATCTGACAACACGGCTGAAGCAGGCCCTGTTGAGTTTTGCGCCGCAGCATTTCAACGTAGGCCTAGGTTTGTCTTCTATGCACAGAAAGTCACCGGCACACATGTGGTACATGTAACACTGCCTAAATACTTTCTCCCCGCTTAGTCAAGGTAGGACTATGACCATGACAAAAGCTAACTGGGTTATTGGTCATGGCGCCTTTAACTAATAAAAAGCTTCGTTCACTTTAATAATGTTTTACTTTTATTATCAAGACGCGGGTATAAATTGGCATGAAAATGAGTTTGACTACGTAATTAGAAGAAACAATTAAGACAGTAGGGCTCACACATAGGCAGGGCTGTGAAAACAAGGATATAATGGAAGGTAAGCACTACCGTAGAGCTGTTCGTCGCTCTTGAAAATTGGAGACAAGTTTTTGCAATGCAGAACTGTATAGACGAACAACTGTCTGCTGGGCATATTGATGACATTACGACTCGGCACGGATGTATTATTTGTACTTAATGGTCAGGGTGAGTCGGTCTAGTTTAGGAGAACGAGCATGAAACCTCAAAGCCAAGGGATCCAAATTTCCGATGCGGTGCTTGTTAAGCAGTGCCAACAAGGGGACTCTGCTGCAATGGAACTGCTGATACTTAAGTATCAACACCGCATATACAATGTAATATTAAGGCTATGCGCAAATGTAGACGATGCTGCAGAACTTGCTCAAGAAACATTCGTCAAAGCAATTGAGCACATAGGTAAATTCAAAGGCAAGAGCAGCTTTTATACCTGGGTGTTTAGAATAGCCGTCAACCTAACCTTAACCTACCGTCAAAAACATTCCGAAATTGGCCTTAGGCCACTGGATTCCAGCGATGATGAGCAGAACGAGCACGCAGCGCAGTTTTTACACTATGATAGGTCATCTAATCCAGCTGAAGTGGCCGCAAACAATGAACTGGGCGAGATCGCCCTAAAAGCGTTGATGAGACTAGATGAAATGCAAAGAACCGTGCTTGTCTTGCGTGATATCGAAGGCATGAATTATCGCCAGATTACAGAGGTGCTAAATATTAAACTGGGCACCGTGAGAAGCAAATTGAGCAGGGCCAGAACCCGTTTAAAGGCAGTGTTCCGGCTGATGTGCTCATGTCGCGCTACAGCCTGATGTCTTATCCCCCGCAACTAAAAAGCTAATGACATTCCGGCCTTTATATAGAAATATACTACCATCTCCGCGCTGAACGCTGGGCTGCAAAACCTTGTTTGCCGTTATCCTACAATTTACTATGGCTGACTATTTCCCAATACCATTGTTTCGTTTTATCCATCAGACGCATTCTCAGCATTGTGCGTGCAGTAGGTTCTTGAGACTGTGTTCTAATTCCCCTTTGAGCAACTATGACTGAAGACCAGTTGGAACCTTACGAGAAACTGATTTTATCGATAAAATGCAAGGATGAATCGCAGAAGAGGCAGTAAAGATTCCAATGAGACTGATATTTCTCCCCAGCGAAAAAACTGGTTTTCTTTGGACCCCTTTGCGCAAGATTTATAAATAAGAGAAGGAAATTCTTAAGTGATTAGCCAGAATTAGTCTAATTAAACAAATCCGTCTGCCGCTAAGTGTAAATTTTTTATACTTATCGGCAAGCCAGGCTATCCATGCGCGTAAGTCATCTAAAACTGACGAGGAGAGTGATGATATGCACGTATCCCATGAGAAGGCGGTCAAATATACCCTGCTTCCGAACAGCGTGCCGCAGGATGTAGAGAATAATATCTCAAAGATAAAGGAGTTCAAAGGCTCAGACGAGAATAAAGGGCTAATCCTTGCATTCGACAGGCAGTGCAGTGCCAACGGCAACAAGCTGGCAACCAGAAACACATATCTGGCCCTTCTCTGCCATTTGCAGCAGTTTGCCACCAAGTACGCTCATAGCTGCTATCTGGCAAGACGATACCTTCTCTGATGAAGCAGTAAAACAAATCACACAGTGGGCTATACGTGAACTTGTACCATCTCATCCGAAGACTCTCGGCATGAGGGGACGTTCAGCACTGGAGGTGATTCCCAAGGCTATACTCGGCCAATTCTTGATACAGGCTCCACTGATCCAAAATGCCCAACGAGCCAACCTTGCCGTTCGAACTGTCGCAGTGGCCTTGGATATGGAGCCGGATGATGAGCCAGCCGAGTATCTGAAAGTGATTACGGAGACAATTAATGGATTCTAACTCTGCGAATGACAACTCTCACACAGAAGTCAAGGAGTACATGAAAGGTATGGCTACTATTGCCCTACGGCACCTCGATCGTATTGACGCTCGTACTGTGACCATGCTTCACCATAATGGCCTTTTTAAGAGCCAGAAGCTCCCCGACTACACAGGGTTGACGTTAGCTGTTCTGCCTGATAAGGACCACCCATGCAGGGTTAAGACACCAGAAGGTCCTCTGCTCTCCCACAAGGCGGAACGAGCGAAACCAGGTAGGTTGGTTGTCAATGTTGCCGATCTGTTCTTTAGTCCTGACGTTAACGTACGTAATGCTGCTTACGAGCACTTCAATAAACTAACAGAAAAGGATTTCTCAATTGTTACCCCAAGGACAAAGGTAGTCCTTGAGGGACAGGCGGAAAAGCTGTTCTCGGAGAATCCATCTGAATGGCGGATGGCCGCTATAGCTTTATACGATATGGTCAAAGACGATTGGTTGTGCAACCTGGCTGCTACCCGACAGTGTCTTGCAATGAATTTCTTGAACGGAGCAGGGAAGTTCTTTACCGCAGTAATTAGACCTGCCGTATCGTCTGTAGAATCGATCGTTGGTTGCATGTGGGCTCCTACTGAGCAGAAAGAACAAATCGAGCAGACCATCCTTGAGTCACTTGCTGAGGCAAATACGTTGCAGGAGGCGCTAGATCATTACTACGATAAGTTTGGCCACCTGCCCTTAGCAGGCCCACTTTCAATAACCCGCGTTATTGATGAATGGGAGAAGCAGAAAGGAAAGCCAGAAGGACTTTGGAAGACAATCTGGGACTGGGCTGAAAGCAAGGATACTCCCCTTCCAAGATACCATGCCTGTGTGCTCTTCGTCAATAAGCCAGAACTCCTCGGAAACGAAGAAGTGGAAGAATTTTGGGAAGAAACTACTGAAATTGTTAACGGACGAGGTAATGATGAGAATGAACTAAAATGGAACCAAGCTTGGCGAATACGCTGCAAACTTGCCCGGCACTTCTCACAACATCTTGAGTCACGCCTACCGGGTACCGATAGTGAACGGATTGCATCACAGGCATGCTGGCTTGCTGAACAGACAGCACTCCTTTTTGGGACAGGACCAGAGGGACTCAGAAATATCTTGAGAGAGACCTTGGACCCAGAGTTTGAGATATCAAACGAGGTTTGGCATTTAGCGAGACCCCTAGTGAGACCTTCAAGACTCCGCTATGCGACGACTAGGACACAATCAGTGTGGTCTTTGTCGCTCCTTCGCCAGATTGGGTCAAACCTTGAAAACCTTTATCCTAGCAGAATGACAAAGGACCAGCAACAGCGGATTGAAACTGCCATTTTTGGATCGCTGCTCAGCCTTTTTCCACTCAAAAGAGAAGAGCCCAAGATCTACGCGTTCGATATGACCGTATTTCAGACAGCTTGGAATTGGTCAGACTGCTGGAAAAAAAATAAGCCTGGCGAAAATCTTGAGATATTCTTTGAGGCCCTGGCAAAAATCGGGGATGAAGGTGAACTAGCTACAATGCTGGAGAAACTGCCATCCATGACGGGACACCCACAGGAGCTAGTCGCCTGTGCGTTCAGAAGTGCGGCACACATGGATCAGGCCTCCTCTGGTCTCCTTTGGAAGTTGATGTCAGACCAAAAATGGCGGGATAACCTCCTTTTGATGGGTCGTCAGATAATAGTAGAGACAATCTTCGATGGTCTTGCTGAAGTCCAAGTGAGAAACAACAAGGAATGGGCATATCACATGCCTCACATGTTTGCCCTTGCCTGTGAACAGTCCGTGAAAGAGAGAGACCGAAAGGGGCTGCTATTTGTCCTTGCTTTGCACAGTTCGATGATATCAGACTCCGTGAGTGCCGTAGAACGACTAGTTCGGAGTAGCAATCGTGCAGAATTCAATGAAGATATCTCTTATTGGAAGAAGCGGCTGGAAGAAGTCCGTCCTTACTGCCCAAACTGGGTAAAAGGGAGGATTAGAGCGATGCTCGCGTGTCTGAACGCTGTATAGAATAGACCTCTGTTCGGATGACACCTTAGACAGAACACATCCAACCCAGAGTTACACAACCTTGTGTGAAGTCATAAGTATGGGCGCTAACAGAAACCTAGGAGTGGGTCACTGAGTGGGTCACTGAGTGGGTCAGTCGTCACGTGATGGCAACTTATTAACAACTTCTCAGTGACTTGCTATTCACTTGTAACCCTCAGTTTTAGCCAAAAACAGCATTGCAACTGCCTTTACCATAAGGACTTATGCACGGCCATGAGAATTCCTAAACCGAAGGTCGCAGGTTCGAATCCTGCCGGGCGTATTACTGTAACTAGTTTATACATAAGTGCTTGCCCCCATTCTCATTTTTGTCCTTTGTTACAATTTTGCCTAAAATCAGGCTCGGACGTCAGTCTTCTCGGCTTCCTTCCCGTCAAGATCGTTACTCGAAGCCAACTGTATGTCGTCAGCAATAATGAGACAAAATAGTCTTTGAATTAGGAAACAATTTCAGCCATTCATTGAAGACAGTTTCGAGAACATTGACACCGCTAATGCCAGCTAGGTTCCTCATTATTTTTGGGAAAATAATCTCAAATCTGTCCAGAGGGGCTTCTCGTGAATGAAGTTCGACATTCGCAACTAAAAACTGTCTTTCTTTGGCGACTTGCTCCACAGCCGACAAGAAATGCGACTTACCTCCGCCGTAAGGTACGGAGAGAAACCGGATTTTGGATGCTCCACTTGCCACAAAAACCATATCTTCAGTCAAAGCACTGAGCCAAAAATCCCTCCCGATCATCAGCTCAGAAGCGTATTTCTTAGGAACTGTTCCCTGTCTTAAAGGCTCCAAGATTTGCTGAGCCTCGAATGCTTTTTTTACCTCAAAGTTCTTCATCTTAAAAGCATCCCCGGCAGGTTACCAAATAGAACACAATTCGGGAGTTGACTACATTCTGATTTAAAATTGTCATCATTTCGCTACTTCCCTACTGCTCTTCGAAGAACGTAATTTTGGCCAAATATTACCACAAGAGGTCTGAAAGAGCAAGCTAATTCCGAAGACCAGATATGCAAAAAACACCAAAAACCAGCAACAATGCCTGTATTTGGCTCGTCCACTGGTAATACCGTGCTTTTCTGTGCTAAATTTGCCTTGGTTGTACCGCCAGTGGGATTGATAGCCCTGGCGAGCTTTACAGCACCAATTTCAAGACGGCTATTGGCCAATCATTACAGACATACTAGCATGTGGGCAATGTTTGTAAGAAGGTTGGGCAGTTTGTAATAAGTTGCTGCGCGTATCGGCCAATACGAAAGCTTTGGCTTTGATTAACTACTTGTTTTTCGCACAGTACCCGGTATAATAGTTGCTACAAGAGTCAGCGGACGAGACGAACTCGTCGACAGATTATGGAAAACAGAAAGCGTGGTAACGTAAGTTATGTCAAACATTCTTAGAGAAATGACGCTGCTGCTAGCGGCGCGTGGGGGCAACGGTTTGGTTTAATAGTCCGACGGGGCGAGAAAAACAACATGATGAAGAGACAGAACAAAGTAGATAATTTAGGAAAAGAGCTCTTTGCAGGTTTTGATGTTGGGAGCAGTTATGTGCATTATGTCGTTCTTAGTAAGGACAGAGTGATAATATACTCTCCGAAACCGATAATGCACTTCGCCAATCCCATCGGCGCCATACACGAGGCTTGGCGTGACATCATGGAACACGTCGACGTCACGATAATAAAAAGCACCGCCTTTGCCGGCAGCGGTGCCCAGTCCTTCCCAAAGGTAATGAAAGGAATCACCTACGTCTATGACAGCGTCGCCGTCCCAAAAGGCGCCGAACTCGTAGACTCACATGCCGAGTACGTCTTTCACATAGGGGCCAAGGATTCCTACTTCTTCAGTATCAAGCCAGCTCACGGCAAGAAGACCATCCAAGAATGGAAAACCGGCACAAAATGCGGCGGTGGCTCCGGCACGCTCATCGAAAAACAGTGTAGAAGGCTCTTCGAAGGCGAAATACCCCACCCAAAGCTCGAAGATACTGCCGATGCAAAAGACGTCGAACAAAAGAAGGATATCAGAACAGCAAACCGAAGAAAGCTCCAGACCAGATTGGAAGAGATGTTCTCCAGAGCTGAGCAGGAGGCGCAGAAATCAGCCGAGCCAAGCGAGTTCTTGGCCCGTTGCGGCGTCGTAATCCAGTCCGATTTAATCCACAAGCAAAATGAAGGCGCAACAAGGCCGGACAACTTGGCCGGCCTCTTTAGAACCGTCGCCAGAAATTTCAAGATTGACGTGCTGGGCGCTAGACAGTTCGAAGATTCAGTCAATGTGATAGCCACAGGTGGCGTCCTCACCAACGACCTTATAAGAAAGGGCCTCGAAGAACTCCTTGGCATCTCAATAGAGAGGCCTAACCACCACTCCAACATCGCCGCAATAGGTGCCGCTCTAAAAGCAGTCGAAGAAGGCAACAGCGTCGTCTTCAACCCGGCCCAGCTTGACAAAGTCGCGCAGTACAGCAGAGAAGGGCGGCAGTTCGCCCCGCCCCTGCATGAATCTCTCTCAAACGTACACGAGCGAAGCCAGGACCTCCCCGAGCAAATTCAGCCGGGCACCGAAGTGGTGCTGGGCATAGACGGCGGAAGTACTACTACCAAAGGCGCGTTGGTTGAATTGTCCACGGGCCGACTCATAGACAAGCTCTACATTAAAACCCACGGCAACCCCGAAGAATCTCTCAAGCGCATCATAAAATACCTGAGTAGGCACAAAGACAATGTAATCGTAAAAGGAGTCGGCGCCACTGGCTCGGCTCGAAAGCTGTACGAGAAAATCCTCGTCAGCAAGACAAAAACCAACGAGCTTGTGGCTAAAGACATCGCTGTCATCGATAGAATCACAGACGAGATAACCTGTCACGCCCTCGGCGTCAAGTACTACGACCCTGATATCGACACCATTTTTGAAGTTGGCGGCCAGGACATGAAGTTCACCAGCTTCACCAAAAATGGAACCGTCAAAGAGGCCAAGATGAACTATAGTTGCCAAGCTGGCTCAGGCCAGACCCTCGAAAATATGGCAGACGTCATAAACTTGAACGTCGAGAGCACTTTGCAGCAAGCCGCCCTTCGAGCACAGAGGGTTCCCATCATCGACTCGACCTGCGGCGTCTTTATGGAAATGGACGAGAACCGCCTCGTCGCCGAAGGCTTCACCGGAGACGAAATAGCCGCGGCCATAGTCAGGGGCACAGCCGCAAGCTACTACTTCAAGTTTGTCGGCGGCGCCCAGCACGTAGGGAGCAAATGCTCCGCCCAGGGCGGCCCACCTCTTGGAAAATCCTTCCTCGCTGCCCTCGCCCAGGTCACCGACAAACACATAGAAGCCTACCCTCACAGGGAAATGTTAGGCGCCTGGGGCCAGGCCCTCGACATAATCGAAAACATAAAGAGGTTGGAACAGCAGGGCACACAATACGAATCCGTCTTCCGCGGCTGGGGCTTGGTGAATATGCCCTTTGAGAAGCGAAAAGTCTCCTGCAAGGAGCTCTTCCGCGACAAATCCTGCGGCGTACGAGACTGCCAGCTCGAAGTTTTCTCGATCGAGGATGACGAAATTATTACCGGTGGCTTCTGCCCGCGCGGAAACTCAGAGGCTGTCAAAAAACCAAAAACCAACTACGTCGAAAGGTACCACAAAATATATGAGAAACACTTCAAGAAACAAGGCGCCCTGCTCAGCGAGATAGCCTCGAAAAAGATAGATGGCAAAAAGCTCAGAACAGTGGGAATCAAAAGAAGCACCGCCACCCTCGGAGAAAAAGGCATCTGGTGCGCGGCCTTGTTCAAGAAACTCGGCTTCTATCCCGTCGTATCGCCCAGAAGTAACAAGCAAATAGCACAAATCGGCATCGACAATTCGCGCACTGAGTTCTGCATAGCAAGAAAGCTCGCAACCGGTCACGCCGCCATACTAAACCAAGAGCCCAACATTGAATACCTCTTCAACCCAAGCTTCATCGAGCAAAGAACAGACGAGCCACCGGACCTCAAATACTGTATCTACACCGAGTCCGAAGGTTACATCCTAAACGACGTTCTTTCCCTCGATAAGAGTAAGCAAATAAATCCCATCTTGCATTTCGGCGACCATCCGCTTCTTGTCGGTGCACTGCGCCGCGAATTTGCCAGGTTGGGATTCAGGTTCTCAAACAAGCGGATAAAGACCGCTATCAGATACGCTGAAGAAGCCGAAAGCCAGTTCAAACGAGAGATCTACAGAGAGGGGGATGAATTCCTGGCAAAAGTCGAGAAGAACAACCTCAAAGCCTACGTCGGCATCGGAAGAGACTACGTCCTACTCGATCCCGAGGCAAGCTCAAGTTCAGGAGCGATGTTCTCTCAGATCAGAGGCCTGGACTACATACCCCAGCAGTTCCTCGAACAAAAGTTCGCCGACATCTCTCTTGACGGCATAGTCGAAAACGAGTTCTGGGTCCAAAGCGTCAAGATCCTAAGGGCCAGCATCTTCGTGGCAAATCACCCCAATCTGTTCGCTATAAGAATGATGAACTTTGCCTGTGGTCCTGACAGCCTCAAGATCTATCAGGAAGAAAAAATCCAGCAATACGCCGGCAAACCAATGCTCACCCTGCTCACCGATGCCCAAACCAACAACGCGCCCTTCGTAACAAGAACCGAGGCTCACGAGCGCGTTGTCAGTCAGACCAAGGTAAGGAAAGCCACAATCGAGCGAATGCGAACATATTCAAATGACGGTAATGACAACAGAATCTGGCTTATTCCCTTTATGGGCAATGCAAGCTACCTTGGCGCCGCTGGCATGAGGCACTTCGGCATAAAAAGCCGGGTTTTACCGACAAACACGGCCTTAGGCTACGAGATAGCCCGCAAATACATCTACACCGAGGTCTGCAATCCACTCAAGGGCGTGGTCGGCGACGCCCTTGGCTTCCTCCAAGAGCAAATCAAAGCAAAAGGCAAACAATATGTTGAACAAAGCTATTTGGTGCTGCTGCCCACGACTAGCGGCCCCTGCCGATTCGGCAAGTACAAAGAGATTATCCGCGACTTCATGGACCGGGAAGGCCTGCAAAATATTCCTGTGGTCGGTCCTTCAGCAGCAACTGACTACTTCGACATGCCTGTCTCCAGTGCCGCCGATAAAATGCAACTGCAAAAAATCCTCTTCAAAGGAATTAAAGCCTCCGACCTGCTCGAAGACATAACCCTCAGATTCCGTCCTTACGCCGAAGACAAACGAGCAGTCAAGCAGCTGAAAAAACAAAGATTGCGCGAACTGGAAAAGGTCGTCGAAAAAGGTGCCGAATTAGACGACATTATCCAATGGGGCAAAGACACCGTTTCGCAATACAAGGCAAACATACCTCTCGGCCAAGAGCGTTTCCCCCTCATCCTTTACATCGGGGAGATATATATGAGACAGCACGACCCCTATACAAACAACGCCGTCGAACAGTTGGAGGATAAAAAGCTCGAAGTAATCAGGGACCCTGTCACCGAGTGGATCGTCTACGTAAATCAGGTCAAGCAGAGGAACCTTAAAAGAGATGCAGGGTCAGCCATTAGGAGACTTGGTCTAAGCAGAGCCATTAAAGACGCAAAGAAACTAAGCAGATCTCTTATAAAAGGCAAATACATGTCTATGGTCGAAAAACGCATAACCGAGCCCTTCCATGAAGTGCTCGACGGCCGACACATCCTTCCAAAGCCGATTGACATAATTGCCACGCTCGAAAGACAGCACGAATACGATGGATGTATCTTTGGCGAGTCCCCGCTGAGTATCGGCATCACTTACTACTTCATGCATGAGCTTGCCGTACCTCGCAACGGCGCCTACATCTCTGGCATATTTCACGTCGGCCCGTTCACATGTATGCAGGAAGGGGTTGCCACCGCAAAAATAGAGGGCATGGCTAAGGAACTTCGAAAGAAAAAATCCGACCTGGTCTTCCCGATTATCCACGCATTCTTCGGTGACTCTCCCAGCGTAAATCTTGACTCTGAGATAGCCGTTTTCACCGAACAATGCTACCAAAAACGCGATATGCTAAAGGCGAAGTACACTGCTAAATCACAGCATATCGTCGAACTGCCACCCGGCTCCTCCAAGAAGTCTTCGCAGCTGGCAGCCGTGAACAGTACCAAGTAATGGCTGCTTGGGATTGGATACGTGATCTTTGCCAAGACAAAATCCTGATGATTGCGTCGTTATATGACCCGAATCACTTGGCTAAAATATTATATTTCAGCCTTTTCATCATCTCATCATATATCTTGTAGAACACGTACCTTAAAGGATGCTTGTATGTACGATAATTTCTCCAGAGGACTTTGCGATAACCGAAATGAAACTTGGCCTTCCAGAGGTACCATCGTGTTTGCAACCGCGCCTTCATTTGCACAGTATCCGGCCTGGTGTCCCTGTAAACGCCTTCGTATTCCGTGATATAATCAAGTTCTCGTAGGAGGGGTTGGTAGATTTCGCGTAGGATTCCTCCGGTTGATTCGATAATACTAGATACTTTGACGCGAATAGAGTCAGGTCGGATATCAGCCATATAGCTTAACGACATCGCCATATGCAGGAAATCATCTAAACTGAAAGGTGAACCCAACAGGTCTGCGGCCTGCCTTGTAGCTTCACGCCGAGCGGCCAAAATCGCCTCCTCAATTCTCTTTGTCGAACGAAATATCTTAAGGGGTTTCTGCATCCTCCCCTTCACAAACATCCATTTGTTATAGCAGAGTCTTAAAAAATCATTCTCTGATACAACAGCCCACTTCATGTCAATACCATTTTCAGTAACAGCGTAAAAATTGACCCATCCTTGATTCAACCGGATTTGCTCCTTAGCATTACTCGGCTTGTTGAGACTATGCCGGTATAGCTCCTCATTCCGCGCATGGAATAATTTAGGATCCTTAAGAATTATCCAGCAGTCATAAACGCTGCTCTTTCGAGTTTGGCCGTATAGCATGGATCCATAACCAATCAAGCCAACAACATTATCCCCATACTTGGTTAAAAGGAACTTCAAGTCTGATTTATTTCTATTCATATCGAACCACTATACCTATTACTGGGAACTGCCCCAGATACCATGAAATCTTCTTCGACCCTCCAGCTTCATTATCCCATAATAGCAAGCCTCTGTCAAAAATTCAAGCTCTCCAATCATTTATAAGCGCAAAAATGAAAGCCTCCTACGTAGTAGGCAGGAGCTCCTGAGTAAGGCACCTGTGTGGTTTTTCCAGTGCACAGACAGAGGTTGATGGCATTACCCGCCGGAGTTCAGTTGTGACATTTGCTTTGCTCCTACTGGCCCTGAAAATGAGGCCTGTTTTTTGCCCTTCTCCTGAACAATGTCCCGGCCCTGATTTTACCTATCAAATTTTCCAAAAAGTAATCTTCTTGGTAGCGGCTATACTCACCGGACAGGACATGCCCTCTTTTGTCAAAAAATTGCGGAGAGACTGACATGGGCAACCGAAATCTTTCCCTTTCTACAGGAAGGACCCACGACAGTTTGGGTCGGTCAGGGGCCAAAAGTAACCTCTTGTCAGTTGCGTCAAAACCCTGTTCTTGAGCCCAAAATCCATGTCCCACTTGGCCAAACTACTCATTCTGAGTGTCCACCGCCTGCCTTATCTGCTTGCTCGCCCTGTACCCCCCGTGGTACGGGGTCCCCGCCTTTACCCTTCTTACTCCTGCCCCATTGTCATTCCCGCGAAAGCGGGAATCCAGTTTTGAACATTTTTATATTGGTAATTTGAATTTGTTTGGGATTTGGGATTTCGTGCTTGGCATTTCCCTCTAGGGCCTATCTAACCGGGGCCCTCTGTGGCTGACTTTTTTACCCCTTTTGTGCCATTTTCGCGGCCAACTTATTTTTTCTCTGCCTTAGCACTTGCTTGTGCTGCCTCCTGCTCGGATACTATTTTCTCTGTACGCCTACTACGTACTACTTTATGTTTCCTCGTTGCCGCCTACGGCAGCACCGCGCAACCTGTGCCCAAGGTATCAGCTTTCCAAATTCCGACAATTAAAACCACTTTTTAACGCCAACTCTCTCGCACCAAAAAACGATGCTGGCGATGCACCCCAATCTCACCATCCCGTCAATTCAAAAAATCCCAAATCTTCAATTCCTAATCCCTAATCTTCCGCCGACCTTTTCAAATCATCCATTCTTTCGCGTTCTTCCGCTTTTCTCCGTTCCCGGTACGGCAGCGACCATGAGTTATTTTGAGCACGGTAGAATAGCCATACGATTTTTATAAGTACCAGAGTCAATATAACTGCCAGCAGAAGCCACAAGCCCCAACGCCTATCAAGAATAATATGCTGCCGTTCTACAGCCAACAGGAAACTAACTACAAATATCAATATAACGTTCGGTACTAAAGTAATAATTCCAATCATCTTTCAATACCCACGACAAAAAATCGCAGCCTGCTGACTGCCGCCCCAGTTGATACCACTTAGCCGCTCTGCTTTTTCACTTTCTTTTAACTCGTAACCCGTAACACGCA
Organism: uncultured Pirellulales bacterium; assembly: GCA_964513655.1. Classification (GTDB taxonomy): domain Bacteria; phylum Planctomycetota; class Phycisphaerae; order Sedimentisphaerales; family Anaerobacaceae. The sequence continues at coordinate 9,451 of CAZENQ010000028.1, read as the reverse complement.
ACCCGCAACTTTCTCTGTAAAATTATATCAACACGTTATAGACCGTCAACTTCTTTTTCAACCTCCCTAACCCCCGACCCCCATTCTTTTCCCCCCATCCCGTCAAACCAAAAATTCCTGCTCTGCCAAGGCACTAATCATGTTTTCAATAGCGGCACAATTACTCCCTCGATGACTTTGGTCGATTCTGACATCACTTACACATTTCAATTCCGTTGATCGGCGGGAATACTGCCACTTCACTATATTACTCGCTGTCGATGGGATAATCAATTATTCAATGAAGCTGAATGAGTAGATTGTTGCATCTTGGAACTCAAATTGGATTTGAGCCGGCTTCTTCCAGAGCTTATCGACCGAAAATCCATCTCGCCATGTTACTTTCTTATCCGATAAGCTCCCGTTCAAGGGCTCACTTTCGGCCAGTAGCTCATTATGTTTATCGAATACTCTGACTTTGATATATCCCTTCGACTCGACATCTGCGGATAGTCGTAACGTCCTCTTGCTATGGACTATGGGTATCGTCTTGATTGTAGCTGGTTTGTTGGATTCGGTTTGCGTGTAGCCTGCGAAACCATCCGGCCTCAAAGTGGACAGGCAGAAAAAGCCGTTCCGCCAGCTGCCATGATTGCCATCACTGCCGCCGTAATACAGGCGAATCCCATCTTCCAGAAATACAGGATAGGCAGCCGCATAAACACAGCCCCAGTCATAGTCGCCCTCCTTCTCGGAGTTCGCAATCAGCGGTGTTCCCGCCAAAACGCGATGCCACGTTACCGTATCAGGACTCCAGGTCAATTCTGTCCATACGCGGTCAGCCTCCTGGTCATGTATGGCAACCAATCCCAAATAAACTCCTCCATGATAGAAAACAGGCATGGCATACGTTTGGTGCCCTTCATCCATCCCCTCGAGCACCACTTTGCTCTTGCTCCATCTGAGAAAATCACTACTGCATGTCCTGGCCACCTGTCGCCACTCGGACTCACCATCAACACCCCACTCGCGGGTTATGCCAACATATTTGCCCAGCATCGGCGCCCAAAAGGCATTGTTGTGGGTGTCTCCCGCTACATCGGCCTCGGGACAGGCAATGGCCGGGCCCCAATGGATCCCGTCGGCAGAAAAGGCTACCGAGAGAATCTCTCCCTTCAAAAACGCCTTGTAGCGACGTTTAGGGTCGGGTTCGCGAAGATCCTTGAATATCCCCGAACCATGGGGCCCATACCAATGCTCGCCTATGGGTCCGCTTCCGCGCCAGAGGATGTTGTTGGCCTTGCTCCCTTCATATTCAACAATCCCCAATTCCGGTTTCAACCACGTTAGTCCATCTTTTGAAGTAGCGTAGCAGATGGCCATTTCCCTTTCGTCCGGCGCTTCATACTCAACCTCTTTTCGCTGCTCAAGCGACATGCCCTTTGCCGAGTTGTCGACGATGAAAGGGCTGTACCAGCACTTGTATATCTTCTCCTGTTCATCGTAGATAACATTTGCATAGAGATTGTCGAACCGCTTTTCCCATGGCTTGTCCTCTTCAAAAAGTGGATTAAATTTGCTTTTTTGTACCTTGCCGATAGTGAGCTTCGCGTTTTCGGTTTTGTCGATAATCCGGCTGTCAAGCAAAAGGTATCTGTCACCTCCGGATGCGCCAGCACTATTTAGGAAAACCAGAACCGTAGCCAACAAAAGAAAGGTTTTCTTAATCGTTATCAACCTCCTTTTTCCTCATATCACCAATCCCAATCTGTTTTCCAGTGAACGGCTACCTGTTGACTCAAAAATCACAATTGACAATGTAGACCAACTCGTCGTCACGCATTTCCATTCGGCCGCCGTTTTCGAGAATAGCGCTCTTCGCAATTTTTGCAATGCGCTTCACAATCTCATCGATAGGCGTAAGCACGGGCAGGTCATCACGCGTATAGTTACAGTACTGGTTATTAAACGGTTCCTCCCATTCTTGTTCCGAGGGAATATTGATCGTAATGTCAATGGCCTTGTCCCCCATACCGCTCAGGCCATTGCGGACTCCTATCAGGGCGCCGCAAGTGGCCGCCTGGTTATCGCAGTCATATCCCGCCGACGACGCGATTCCCACCGTCTTCATGTAATCACCTTGGCCATAGAGTATCGCCATGATTCCGCATAATCCATTATTAAGGCAAGACACTACGCTGACAGGAGCCTCATACGAACCCTTCTTATAGCGGTAGTATTTCTCGTGGATTTCCTTTCGTGTATCACGCCAATTGTCATACTGCTTGTGCCACTTGACCACATCGCGCATGCCCTCGGCAAAGGGCCCTTCGTTCGGGACCGCCTTGATGGCCATCTGAACCAGCTTCTCGACATCTTTTTCGAAGAAGGCTGCGCTGATCATAACGCCGTAGGCAATCGTCGGGTGCGTCCCCCAATCGTCGTTAGTTATCCGCGCCCCCCACTCCGCCCGCTCGCCGGCCCGCTTCGTCATACCCGGATAAAAAACGCTCCAGATCTCGTTGACCAACTGCGGATCGATTTGGAACCAATTCTTGTTGTTTTCTTTGCGTCCAGTATCAGGAGCAACCAATCCTTGGTCCATCAACTCTCTGGCCGTCGCGTTCGCGACCCAGATTCTACGGTTGATGTGTTTTTTCCACATTTCTGTAATCTCCGGATAGGTGATATCCAGCCCGAATTTTTCAACTGCGTGCAGCGTTACAAATTCGATATCGGTGTCATCATCGCCGAAGGCGCCCTCCATCGCGTCGGTAAAAATATGAACGTAGCCGCGCCAGTCATCTCGGTTGATTTTGAGCGAACGCCCGTCCCGGAACGTATAGTATCGATCAACTAAAACGGGCACCGGCTCTTCCACGTAGTTATTTTCGAATGGAAGTCCCATGTAGTTGCCCAGGAGCTGTCCAATCCAGTATCCTGATACTTTATCCATCAGTTCCTCATGACTGATGACTCTCTCTTTTGCTTCTACATTAGTGGCAGCCACCAACAACATTAGAATAACCGCTAAATACAAAAAATAACGCATTAGTCTTATCTCCTAATAAAGTAAACAGTCCAAATGACATTTCCCATTTACACGCTTTAAATGGTCTCTATAAACTCTACACTATCAAAATCTTCTTTGCATTGCATCAGCTTATCCAGCTTCTGGTTAAGCCTTGATTAATTCAGACTTTGCTTTTGTGCATGTCCTCCTTAGGGTTTTACGTCTTCTTCTGTCTTTCTGCTTACGAATCTTACTTAGCCTTTTTGCTTCAGGACTTTCCTTTCCAAGTAACTTGTTCTCCAGCATTTCACACAGTCGCTTTCTTGCGTAATAACGGTTTAGTCCTTGGCTCCGGCTTTTTTGCATCTTTACGGCCAGCCCACTCGGTACGTGTCTGAGATGAACACAAGTGGAAGTCTTATTCACTTTCTCTCCGCCTGCTCCACCACTTCGGACGAACTTCTCCTCAATATCTTTCTCAGACAATTTGCACTTCTTCATCCGCTCTTCAAGCTCTACTGCTTTTCGTCCTGTAACTCCAAAGTCAATCATATATCTTACCTACACTATCAAAATCCACCTCCTTTGTCACGCCTTACATGCCCCCCGCCGCCTGTCCCTGCGAAAGCTGGGATCCAGCCTCCTTACTTCTTACTCCTTACTCCTGCCTCCTTACTCCAGCCTATCTCTCTGGGGCCGCCCCCATTTAATTACTGCTCTTTGTCGCATTTTAGGCTTTGACATATATTCTTCTTTAGCCTATTCTATCCCCCGTAATAAGGCCGCACCCAAGAGCGGAATACTTCATTGAATAGTTGGTAAATAGTGATTAGTGAATTGTATTTGGTGAATAATATCTGAGACACCTTTCTATGGAATCATCCAGCTTACAAGAATTAGAACAAATTCCCGGCGTTGGTAAAACTATTGCCCGGGATATGCACAATATCGGCATCCATTCTATTGACGATCTTAACGGCCGCCAGGCCCACCAGCTTTATGCTAAACTCTGCCAGTTTAAGGCCTTTCCAGTCGACAGATGTATGCTTTACGTATTCCGCTGCGCAATATACTACGCTTCAAATACCCACCATGACCCTTCCCCCGTTCTCACCCTGCAAAACCGTCCCGCCGGCCCGCCAGCAGTAAACAATACCGCAAAGCGAGTTACCAGCGCTCCCAACAGTACATATCCCAATATCACCTGCAGCCCCAATTTTACTTCAACGGCCAGTCATACGGGCACCAGTACAGCCATTCCTGAACGAACAGCCCCAGGTCAACCCCGTCAACATCGCCCAGCTCATCCAGGTCCGCCCCCCGCACCAGTCATTACCGGCATCGCACCCGCAATAAAGCTATTTACCTGCAAGCCAGTTCTCGCAAAGCATATCCAAATCTCTCTCATCGATGATACCGTCACCCGCAGCTTCGCTGCACTCCTCCCCAACCTCCGCCTCTACCATTAAATCATATACAATCCCCTCCGGCCGCCAACGTCAGATTGGCACCGGCCCAGATTACCCGGGTGGCCAGAGGAATTCCTCAAGCCAGTTATCTCCGAGGATGCCATAGTCCTCAAAGTTGACGATATCGTCGTCAACTATGTCGGCCTCCGGCCCGCTGGTAAGCCACTGCTCCGCCATTATCCTCAGGTCGCGCCCGTCAATCACGCAATCAGGTTCACCGTATTTGCCGGTCAAATCGTAAGCATGCGGCAGCGACGGCACGCATCTCGGCACATACAGCCTGATATCGTCAATCCAGATTTGACCCCAGCCCGACATCGGTTCCCACTGGCCTGTCTTAGCTTCGCCCCCGATACCGATGGTGAACCTCTCAATCGCCGAAAGCGTCACACCGCACGCGTCGAAGATTCCCAAATCGATGTTCCACTCATGCCACTGGTCAACTCCCATCAGGCTCGGATTCGGGTGCAGGACATAGCCGCTGTTGTAGCTCGTATCTTCTAATTCAATCCACGGTCTCGCCGCGTCCCATATCGGCTCCTGCGTTTTTGCCTGGTGCGGTACCACGTTGGCATTGCATGGGTCGCCGCGAACGTACAAGAACAATGCCTTGACCCCGCCGACTGTCCAGTCTGACCCGATATCTAACTCACTCAGGTCCTGAACGTCGAACAATGAGCCTATGTAACCGGGCCCGCCGTGGTAGATATTATAGAATTCCAGCCTCGCCGCCTGGCTGTTCGGCTCCCGAATAATGTCTCCGTCGTTCTCAAGGTACATTTCTCCATCGCTGCCGTTCCACAAGCCGTCGTCCCATACGAGCCACAGCTTGCCCAAGTCCGCGTACGACTCGAAGTCGTCCGCTATAAGGAACTCACCTGTTGTAAAGCTCCACACGTCTCCTTTAAGGAAAGTACCCGCGGTCTCATTGACCTCGTCAATCCGCCAGTAATAAGTCTCGCCTACCGGAAGGGCTCCGGGGTCGTAGCTGTTAGGGCCTTGAGTGCCTATGCAGACGCCGGAGTTGGTATTTGCATCGGTTACGGAACTGGAATCAGTGCCAAAGTACATATCGTGGTTCTCTGCCTCGGCTCCCGCTGTCCAGCTAAGCTGCACTCCTAAGAAGATTACGTCCACCTCACCGTCTGCCGGGCTCGGGCTGTGCGCGTGGCCTTCCACTCTGAAGCTCCACACGTCCCCCTCCCACGGAGGTGGGTCGCCTGGTCCGCTGTAGCCGTCGTTCACCTCGGTTATCTTCCAGTAGTAAGTCTGCCCTAACACGAGCGTCCCAGGTGCCCAGCTGCACGGGTCTTGAGTGCTCTTATAGATGCCCGTAGTATCGGTGTTGTCTGCATTCGCCACAGCCGTCTCATCGGTCCCAAAGTACACCTCGTGCTGGTCCGCCCATAAGCCGGGCTTCCACGTCAGAGTCGGATTCTTGCTGACAAGCTCCGCACCGTCTGCCGGGTTCGGGTCATACGCACCTGGCGGCTCGTATTCATAGGCACCCATATCCACCACGGCGCTGCCGTCCCAATTGCCGTCCAGCACCCGCGGCACGCCGTCCAGGTCGAAGGGAATCGGTTCGGCCGTGTTCCCGTCGTTGTCGAGGTCCGCGGTATCGGCGGGCACCGAGTTGTTGTCGCCGGCGTCGGTACAAGGTGACCCCTCCGCCAGCCGCAAATTCCACACAGTCGGGTCCGCATTGCTGTCATCCACAAAACACGGGTCCGCATCAATACAACCCGTGCCAAACCAGCTCTCGCCCGTACCGCCCTCCACGTCGCTGTAGCTGACCGTGGTGGAGCTCGTTCCATAATCGACTATCTCATTCGGCTCGTTGCCCCAGAGAATACAATTTGTCAGCGTCGGGCTGCAGTTGTTATTGTACATCCCCCCGCCATCTACGATGGCTGAGTTCCCGCTGAAAGTGCAGTTGGTCACTGTGGGGATGCCGATATCGTTGTTGTTGTACATCCCGCCGCCGTAGTCGGCCGAGTTGCCGCGGAACGTGCAGTTGGTAACTAACGGGCTGGAGACGTTGTTGTTCATCCCGCCGCCGTAGGTGGCCACATTGCCGCTGAACGTGCAGTTAGCCACCGTCGGATTCCACCAGTCAGTGTGCATCCCGCCGCCTTCGTAGCCAGAGTTTCCGATGAAGCTGCAGTTGTTCACCGTCAGGTTGCTCTTCTCATTGTACATTCCGCCGCCCTTTGAAGACGCTGAATTACCGCTGAAGATGCAATTGGTCACGGTCGGGCTGCTGTAGTAGTTGGACATTCCGCCTCCCTTGAAATCTGCTGAATTACCACTGAAGATGCAGTTGGTCACCGTGGGGCTGCTGCCAGAGTTGTACATCCCCCCGCCTCGCTGGTCGCTGTCAACAGGGCCGTTGGCGTTTCCGCCGGTGATGGTAAAACCCTCTAAGATAGTATTGGCGTCCTCGCCGCTGACGCACTTCACCGCATGATATGCGCCGTTGGCGTCTATGGTCGTAACGTCCCGCCCGCCGCTCGAGTACAGCCGCGCTCCCTTGCCGCTGAAATTAACGTCTTCGTAGTACGTCCCCGCCGCCACCTCAATGTCATCGCCATCGTTTGCGTCGTTGATTGCCGCCTGTATCGTCTTATACCAGGTGTCTTGCGTAATATTCTGAACGCCTGTAAATTCACGTTCATAGGCCCCCATGTCCACCACGGCACTGCCGTCATCGTTGCCGTCCACCACCCGCGGCACGCCGTCCAGGTCGAAGGGAATCGGTTCGGCCGTGTTCCCGTCACCGTCGAGGTCCGCCGTGTCGGGCGGCAATGCGCTGTTATCGCCGGTATCCACGCACGGCGAACCAGGCGATCTCAGCCGAAAATCCCGCAGATTCGCGTCGGGATTGCTCTCATCTACAAAACGCGGGTCGGCATCGATGTTCCCGGTGCCGGTGTAGCCGCCCTGAACGTCACTATAACTGACGTCTAGTCCACTTACGGGATATATTTGGTCCGCCATGGAAAAAACTTTGCCCCAAAATATGCAATTCGTTACCGTCGGGCTGCTGGTACCGTCGTTGCTCATCCCTTCGCCATTACTGGACGCAAAATTTTTGCTGAAGGTGCAATTCGTCACTATCGGGTTGCTATTGTCGATGTTCTCCAGCCCGCCGCCGGTGTTGGCCCAATTGTCACTGAAGATGCAGTTCGTTACCGTCGGGCTGCTGTAATTGTAGTTCTCCATCCCGCCGCCACCGGAGTAGGCTTCATTGCCGATGAATATGCAGTTCGTAACCGTCGGGCTGCTGCCGTCGTTGTACATCCCGCCGCCGCAGTCGTCCGGATAAGAACCGTCGGCGTAGCCGCCGGTGATGGTAAACCCCGCTAAGATGGTGTTTGCGTCCTCGCCGCTCACGCACTGCACCGCGTGGTCTGCGCCGTTGGCGTCTATGGTCGTAACGCCCGCACCGCCGCTTGAGTAAAGCCGCACCCCCTTGCCGCTGAAATTAACGTCTTCGTAGTACGTCCCCGGCGCCACCTCGATTTCATCGCCATCCACCGTGCACGGGTCATCGATGGCCGCCTGTATGCTGTTAAAATCTGCAGACCCGTTCGGGTCCACGTAGTACGTCGCCCCTCCCGCCTGCCCCGCCAGTCCCGCCAGTACCAGCCCCGCACCCGCAGCCACAATTGTCAACATTCTTCCAGTCTTCATCTCTTTATCCTCTCAAATGTACCCTTAATTTTTCACAAATAACGCCTACCTAAAGGCGTATTTTTTCTGCCAAAATCCCAAAAAAAAATTGATTTACCCATCCTAGCCTCCGCCAAAAATGTGTCGGGACTCCCCCTCACCCCCGATATCCCCTTTGCATTCTCCTCACGACCTCCGTGCACTGAAACAATCTCCTCCTTTCCCACGTACCCGGCAGCCCAAACTCAACCGCCGATTACGCAAAAAAACCTCATTTTCGCGGGAAAAAACCCTCTTGCTGCCGATACGAAATGCCAAATGCTGACGTTTCTCCCGCTCCTGCATCCGCCGCCGCTGTGGCGGGTGTGGACCGTTTGCCTAAACGACAGACTACGAAGCGGCCATTCCAAATATACCCTATCACAATCCCCCCGTCAACCAAAAACCCCCTCCCCATGTCCCCCTGCCCCGTTAGATGGCTTTAGCCTATCTACCTGGGGCCATTTCCAATCAAATCCGCAGGTGGGTAGGAGCAACAATCCGAAAATTTAAATTTTTCTTAACCGCCTTGTTAAAAACCAGTTACGAGCATCTCGAGTCGTGAATCAAGGACTTTTTTCGCATCAAACGCGCGGCCCCGCCCCTAATTGGGGGGCTGCCCTCCAAGGGCCTGCCCCCAGGGCGTGCCTTAGGTAGCCTCCAACAGTGAGCGGACTACCTGTCCGGCCCGCTTGCCGCGTCGTAGCTTTAGCGATGACGGGCCCTTTGAAAAATAAATAAATCGCTCCCATCCGTTAAATCCGCGCGAAAAGCCTGCCGGCAGGTCTTAGCCATCGCAAACCGCTTTTTTGAGGCGGTAGCCCGCATAAACGAAGGTCCTCTCGGGGGAAATCGGGGGGATTTCGGGGGAAAACGGGGGAAATACGGGGGAAATCGGGGGATTTTCGAGGAAAATCGGGACATTTTCGGATTAAATCAGGACACCTCCGGCGCCAATAACGGCGACCCTGCCGACCCACCCGCCGCTCTGTGCACTACTCCTGCTCGAAGCTATGACTCATTTGGTCGGCTTCAGAAAAGGCTTTGCCGCCCCCGGCAAACCAGTGGACTCTGGGCATGCCTTTCGCAGATGTTCACATCGAGAAAAGGCCTGCCGAAGTACACCAGGCCGACCTGATTTTTGATGCGATGCAAACTAAACCTTGCCTCCGTGCTCTCTGCGTTCTCTGTGGCAAAAAAAAGCTTTGTGGCTAACCAAAATATGTCAAACAAACCCAATTTTATGGATGCCAAAACGAACGTAACCTCCGGGTTA
>CAZENQ010000027.1:0-34632 GCA_964513655.1 uncultured Pirellulales bacterium | reverse complement strand
GGTCAATACCACCGTCAGATAACCTACCACGACGACCCCGTCAAACAGGCAAGAAGATTTATCAAAGACCGAGCACAATGGCTGCACATCATCGACCTCGACGGGGCCAAGGTCGGCAAGCCCGTCAATACCGATGCAATATCAGCCATCGCAGCCCTTGGAAAACTAAAAATCGAAGTCGGCGGCGGAATCAGAGACGAGGCTGCCATAAAACAACTGCTCGATATGGGCATCGAAAGGGTAATAATCGGCACCAGGGCCGTAAGTGACTTCAAGTGGTTCAGTGAAATGTCCGAGAAGTTCAGCAACAGGCTTGTACTCGGCCTGGATGCGCGCGGCTCAAAGGTCGCTACTCACGGCTGGACCCAGGAAAGTCCCCAGAACCTGCTGGACTTTGCCGAACAAGCGGCGAAGCTTCCTCTGGCTGCAATAATCTATACCGACATTTCCAAAGATGGTATGATGGAAGGGCCGAACCTCGAAAGAACAAAAACCCTGGCTGACTCCGTACAAATTCCCGTCATAGCCTCCGGAGGCATAACCGAAATAGCCGACATCAAGAAGCTCGCCGAACTGGACATCGAAGCGGCCATAATCGGAAGGGCGCTATACGAAGGCACGCTCAGCCTCACCGACGCAATAAACGCAGCAATGCAACTCTCATCCTGAACGCTACCCCTTGTCATTCTCCGGCCCACCACTCGTCACTGCGGAGAAAATGTGCGTTTGTAACACGGATATGATATAATAGTTTTTCGATTACCTTAGAGTTTATTAAACTTGATTTACACCGCAGGCGACTGGCAGGCTTATTTTTCTGTTAGGTACAGAATACTTAGCTGCCTGAGTAATTCCGGATAGCGGACGGTGGTCATGGTTGCAGTACATAAATATGGATTTTCCCGCCAAAGGCTCCACGCAGCGGCTTGCCCGGCCTTGTTTTTCGTTCTGTTCTTCCTCCTCGTCTGTCTCTGGATTGACCCTAAGCTCATCTATCACGGGCACGGCCAGTATCTGTCCTACCAGATTTATGTCCCCGGAATGAGAACCTTTGTGGACTCCCCGCCATTTCCCGGTAAACCCATGGCCTTCCTCTCGGCAATATTGGCCCACCACTACTACTATTCCTGGGCGGGAGCCTTGATTATTACCCTGACTGCTTGGTTATTGTCTGTGGGTACAGACAAATTCATCACCCCTATGTACGGCGGCAGGTACTGGCCGCTCAGATTCGTTCCAGCCGTTATCCTGCTCATGCAGTATGGTCGATATTACCATTATCTCGCCGATAGCCTGTCACTGTCCCTCGGATTACTGTTTCTGTACCTCTCCATTCGTGTGCCTCTGCACAGGACAGTTCTGCGGCTCGCCGTGTTCCTCGTTTTCTCTGGCGTAATGTACACTATAGCGGTCCAGGCGTATCTGGTCTTCGTGATACTCTGGGCAATCTTCGAGTTCTTTAACAGGCGAAACTGGCGCATCGGCCTTTTGTGCCTTCTCTCGGCCGCTTTCGTCCCCTTAATTGCAAATATGTTGTTCTTCAATATGGACCTGTTCGACGCTTATCGCCGCATCCTGCCTCTTGACCCGATAGCTGGCCGCAGTGGAGTAATTCTTAAGTTCGGCCTCTTATTCTTCTTGCCAATCGCCGGCCTCTGGTGTGCCATTTGCCCGGTCTTTACACCAAAGCGCAAACCCGGACGGACCCGGACATTCTTACAGTATTACCGCCAGAGCAAGCACAGGTGGCCGCTCGAGACGCTGGCTCTGTTTATCGTCACGGCCGGTGCCCTTTTCCTGACATACGACCGCTTTGCCAAAATACACCTGCGCATAAACTACTTCGCCCGCAACAAAATGTGGCACAAGCTCCTCCGCGAAGCACAAAACTTGCCGCGCAAAGACTATAGCGTCTTTGTCTGCCACGATGTCAACAGGGCCCTCTATCATACGGCTCACTTGGCTCATGATATGTTCTCATATCCACAGCATCCCTCCGGCCTGCTTTCCGCCACCGAACGGTATCCCGAACTTGACACTCTTTACGAACTGGGCCATATCAACCGGGCCGAAGACATCGCATACGGCGCATTGGCCCTCGCGCATTACTACCCGACCGGCCTGCAGAAGCTCGCATTGATAAATATCCTCAAGGGACAAACCGATGCCGCTCGAACCTTCTTGTGCGCTCTCAGCAAAGATTTCTTGTATAAAGACTGGGCCGAACGCTACATGGAACGGCTCGAAACAGACCCGCTCATGTCCGCCGATGAACACATCCAGAACATGCGTTCCGTGATGCTTGTCCAAGACAATCTCCGCCAGGCGGTAACCGCCACCGACGACTTATATCTAATCCTCCTCGAGAAAAATAAGCTCAATCGCATGGCATTCGAATATCTGATGGCCTGGTACCTCCTGAACGGTCGCCTCGAAGACTTTATCCAGAACCTTAACCGATTGGATGACTTCGGTTATACAGACATCCCCCGGCATTATGCCGAAGCTGTCCTGCTCTATACCGGTATAACTGGCCGCATCGTCGACCTGGACGGCCGAAAAATAAACGTGCAGACCGTCAGCCGTTTCGCAGATTTCATGCAGCGAACTCAATCCTATAAATACCACCTTCAGAACGCTTTCAAAGGCGCACCGAATGATTCCGGAGACTTCGACAATCTCAGCGATTCCTATAACCTCAGAGATTTCCAGGATACATACTATTACTATTACTTGTTAGTGGGGCTGCGACAGCAAAAATGAAAAATCACCGTCGATTCCTGTTTGGGATACTTGTCCTTGGCGCACTGCTCTCCGCTGCGCTGCTCTACAAATCCTTTGCTGGTATCGTTGTTATCGCCACCTACAGTCCTGTCCCTCGCCCTCCTAAAATCCACCCCGACTATACCAATACCGTCATCCCGCCAAACATCGCCCCCTTAAACTTCCAAGTTGCGGAAGCCGGCTCGCATTACTTTGTCAGGATTTACTCCCAACAGGGCAAACAAATCGAAATTAAAAGCCGAAAGCCAAAAATCCATATCCCAATGCGCCCATGGAAAAAACTGCTCGCCCTTAACCGCGGCAGACCACTCTATCTTGATGTCTACACCCGGGACAAAACCGGCCGGTGGAAAAAGTTCGAGATCATTACCAATACCATCGCCAACGACGACATCGACGACTACCTCGTATATCGAAAAATTAAACTCTCTGTTATGTGGAAAGATATGGGCGTTTATCAGCGCAACCTCCGAAACTACGATGAATCCATCGTATTGCACAACTCCTCGTTTGGCGGCGGCTGTATCAACTGCCACAGCTTTCTCAATAATAGTCCCGGTAACATGCTGACCCAGATCCGCTCTCCCAAACACGGCACCCCTATGCTCATGGCACAAAACAGCACGGCTGCCGCCGTGAACACCCGAACACAGTTTACGCCCGGCAGAGTCGGTTTCACCTCTTGGCACCCAAACGGCCGTGTCATCGCCTTTTCCATCAACAGCTTCGAAATGTTCTTCCACACCGCCGCAATCGAGGTCCGGGATGTGTTCAGCCACGCCTCCGACTTGGCCTTATATCTCGTCGATTCCAACAGGGTACTTAGCACCAGCAGCATTACCAAACCGGACCGTTTGGAAACATTCCCCGAGTTCTCGCCCGACGGCCGATACCTCTACTTCTGCAGTGCGCCCCGGCTGCCCGTTGAACGCTATCGTGAGGTAAGATGTGACCTGATGCGAATCAGTTACGACCCCAAAACCCAAAAATGGGGCGAATTGGAGACCGTCCTCTCTGCCGACAAGGTGCAGGGCAGCATCACGCAGCCGAGGTTTTCTCCCGACGGGCGCTTTCTGTTGTTTAACGTCTCCGAATACAGCACCTTCCCTATCCACCAGGCTAAAAGTGATTTATATATGATGGAAACCGATACCGGACAATTCCACAAGCTGCCTGTCAGCAGCAATCGCTGTGACACGTGGCATGGCTTCTCGAGCAACGGCCGCTGGATTGTCTTTAGCAGCAAGAGACTCACCGGCCGCTTCGCACGACCCTTCTTCAGTTATATTGACGAGACCGGCAGGGCATACAAACCGTTTCTCCTGCCGCAGAAAGACCCCACCTTCTACGATTCGCTCCTGCAGGTGTACAACATACCCGAACTTATCTCCGAACCAGTCCGCATAAAACCCAAACAGCTAACCAAAGCCATCCTCGCATATAAACAGTCCCCTCAGGCCGATATTGTCACCGGCGCGACGCCCGGCCTGCCACCGGCGCCCCCTCATAAGCCTCAACCACCATCAACTTATGACCAGCCATGGCTACAGCGCGAATGACACCTGATAGACCCGCACCTCGTCCCCCGCACAAAATATGTAATTCCCGGCCGAATATGATATAATGTTTTTGATAACCTTGATGCCTGTTAACCTTAATCTATCAAAAGCCAGTTCCCGTTTTGCAGCAAGTGACAGAATAAGAACTCCGAGATAATGCTGAATTCTTTTCGCAAACTATTAACACAAAACCTCGACAGGCGGCTCCGAAGCCTCCTCCTTTTTATCCTGTTCTACCTGTATATCTGGCTCGAGGTCGACACCCGACTTATTTACCACGGCGCCGGCGCAATCTCCGATTTCCCCGTCTTCTTCAGAGGCTGGACCTTCTTCCATCGCTTCACGTCATACCCTGGTGGAACCACCGAATACCTCTGCACCTTGCTGTCGCAGTTTCTATATATTGGCTGGGCTGGAGCTCTCGTCCTGACCCTGCAGGCATGGTTGGTTTCTCTCTGCACCGATTATTCTTTCAAAGCCGCAAATCTCCCCCGCCTTCGCTGCCTACGTTTTGTCCCGCCGGTCCTCCTGCTTATTACCTACACACGATACACATATCACTTCGCAACCACCACAGCACTGCTCGTATCGCTGCTGTCTGTATGTCTCTACCTGACCGCGACGCAAAAGGCCAAACTCTCTCGTCTCATTGTCTTTCTGGTCCTGTCCTTCTTCGTATACACAATCGCCGGCGGGGCGTACCTGCTCTTCGCGCTGCTCTGTGCGATTTACGAACTGCTTTTTACCCGCCGCTGGCGGATAGCTCTCGCGTATCTCTTATCAGCCATCGTCATTCCATACGCCGGCGGCGTCCTCGTCTTTGACGTCAGTATCATCGACGCCTTCACCAATCTGCTGCCCGTCTCCTGGAAAATCTTTGAGTACGAAAATTACAAAAAAATACTAATAATTGTCTGTGCGCTTTACCTCGTTGTGCCTTCGGTCTTACTCGTATCAGGCTTGTGCCGGCCCTTTTTTATCTCACCCACTCAATCACTCAACCAGCCAATTGCACCTCAAACAAATCCTCATAAAACCGACAAAAGGCACAAAAAGAAACAACCGAGTAAGTTTTCCAGACTCCGCTCGCGCACCCTTGCGTGGTATACCGGCTCGCACCTAATCAGATGGTCTGTAGAATCCTGCTTGCTGTTTGTGCTCACCGGCGCCGTCGTCTTTTTCTCCCGTGATATCAAGATGAAAGCCTTGTTCGAAACCGATTTTTATGCCAGCCACAGAATGTGGCAGAAGGTGCTTGCGACTGCTCCAAGGCACCCCAATAGCTATTATATAGTACATGCCGTCAACAGGGCCTTACATCATACCGGCCGAATGCCTCACGACTTGTTCTGCTTTTACCAGAATCCCGATACCCTCTTCCTCACTGCCGCCGAGCATAGTGAATCATACTTCAAGAAATTCGACCTCTTTCTCGACCTCGGGCATGTCAACATGGCCGAGCATGAGCTGACCGAGTCTCTCGCCGCAGACGGCTGGCGACCTATGATTCTAAAACGACTGGCCCTGGCAAACATCGCCAAGCGTACCATCCATACGGCTCGGGTTTATCTAAGGGCCCTCAGTAAAACCCTCTTCGATGCTGACTGGGCAGCTGACTACTTGCGGCAGCTCCAGTCCGACCTTACGTTCACTTTGCCCGCCGACCACGAGATTCAACGCCTCCGCCGTTATATGCCCGTCCAGGACTACGGTTTTAGTCCCATGCCCTTTGAGCACATTTTGCTGGATTTACTCAAAAAAAACGCCCGCAACCGCATGGCCTTCGAATACCTGATGAGCTCGTACCTGCTGACAGGCCAGCTCGACAAGTTCGTACAAAATATCCATCGATTGGACGATTTTGATTATGTCCAAATCCCCCCTTTGTACGAGCAGGCCCTTTTGCTGTACATGTACAAAGAGAAAAAACCGGTCGATTTAAACGGCCGCCAAATCAGCCCACTGTCACGTCAGCGCTTTGAAAACTTTAAAAAGGTTTACGCCTTTTACGGCGGAAATAAAGAAGCCGCCTTCCAAAACCTCGCCAATGCCCACGGTGATACCTTCTTCTTTTATAGTACCTATGGACTCTCAGGATTGAAAAAATGACTAAGCATGGCCGATACATCATGCTCTTGGTAGGACTTGTTGCACTCGCAGCATACGCGTTGAACCAGCTTCCCGCCGGTGCCAAAGTCACCATCGACCGGCCTCGCCCCGTCGGTCGGCCCCCGCGCATTCGACCCGACTATCAAGGCGCTGTTATCCCACCAAATATAGCGCCTTTGAACTTCCTCATTCAGGAAGATGGCTCCCTCTACTATGTAAAAATATACTCCAAACAAGGCAGACCCGTTGAAGTTGTCACCGAGTCACCCAAAATCCTCATCCCCGAAGGCCCGTGGCACAAACTTCTGAGTATGAATCGCAGAGAGCAGCTCGCCTTTGACGTTTTTGTCAAAGATAAAGATGGCAGATGGAATGCCTTCTCTACGCTTACCAATACAGTGGCGCAAGAGCCCGTCGACAATTATCTGGTATACAGGAAGATTCATCCGGCGCACGGCGTCTGGAATGACATGGGCATCTATCAGCGTAATTTGCGAACCTTCGACGAGGCGGTTATCTTGGACAACAGTTACTTCAAACGTGGCTGTCTCAACTGCCATGCCTTCTGCAACAACCGTCCAGACAAAATGCTAATTGGCATCCGCAGCGAAAAATACGGCAGCAGCGCCATACTCACCGAAGATGGCGCGGTCGCCAACATCCAGACAAAATTTGGATACACCACCTGGCATCCAAATGGCCGGCTCGCCGCCTATTCCATCAATTACGTCGGACAGTTCTTCCATTCCGCCAGAGATGAGGTTCGCGACGTCATTGACCTCGACTCCTTCGTAGCGTATTACTCACTCGACTCCCGAGAGGTCAAGACCTCGCCCGACCTTGCGCGAAAGGACCGACTCGAAACCTATCCCGCCTGGTCGCCGGACGGCCGATACCTGTACTTCTGCAGTGCACCTATATGGTGGCAGGACCGAAAAAAAATCATCCCCGAAAACTACCACCAAATCAAATATGACCTCCTTAGAATAAGTTACGACATTGAAAACGACACATGGGGCACACTCGAAACCGTCCTTTCGGCTGACGATACTGGCCTCAGTGTCCTTGAGCCGCGAATCAGCCCCGATGGCCGCTGGCTGCTGTTCTGCATGTGCAGTTACGGCTGCTTCCCCGTCTACCAGCAAACCA
Source organism: uncultured Pirellulales bacterium (assembly GCA_964513655.1). Taxonomy (GTDB): domain Bacteria; phylum Planctomycetota; class Phycisphaerae; order Sedimentisphaerales; family Anaerobacaceae. Next base: position 27,031 of record CAZENQ010000027.1, on the reverse strand, counting down.
GCGACCTCTACCTTATGGACCTGCGCGCCGCACAGACCGGCCGGTACGAATACAGGCGGCTCGACATCAACAGCGACCAAAGTGAATCCTGGCACAGCTGGTCCAGCAACAGCCGATGGATAGCCTTCAGCAGTAAGAGAGATTACGGAGTATTCACCAGGTCTTACCTCAGCTATGTTGACCAGGAGGGTAAGGTTTATAAACCCCTGCTGATGCCCCAGAAAGACCCTGAGTTTTATGACTCCTGCCTCGAGACCTACAGCGTCCCCGAACTTCTCACCGAGCCTGTCAAAGTCAAAGGAGAAAAACTCGGACGCATTGTTCGCAGCTCCCGAAAAATAACGGTCGAGATGCCTATAACAATGGCTACTCCCGAAGCCGGAGAAGAACCCGGCTACGAACCATGGCAACAGCGCGAGTAAAAGCCTGATACACCCACTACCCCTTTATTTGCAGGGGAAAATGTGCATTTCCCACAACAGTATGATATAATGTCCTTTTGTAAGCTTTGTGTTCATTGGCTTTAATTTACCAGACAGGTGCCTGATGAGCTTGTTTCTTATCTTGTGCTGAATATTTAGCTTCGAGCCGTGACATTGCCAGAGGACTATCTCATGGAAACCAGAGCTCCCATCTTGCGACACCTCGCAAAACAGGAGCACTCAAAGAAATGCTGACTTCCCTTCCCAAATCATCCGGTCAAATCCTCGCCAGGCAAATTCGAAACCTTTGCTTCTTCATTTTGTTCTTCCTGTACCTCTGGCTTGGCGTCGACACCCGTCTTATTTATCACGGCGGCGGAATGGTCCCGAATTTCCCCGTCTTCTTCCGCGGTTGGGAGTTCTTCCGCCAGTCTGTCTCATACCCCGGCGGCCTCGTGCAATACTCCTCAGCCTTCCTGTCCCAGTTCTTCTATGTCAGCTGGGCAGGTGCGCTTATCGTAACGCTCCAGGCCTGGCTCATTTGCCTGTGCTTCGACTATTTCTTAAAGGTAATTGCCGCTTCTCGCCTCCGCTGGCTTCGTTTTATCCCCCCCATTCTCCTGCTTATCGCTTATACTCGGTATGCCTATCACTTCGTCACCACCACAGCTTTCTTGGTGTCCCTGCTTTCTGTTTGCCTGTACCTCAAAATCGCCCCGAATAATAACCTGCGTCGCTTCATTGTTTTTCTGATTTTGTCTTTGGTTACCTGTCCAATCGCCGGCGGCGCCTATCTGCTCTTTCCAGTGCTCTGCACCATTTACGAACTGTTCTTCTCTCGCCGCTGGAAGATGGCTCCGCTATATTTATTTTCAGCCGTCCTTATCACATATCTCACGGGCGTTCTCCTCTTCGGTGTAAGTCTTGCCGATGCCTTTGGACAGCTACTACCTGTCTCCTGGCAGGTCATGCTTTACCCGGAGCGCAGGAAAATGATAATAATCCCCCATATAATCTACCTGCTCTTACCCCTGACCGCACTTGCATTCGGCCTTTGGCGAATCCTTGTAAGCACAGATATAGAGCAAAAACTGTTGCAATTGATATCTTCGGAGCACACCGGCTCGCCGGTACTCAGATGGTTCGGTCAATCGTCCTTGTTACTCGTAACCGCCGGCGCCGCCATACTATTTTCCTTGGACAGCGAACAAAGAACCTTGCTTGAGGTTGATTATCATACGCACCGCAGGAACTGGCCGAAAGTCCTCGAGGCCGCGCGCCGCCACACCAATAGCTTCTATGTCGTCCATCAGGTCAACCGCGCTTTATATCATACCGGCCGACTGCCTTCAGAGATGTTCGCATTTCCCCAGCATCCAGGCACACTGTTCCTCACCGGCAGAAGGGCCGACCGCATCCTCCGCTGGAAAAGATTTGACACTTGCATTGATTTCGGCTTCCTAAACCGCGCCGAAGGAGACCTCGCCGAATTGCTCGAAGCATTCGGTGAGCACCCCGTAATTCTAAAACGCCTCGCCCTGATAAACCTGGCAAAGGGCAATTTAGGTGCCGCAAGGATTTATCTCGGGGCGCTCGGCAAGACCCTCTTTCATGCCGACTGGGCCGATTATTACCTGGCTCTTATGCAGTCTGACCCCGAACTGTCAACCGACCGGAGAATCCAGGATTTGCGCCGCCTGATGCCCAAAAAAGACGACGCGGACATATTCTCGACCCTGCACGAAAATAGCGCCAATGACCAGGTGGCCTTTGAATACCTGATGGCTGTGCACCTGTTGACCAAACGCCTTGACATGTTCGTCCGGGACCTTGACCGATTGGATGACTTCGGCTATTCACAAATCCCTCGCCATTATGAGGAGGCAATACTACTGTACACCGCCGTGACGAAAAAAAAGATTGATTTGCACGGCCGCACAATCAGCCAACAATCTCGCCAGAGCTTCGCAACCTTCTTCCGGATACTTGATAGTTACGGCGAAGACAAACAGGCCGCCTTCAACGAACTGGTCAAAGACTACGGCGACAGTTTTCTCCTTTATTATCTTTACAATCGCTCCGGCTTGAAAAAATGACAAAAAATTACAAATATCTGGCCCCCGTGTTGGTCCTCGTCGTATTAGCGACCGCCACGTTGATTTACGCGCTGCGGGATAGCAATGTAGAAATCACACAATACCGCTCCATCGCTCGCCCCGCCAACATCCGTCCCGACTACAATGGCACGGTCATCCCGCCGAACATCGCACCCTTGAACTTCCTCGTGCAGGAAGCTGGTTCACAATATTATGCGAAAATATATTCCCAGCGGGGTAAATCAATCGAAATTTTCAGCCGCTCACCCAGGATTATTATTCCACAGCGCGCTTGGCATAACCTTCTTAACGTCAACCGCGGAAGACAATTACACTTTGATGTCTTTGTCAAAACCGAGGACGGACCTTGGAACCGCTTTGCTCCCATCACCAACCAAATCGCCAATGAGCCCATAGACCCTTTCCTCGTCTACAGAAGGATTCGGCCTGTCTACAGCACCGGCGAAACATCCATTCACCAGCGAAATCTGCAGAGCTACGATGACACACCGGTATTATCCAGCAAAAGCGTTCGAGGTGTCTGTATCAACTGCCACACGTTCTGCAACAACCGCACGGACAAAATGTTCTTTGGGAGCCGAAGCAAAAGACAGGGCAGTTTTACAGTCTTCGTGCAGGATGACAGGATGTTCAAGCTCCAGACCAAATTTGGATATACCTCCTGGCACCCCAGCGGCAAACTCGCTGTCTATTCCGTCAATAAGGTACGCCAGTTCTTTCACTTCGCCAGAAACCAGGTGCGTGACGTTGTTGACCTCGATTCGGCCCTGCTTTACTACGCCGTTGATTCAAAAAGCGTAAAGACCTCCCCTAAGTTTTCCGCCAAAGACCGCCTCGAAACCTTCCCCGCATGGTCCCCCGACGGCCGGTACCTGTACTTCTGCAGCGCACCGATGTTGTGGACCGACCAAAACAAACTGCCCCCTGACCGATACAGACAGGTCAAATACGACCTGCAGAGAATAAGCTACGACTTGGACCGCGACCAGTGGGGCCAGCTCGAGACCCTCCTTTCCGCCCGCGACACCGGCCTAAGCATCCTCCAGCCGAAAATCAGCCCCGACGGCCGCTGGCTCATCTTCTGCATGTGCGATTACAGTTGCTGGGCCAGTTATCGCCCCGGCAGCGACCTGTACATAATGGATTTGAACGCCGCCCTCGAAAACGGCAGGTATGAATATAGGCGACTCGATTGCAACAGCGACCAGAGTGAAACATGGACCAGCTGGGCCAGCAACAGCCGCTGGATTGCCTTCAGCAGTAAAAGGGAAAATGGCCTATTCACCAGGACATACCTCAGCTACATCGACCACGATGGCAAGGCTCACAAGCCGATTCTCCTGCCGCAGAAGGACCCCGAATTCTTTGATTCTTTCACTTGGACCCACGGTGTACCCGAGCTTGTCACTGAACCCGTCAAAGTTAAAGGTGAAAAGCTCGCCCGTTTTGTTCGCAGCGCCCCAAAAATCCCTGTTGATCTGCCGATAACAATGGCTACTCCAGGTGCCAAAGATGCGCCTGTCGACCAACGCTGGCAGGACCGCGAATAAAAGGCTGTCCGTTCCACAACCTCACCTCGCCCCAGAAAATGTGCAATCCAGGAAGCAGTATGATATAATGCCTCTTATTAAACCCTGTGCTCATTAAGTTTAATTCTCCGGCAGGTGCCTGATGAGCTTATTTTTTATTTCGTGCTGAATATTTTGCTTCAAGCAGTGACCTTTTGACCAGGACTATCTTATGGAAAAAACAGCCCACATCCCGCGACCCGTCCAAAAATGGGGGCACGCAAGCTAATGCCGAATTTGCTTCGCAAATTATTAAGTCAAAACCGCGCCGGGCCGCTCCGCACCGTGCTCTTCTTTCTCCTGTTCTACCTGTACCTCTGGCTCCGGGTGGACCTGCGCCTTATCTATCACGGTGGACAAACTATTACAAATTTCCCTGCCTTCTTCCGAACCTGGGCCTTTTTCCGCCACCTTGCACCCTACCCCGGCGGCCTCGTAGAATATCTCTCGGCTTTCCTGTCTCAGTTCTTTTACATCGGCTGGGCCGGAGCGCTCGTCGTAACTCTCCAGGCGGCCCTGATTTGCCTGTGTACCGATTATTTCTTAAGGCTGATAAAAGCCTCACACTTTCGTTGCCTACGCTTTGTCCCTCCGGTCCTTGTGCTCATTACATACACCACGTACACATATCAATTCGTCACCACAACAGCATTACTAATGGCGCTACTTTTCGTATGTCTGTACCTGAAAGCGGCCCCGGACACCAGGTTCCCTCGCTTGCTCGTTTTTCTTCTGCTGTCTGGAATTCTGTATGTAACGGCAGGCGCCGCCTACCTGCTCCTCGCACTGATCTGCGCGACTCACGAATTGCTTTTCAATCGCCGCTGGCAGATGGCCCTGATGTATTTGGTCTCCGCTGCCGTCACCACCTTCGTGCTCGGTGTCCTCATTTTCGGCGTAAGTACTAACGAAGCCTTCACCGATTTATTACCTTTCTCTAACAAGATTCTGTCCCACCAGACCCGCAGAAGAATGACAGAGGCGCTCTATGTCCTTTATCTGCTCCCGCCTTTGACCGCTCTGCTATTGGGACTTTGGCGATTATCCGCCGGCAGAAAGGTTAAACAAAGGCATCGCCGTAAATCCCCTAAGCTGCGCTCGAGCATACTTTCGTGGTATACAGGCTCGCCCGTTCTAAAATGGTCTCTTGAATCATCTCTGCTGCTTGTCCTCGCCGGCGCCGCTGCTTTCTTTTTTCACGATTACAAACTAAAAACTACACTCCAGGCCGATTACTATGCCTACAACAAAATGTGGCCGCAGGTGCTCGCCGCCTATCGCCGCCACCCAAACAGCTTCTTTATTGTCCACGCGGTCAATCGGGCCCTGTATCATACCGGCCGGCTCCCATACGATATGTTCGCATACAACCAGCACCCCAACACCCTCTTCCTCACTTCCATAGAACATCGCCCGGCGCAGTGGAAAAAATCTGACGTCTTTATCGACCTGGGCGTTATGAACATGGGAGAAAGTGCCCTCGCTGAGTCCCTCGAAAGGCTCGGAGAACGCCCCAAGATTCTAAAACGCCTCGCATTGATTGCTATGGTCAAGCAGGATATCAACACCGCAAGGGTCTATCTCGGAGCGCTCTCTAAAACCCCCTTTCACGCCGACTGGGCCAGCAATTACCTCAAACTGCTCGATTCCGGTGCTGACCTCTCAACAGATAAACGCGTCCGGCATTTAACAAGCCTGACGATGGAGAACGATTACGGCTTCACAGGCTACCAGCCCGAAAGAATCCTCCTCGACTTGCTCGAAAAGAACAGATACAACCATATGGCATTCGAATACCTGATGGCCTGGTACCTGCTCACCAGCCAGCTCGATAAGTTTGTCCAGAACCTCCACCGCTTGGATGATTTCGATTATCCGCAGATTCCACCGCTCTACGAGCAGGCCATCCTTGTTTATGAAGTCCTTACTGGCACAAAGGTTGACCTCGAGGGCCGCCAAATCAGCCCGCAAACTTACGACTTGGCCCGCCGGTTCAGCGATATCTCTACGAGTTTAGATGCCACCGATAGATTGACCGCTATGCGTCTGACACTGCGCGATTTTGGTGATAGCTACCTCTTCTACTTTAATTTTGGAGACCTGGGTATAGCAAAATGAAAAAACACCGCTTCTACATCCCCGCCTTTGCCGCGATACTGCTCTTCTCGGTTCTCTTCTTCTACCACTTGCTCCCCGCCCGGACCCCCGTCATTGATCAGTATGCATCCGTTGATAAATCCCCTCGCATACGCCCCGATTATACCGATACCGTCATCCCGCCCAATATCGCCCCGCTGAACTTCCTCGTCCAAGAACCGGCCGCTCAATATCTCGTCAAAATATACTCGACAACCGGCGACACAATCGACCTCTTTTCCAAAACACCCACCATAATCATCCCCATCCGCCACTGGAAAAAGCTGCTAAGCGCCAATCGAGGCAACAACCTCTATTTCGACGTCTACGCGAAAAACAAAACCAACCAATGGACGCGTTTCAAAACCATCACAAATACCATCGCAAACGAAAACATTGACCCCTTTCTCGTCTACAGAAAAATCCGCCCCGTCCATAGTAGTTGGAAGAGGATGGGAATCTACCAGCGCAATTTGCAGAACTTCGACGAATCACTCGTATTGGACAACAGGTTTCACGAGGGTGTGTGCCTTAACTGTCATACGTTCTGCAACAACCGTACCGACAAAATGGCCATCGGCTTCCGCAGCTCCAAGTACGGCAGCAGCGCCCTGCTCGTAGAAGATGGCCAAGCCGGAAAGCTCGGCACAAAATTCACCTACACCGCCTGGCACCCCAGCGGCCGGCTTGTAGCATATTCTTACAATAAAGTACGCCAGTTCTTTCACACCGCCAGAAGCGAAGTCCGCGAAGTCGTAGACCTCGATTCGCTCCTTGCTTACTATCTCACCGACTCTACGACCGTAAAGACCTCGCCAAAATTTTCCAAAAAGGACCGACTCGAAACCTATCCCACCTGGTCCCCTGACGGCCGGTACCTCTATTTCTGCAGCGCGCCCATCCTGTGGTCCGATAGAGACAAAGTGCCGCCGCAGCGCTATGACGAAGTCAGGTACGACCTGCAGAGAATAAGCTACGACCTCCAAAAAGACCAGTGGGGCGACCTGGAAACCGTACTCTCATCTGAGGACACTCACCTGAGCATCCTCGAGCCAAGGATAAGCCCCGACGGCCGCTGGCTGATTTGCTGCATGAGCGATTACGGCTCCTTCCCGGTCCACTACCAAAGCAGCGACCTGTATATTATCGACCTCAAAGCCGCCGAACAGACCGGGCGCTTCAACTATAGAAGGCTCGATATCAACAGCGACAAGAGCGAGTCCTGGCATAGCTTCTCAAGCAACAGCCGATGGATTGCTTTCAGCAGCAAAAGAGACTACGGACTTTTCACCAGGTCCTACTTTAGCTATATCGACGACCAGGGCAAAGTACACAAACCCCTGATAATGCCCCAGAAAGACCCTGCATTTTACGACTCCTGTATCAAGACCTACAGTGTCCCCGAACTCGTAACCCAACCCGTTAAAGTTAGAGCGGAAAAATTCGGACGTCTCATTCGCAGCCCCCGCAAGATAGCGGTCGATTTACCTGTAACAATGGCAACTCCAAGACCCGAAGCCCCGCCCGGCTACGGACCGTACCAGGAGCGAGAATAATGCCGCCACTACGCCATCGCCGTCAGAGCGAATCTCTGAATACTATACGGTAACTAAGAGGATTATGCTGAATTCGTTCCGAAAATTATCGCATCAGGACCTTGCCACACAGATGCGAACCCTCGTCTTTTTTATTCTCTTCTATCTGTACCTTTGGCTCGAAGTTGACCTCCGCCTCATCTACCACGGCGGCGGAACCATCACAAATTTCCCCGTCTTCTTCCGCGGCTGGAACTTCTTCCTGCAGTTCACATCTTACCCCGGCGGACTCGTCGAATATCTCTCGGCCCTCCTGTCCCAGCTTTTCCATTTTTCCTGGGCCGGCGCGCTCGTTGTAACGCTGCAGGCCTGGCTTATCTGCCTCTGTGCGAGCTACATCTTAAAGGCCATAGGCGCTGCCCGTCTTTGTCCTGTCCGCTTTGTGTTGCCGATACTACTGCTCGTGCCCTACTGCCAGTATACATATCACTTTGGCACTACATTCGCGTTATTAGTGGCCCTGTTCTTCATATGTCTCTACCTCAGAATCGCACCGAAAGGCCAAATCGCTGCTTTGCCCACTTTTCTCATTACCTCTCTAATCCTGTATGTAATCGCAGGCGCGGCTTATTTGCTGTTTGCGCTTTTCTGCGCAATCCACGAAGTCCTCTTCAAACGACGCTGGCTGCCAGGTGCGGCGTGTACGCTATTGGCTGTTATTATCCCCTATGTCGTAGGGGTTCTCATCCTTGACGTCAGTATCATCGACGCCTTCAGCAACGTACTGCCTTTCTCCTGGAAAACCCTCCATTATGAAATTCTCAACACAACAGCGCTCACGCTCTACCTGCTTTACCTGCTCATACCCTTCGCCACCCTCGCCATAGGACTCTGGCGCGCCCTTGCCGAAGCCCGGTCGGCGAAAACCTCGAACCGAAAGGCCCACAAGACACACGCGAAAATATTTTCACGCCATGCCGCAAGACCGGCCGTTAGATATGCCATCCAAACATGCCTGCTCTTTGCAATCGCCGGAATTGTTGTTTTTTTCTTCTACAATAAAAAACGCAAAGTCGTGTTCGAAGTTGACTACTGCGCTTATCACAGGATGTGGCCCGAGTTACTCGATGCCAGCCGGCGTTACCCCACCGACTATTTCGTGGTCTATGCGGCCAACCGGGCCCTGTACCACACCGGCCGCCTTACCTCCGACCTGTTCTCATATTACCAGAATCCCGATACCTTGCTGCTCACCGCTCGCGACCATTCCAAAGAATACTGGAAAAAATTCGACACCTATATTGATTTGGGCCGGATAAATATGGCCGAGCATCTCTTGACCGAATCTCTGGAGAAATTCGGCCCGCGCCCGATGATTCTAAAGCGTCTTGCGCTAATCAACATGGTCAAGGGTAACATTGGCGCTGCGCGTATCTACCTCTCTGCGCTCAGCAAAACCTTGTGGGACGCTGACTGGGCCAACAATTACGTCGAGCGCCTCGACTCCGACCCCGGCCTCTCAAAAGACAAATACATCCAGCGCCTGCGAAGCATGATTGTGGACAAAAATTATGATTTCTCCCGCTTGAATATAAATGTGTTGTCGGACCTGCTGGAAAAAAATAACCAAAACCAAATGGCCTTCGAATACCTGATGGCCCAGTACCTCCTGACAAAACAGTTGGATAAACTCGTGCGGAACCTCGACCGACTGGATGATTTCGACTACCCTCAAATCCCTCGCCTTTACGAAGAGGCGGTATTGCTCTACACCTCGCACAACCAAAAACCGGTCAATCTCAAAGGCCGGCAGATCAGTCCCCGGACCCACCAGCGGGCCCAGGGCTTTAGTGACATCTTCCTCACTCTGCACAGTGGCGGCAACATGGCGACCGCGCGTGACCGGCCGGACAGACTGGTGGCCTTTGGCAAGCTCGCAAACAGCTACGGCGACAGCTATTTCTTCTACTTTTTCCTGGGGCTTTCGGGAATGAAACCATGATAAAGTACCATCGACTCTTGTTCCTCATACCGATGCTTGTGATACTATTGGCCGTGCTGCTTGTCGGCGCGTTGCCGCTCCGCAAAGTACCAATCGAACGGTACCGTTCAATCGCTCGCCCGCCGGCAATCCGTCCCGACTATTCTAACACCGTCATCCCATCGAACATCGCGCCTCTAAACTTCCTCATCCAGGAAAAGGCCGCGCAGTATTGCGTAAAAATACACTCCAAACAGGGCCCGCCAATCGAAATTTTCAGCCGCTCACCAAAGATTATGATACCCGCCAAGCCCTGGCGCCGGCTCTTAAGTGCAAACACAGGAGAGTCTTTGTATCTTGACGTTTTTGTAAAAAAAGCCAATGCCCAATGGAGCCGCTTCACCACCATTACCAACAAAATCGCAAATGACCCGATTGATAAGTTCCTCGTATACAGAAAAATCCACCCCGCCCACAGCAACTGGAGGGACATGGGCATATACCAGCGCAATCTACAGAACTTCGATGAATCAGTCGTGCTCGACAACGGATATTGCAAACGCGCCTGTCTCAACTGCCATGCCTTTTGCGCAAACCGTACCGATAGAATGCTCATCGGCGTCCGGAGCAGAATATATGGCAATAGCGCGATACTGGCCAAAGACGGCGCCGTCGATAAGATCGGAGCAAAATTCGGATACACTTCCTGGCACCCAAGTGGCAGGCTGGCTGCATATTCCATCAACAAAGCCCGCCAGTTCTTTCATACCGCCAGAAATGAAGTACGCGATGTCGTTGACCTCGATTCGGCTTTGGCTTACTACCTGATTGATTCTCAAACCCTAAAGACCTCCCCCGATATTTCTAAAAAAGACCGCCTGGAAACATATCCCACTTGGTCACCGGACGGCCGCTACCTCTATTTCTCCAGTGCGCCAATGTTATGGTCCGACCGGGACCAGGTCCCGCCGCAGCATTACGATGAGGTTAAGTACGACCTGATGCGAATAAGCTATGACATTAACAAAGACCGGTGGGGACAGCTCGAAACCGTACTCGCGGCCCGCGATACCGGATTAAGCATCCTCCAGCCGCGCATTAGTCCCGACGGCCGCTGGCTGCTGTTCTGCATGTGCGATTACGGCTGCTTCCCGGTCTATCAGCAGAGTAGCGACCTGTATTTGATGGACCTGAAACCCCCAGAGCAAACCGACCGCCATAAATACCGCCGACTCGATATCAACAGCGACCAGAGCGAATCATGGCATAGCTTCTCCAGTAACAGCCGATGGCTCGCCTTCAGCAGCAAGAAAAACAACTACGTCTTTACCCGGATTTACTTAAGCTACCTCGACCGCCAGGGCAACGTCTATAAACCCATTCTGATGCCCCAGAAAGACCCGGCCTTTTATGACTCCTGCCTCAAGACCTACAGCCTTCCCGAATTTGTAACCAGCCCCGTTCAGGCCAAGGGTGAAAAACTCGGACGTACCGTCCGTAGTTACGACAAAATCTCTATACCCTTACCCATAACCATGGCCACCCCAAAAGATACAGCCGAACCGGATTATGAAGACCCATGGCAGCAGCGCGAATAAAACCTTAACCAGCCCAAGATATAGTCCTATAACACAAACCTCCCCAACAGCCGCCTCGGGCGAGAAAAAACGCAATTTTGCACTCAAGCTTGATTTTCCTATCAACGATACTAAAATATGATATTTCCTGGACTTACTGCGGACTCACGCAGGTCCCGGCGAATTGACAAAATACTGGACCCCTCGTAAAGGGTGATAAAGCGAAATGCCTGTAAACTTGGACACACGTTCAATCGAGTCTCCTGCAGCGACTGAAATCTACATTTCAGCCGCCCCCGACCTAAATGCGCCCCCGGCTCAGCAGGCACGAGAAATCTTCTCTGCAATCGCCGATACCCTCCGCTCGAAAAAAGCCGCCATCCTCCAGGAGCGCGTTTTTGCTGTTCAAGATGCAATCAAGACTATTTCCGAGATACGCTCAAAACAATATGCCGCTCTCGATGATGGAGTTGCTCCCAGCCTCCTGGTCTGCACCGAAGGCCTCTCCGGCCCAATCGCCGGCGTCCAGATCCACGCCATAGCCGCCGACACCACTCCCGATGTGATTGATTTCGATGGCACCCGCTGTGGGCGAATACTTCGCTCGCCTGACCGAACTTATCTTACTCTTTCTAACATCTCGGATCCCAGTTCCCCACAGCCCACACAGCAGGCGGCCGCCATGCTCGAAAAAGGCGAAGCAATCCTCAAGCAGTCCGGCACCGATATGCTCTCCGTCGCACGCACCTGGATGTGGCTCGCCGACATCCTCTCATGGTACGACGACTTCAACCACGTCAGAAACAAGTTCTTCACCGAACGCGGCATCATCGGCCAAAACACCCGACAGTCTATGCCCGCCAGCACCGGCATCGGCCTCGCCCCCGCCGACGGCGCCCACTGCGCAATGGACCTCATCGCCGTACTCGAGCCCGCCGACTCTGTCCTGTACCTGCCCGCAGTTGGAAAACAGCAGTGTGCCCTGGAATATGGCTCGGCCTTCTCTCGCGCCTCGAAGGCCGCTACACCCGCCGCCGAAACCGTCTTCGTCTCCGGCACAGCCTCCATCGACGCCGACGGCAACACCACCAACATCGACGATGCCCAAGGCCAGATTAATACAACCATCGAAAACGTCCGCGCTGTGCTGAAGGATATGAACTGTGCCGACTCCGATGTCGTCCAGGTAGTCGCCTACTGCAAGACCACCGACGTCGAAAACATACTTAACGGCCTAAAAGACAACCTCCCCTGGCCATGGCTGACCGCTATCTGCGACATCTGCCGACCGGACCTGCTCTTCGAAATTGAAGCCGCCGCAACAACCACTTCTTGACCAAAAGCTTAGCCCCTACCGCACCCTTCAAACAACTGCCTTTACTTATTCTCTTGCTCGTCTCCCCAGTTCAACTTATCAAACTTTCTTGGCGGAATGAATTCCACATGTCCGTCGTTAAATAATATGTTACAACCGAATCCTCTGTGATGTTCGTCTATCAATAAACTTGGCCCACCAAACTGGTTCCAGTCCGACAGTGTCTCAAAGATGAGTACGACATCTGATGGTGAATTCGGACTGGCATTTGGATTAAGGGCATAATAATTCTTTTTTTCTCCGTATGTACGAAGAATTGATATAACTATGTGATTTGAATCAACATATTCCAACAGTAAATCACACCACTGGTTTGCCTCAGGATATTGACCGTTATGCTCTTTACCGTATGCCCGTACCGCTTCGCCAAGCTTCATCATATCATGCTGACATAATTGTATCGAAGCTTCTTCTCTTACCCACAACATAGCTCTTCCCGGCCCCCACCGAACTGCCGGTAAGAACATCGCTATGCCCAAAGCAGCCAAGAGATAACCTTTATAGGATTTGCGACTTAGTAATGTATGAATAAATGCCAAAAATCCCAGAACTGGGCCTGTAAGGACAAGAAAAGTCATTGGAAGCAACATTATTCCTAACATTATCTCCAGAATCCCACAACATCTACATTTCAAACAGAAGACAGCCAAAGAACCAATAATCAAGCCTATCACAGGTATCAATACAGACGCTATCGCAAGCAGACTTATCTTTCGCCTTTTTGCTCCCGTATTACTCTCTGCTTCGCCCATCATACCGCCTTTCAACAAATCCTATTTCACCGCACCATTCTGCCAATTGCCCCTCCCCATTCAACCCGTAACACGCGTCACGAACTGCTAACTTCGCCCCATCGCCCAATACAGGAGACTTAGAAAAAGCCCGGCCCCGAAGACTTGCTGCCGAACACCAGCCTGACCAGCGAACCAAACGTGCTGCCGCAGAACAAAAGTATCCACACCAAAAGCATCCCCACATACAGCAGATATATCCCGCCGGTCATCCACGCTAACAAATGTCGCGGCGTCGATGCCAGAAGCGTAGCCAGCTTATGCTCCTTCGCTTCAAGCGTTCGGACCTTCCGGCGGAAAAAGTCCACCGTGCATTGCCATATCTCCTTCAGACTTCTCTCATAAGGATACCCCGGCCCATTTTCGTCCTTCAGCTCTATCGCCTTCGCCCTGTTCAAACACGCTGTATACATCTGCCTGTTCCGCCCCTCCACAACCATCATCGCAAGCGTGTACAGCGTCCCCAGTACAAAGATTACGAATCTCGACCCATAACTGACCACATTGCCCTGTTTATCCACCGAAAAATAAAAATAAAGCAGCGTGCACATTATCATAAACGACAACAACGCCAATGCGGACCGAAACTTCAAAAAGAACCGCCACGACTCGAAGCACTGCGCGTATTCAGACCCCAAATCCTTTCTCAGCTTCTTGTTATCACCTGAATTCTCACCGCCGCTTACGTCTGCCTTTTCGCCTTCCATTATCAGTTCCCCTTACCTTATCATTCTCTTCTAAACTTCACCCCGCCATTGTAACGATCGCCTGATTTACTTATTCTTTTTGCTCGGCTTTTGGGTATTTGCTTTTGCAGCAAATGTCATATATGAAAGGTATAACCAGCCCGAGGACCGTTACCGTTAGTATCCAAATGCCTCCAAAAATTAGATGATCCGAATACGGATGTCGCCCTCGTTGGAGCAGGGGGACCAACACAAACAATCCTGTAGCCCCCCCTAACGCCATAGCTATTGTTCTTTTTAGCCTTCGCCTCCAGACTTCGCTCTTCATTTTATCCCCTTTCAAAATGGTTCGCTTTCACCCCGCCATTGTAACGTCCCCCTGCCACAATTCAACCCAAAATCCCCCGACTCGCCTCCTGCCATCCTGAGCGCAGCGCAGCGGAGTCAAAGGCTCCGTCCTCCGCCCGCATATTACAAATCGAAAGCGCCTACCGAATTCTCCCTAGGCAGCGCTGAATCCATTTTTAATTTTTGCTCTGTAATTTTGCTACTTGATTTTTAATCTTTGATTTTCCTATCCCCTCTCCGTCATCCCCCGGCCGTTCTTCGCACTTTTTTCTCTTCTAACTGCCTAAAAAAAATTAAAAAAACACTTGACACAACAAACAGTATTGCTAATATTTAATATTAGTAGACGTGATAGAAAGTCCCTCTGCCGCTGTTTTGGGCCAAAAAGACGGGTTCTTGCCGGCCGTAGCCGCAATGCTGACACTAACAAATGAACTTGTAAAACGAGAACCTTGAGCCGAGTCTGAAAAGGTGGTGTCAAAAATGGGAAAATCCAACCCTAATATTTCTCCCCCCGGCCACAATGGTGACCTGTGCACTACCTGTGAAAACGCCCCAAATTGCACGTTTATTATGCGCCAACACCCGCCTGTTTTCGAGTGTGAGTTATTCGTATCGGCCAAATCTCCCCGCAAAATCCCCCAACCGCGCCAAATTCCATCCGATACAATCACCGAGGACTCCTCCACACTCCTCGGCATATGCTCAGATTGTGATAATCGCAAAACCTGCACCCTCATTAAACCAGACCAACCTAAATGGTCCTGCGAAGAGTTTCGCCACTCCCTCACACCATGTTAGAAAGCGAAAAAAAACGTTGGGCACAAGAACACGCGCGTCGTATAGAGCTCCGATTCGAGCAGTGGCAGCAGCCACTTGGAATCGACGGCCGGGACTATCTAAAATATCTCACTGAGGACCTTGTTGAATGTTGCGACCAGCCGCTCATAAAGGCCCTCATTGAGTCTATCTCCTGACCTCCACATCTCATCACGACCGAAGTGCAGGGATCTCAATCCCATTTTTGAATTGTGAAATGTAATTTTGCTTTTTGCATTTTGATTTTTAATTTTCCTATCCAACCCGCAACTCGCAACTTTACTGCGTGAGATGACCGCCGCTTGCCCCTTCTTACTCCTTACTCCTTACCCCTGCCTATCTAACTGGGGCCTTCTTACTTCTTAATTCTCAATTCCGCGCCAGCGGCATGTCCCCCCGTGGTACGGGGTCATTCCCGCGAAGGCACCGCATCCATATTCCCATCATCCAACAATGCATAACGCAACATACGGCACAATATTGAATAAGAATATGCATATCTTATAGAACGCTAACATCCCATACCATATCGCGTAGAATTGTTCTTTCGAAATCTTGAACCATTTGGTATGAACTCGATAGACCCACTCATGCCCCAGCCACAGCATCACAAAGCTAAATAGCAGCAACCCTATATTGATTATGGAGCACCACATAAACACATCACGCATCACGTTAATTGTCATTTTCGTACCTCCTAAATTAGCTGACATCTCCCATTTAAACACTTAACAAACATAATTTTCTCCGTAACACCTCAATAATCCTGTACAATTGTATTCCATAGCCCCTATACTATCAAATCAATATTAGATGCGCAACCTTTATATCGGAACTGTGCGTCCATTATTTCTCACTTCTCACCTCATACTTCTTACTTCTTAATTTTCCCTTCCGCGGTACGCGGCTCGCCACCCCCACCCCAAACCATCGCTTCACTGCACCAACAAACAAAAAGGGCTGCAAGGATAATCCCCACAGCCCTTTCGTGCTTTTTTTCAGAGTATTCGCCCTAACCTGCTTAGTATGTATTGTCCTCAAGCCAATTGTCGCAGATAAACGCCAGGTCATGGAAGTTTATTATGCAATCCCCGTTGATATCCCCGGCAATCCACTTCTCACAAGCTCCGCTGGGATTAGCTGTCCTGCTCGCCTCACTTGTACCGCCATACGCGCCCGCATTAATACGCCCCCCGTTGGCAAACGTCTCCTGACCGAGTGGATAGCTGCCCTCGCCCATATCAATGGCTGGACTGTCTTGGCCATATGTATCCCAACTACCTTCATTCGAATTCCATGTTCCATACCGTGAACGCAGATGGAAATCGCGCTCCGGACTACCTGAGTCCACAAAACACGGGTCCGCATCCTCGTTACCGCCGCCCCAGCTCACAAAACTGCTGCCATCATTATATATTCCCGCATTCCCGTCCTGAACAACACTGTAATTGACATCTACCGTAGCCGAGTTGCCTAAAGCAATTTCATTTCCATATGGTGCTGTATCACTCCACATGATGCTGTTTGTTATTGTCACAGTACCCACGTTGAGGTTACAAATTCCCCCGCCCATACCTTGGGCCGAATTCTCCGAAAAAGTACTGTTCGTCACGTTCACGGTTCCACCGAGCGTTACTACCGCACCGCCATCGTTGGCGTCGTTGCCGTTGAATATGCAGTTGGTCACCCGACTCGTACCCGCGAAGTTGCACAACGCCCCCCCTCTGCTCGCGCTATTTTCACTTCCGGAACTGTGCGTCATGCTAAACGGTGCCGACCAGCCGCTCCAGACCGCCCCGCCGTCCGATGAAGCCGAACATCTCCAGAAGTAGCACTTGGTCACTGTAACGTTGCTGTCGACACTGTATATCCCGCCGCCGTTACTATCTGCCGAGACGCCGTTGGCATTCCCGCCCCGGATGGTAAAACCATCCACCACCACGTCATCGGCTTCAGTGACCCTTACGACGTGGAAGCTGTTGTCGGCTCGGGTGGGCTCATATAATAAATCGCATGGGTCGTTGATCTCCACATCGTTGCCGTCAAGGTCGCCGCTAAGAATACTTCTAAATACATCATGACGCCTCAAATCAGGATTCGCCTCTCCATAACCCGCATAACCGCCCTTTAATGTTACTTCGCCCACAAGCTCGAACGATGCGCTCCTGTCACCCGAGCCGTTGGGCTCGGCGGAGTTTGTATCAGGCGTGTATATACCCTCAGCCACCCATATCTCATCGCCTGGTGCCGGCCACGGGTCTGCCAGAGCGTCCTGAAGGTGTCTGTACGCCGTCCCCCAATCGTTTCCATCGTGCACAGGCCCCGGTGCGTCGCTGTCAACGTAGATGACCGTTCCCGCAGCGCTCCCGCACCAGATAAATGACACAAATACCAAAACTACAATCCCTGTCCTTACATTTGCTTGCTTACCCATCCTTCACCCACCTTTCTTTGCCTCGACTTCTCCCCCCCTGCATAAAATCACCCTGTTTTTCCGGGGCGAAACCGCCCTTAAAACCTGCGCCGGCCGCCCTGCGCAGCCAGCACTTACAATGCCACAATAATAACAGAATCTCCTTTCGATTGCAACCACTCCAAGACTTCTTTTTAAAAATCTTCCCCCTCGAAGCGAAGACCCCCTGAGATGGCGTTAGCCTATCTAATTGGGGCCCCACCTTCGCTACACCCCTTCTAACTTCCCTGTCCTCGATTGCCGCTCACGCGAGCTTCCCTGTCGGGGATCCATAACCACTGCTTGCCCCATGTTGCCGTATTCATCCCCTGTAACCGTTACTCTAACTCCGAACACCTGCCACGAGCCGGACAAACCCGCCATCCCCAAAACAACCGGGGCCCATACCCAGCTTAATTGGTATAGGCCCCGAATCGGTGCAAGTTCATTGTAACGTCTGTCTTATCGATGCCGGCTAATCAGACGGCCACAATACATCCTTGAGCCAGTTATCCGCCATAACTCCATAGTCATCGAAGTTGACCGTATCATCGCCGTCGGCGTCAGGGCGCCACGCTTCAAGTCCCAGATTATGCGTGCCGCTCAAACCCGCCAGATCAAGTATCTCCGCAGCCGCCAAGGTGCGGTCATAGAAGTATACATCGTCTATCGTACCGTCGAAGTATATATTCGCTGACGGGGCGTTGTGATCAACGTCAGCACCAATAAAGCAGGCGTTATCAAAGGGCTTCGCCACATGGGCCTCATAGTTTGTCGATGCAGACATCTCTATACCGTCATAAAGATACAGAGTCCCTTTTGTCGGCTCTACTGTAAGGGCGACAAAAGACCACAGGTCAGGGGCCATAATCAGCCCGGAATGGTAATCCCACGACCAGCCGGTCCAGAAGTACGTCAGTTCGTTGTTGGGCATCCACTCTTGGCCCGTCTCGTACGACGCCTTACTGCCAACACAGAGCTTGAAGCCGTTGGGTTCATTGGAAGCCACTATCGGTGGATATGTACCCCACATACCCTGCCACGAACCCGGCTTGACCCATGCCGAAACCGTGATGGTATTCGAATCGAGATTCGGCGCGTTCGGAATGGTAATCCAATCATCAAGGCCGTCGAGACTCATAGCTCCTGTTCCCTCCACATAGTCGGCGCTGTGATTGGTGGCCGTATTTCCCCACACCGGCAATCCTGTTTGCTTGTTGTAGCCGTTATAAAGGTACGCGTGGTTGAGGTTTCCTGAGCTGTCCTCGCACCGAGCCTTATCTGGGCCTGCCGGGCCGCCGCCCGCGACGTCGTCCAGCGTCCAGTGGCCTACTATGCCCGTCGTGCTCGCGCTGGCGGCCGTAACGTCGCCGATACCGCTTATCAGCCAGTCCCGTGACAGTGTCCAGACGTCATATGTGTCGACACTGCAATCGGGCTCGAAGGAACCGGCTCCCGCATAATGGTCTAAATACCTGAAACTGCCCATAGAAGGAGCGAACTCCGGAACGCATCTCGGTGCGTGCAGCCTGATATTGTCGAACCACACGTAACCTGAACCGCCTGCACTCTTGTCACCGAGGCCAATAATAATCCTTTCTACATCCGTCAAATCAACGCTGTTGTCGTCAACAAATTCCTGTAGCTCAACGTTCCACTCCTGGAATCCCAGCCATTCTCGCTTCAGATTGTTGGGGTCACCATCGTAGAGTACCTTACCCGTACGCCCGCTGCCGTCAAGAAGTGCAACGTACATATCCTCAATAGCGTTATCATAGTCACCCATAAACGCCAGCCGCAGCGCTTCCACCCCCCCTGTCGTCCAGTCACCACTGATTCCCAGGTCAGTCATGGTAGCGTAGGCCTCGGCATAGTACGGACTGAGATGGTTTTCGTATAGATATCTCAACGAGTTGCCGTCTTCTGTGAAATTCGCGTCCTTCTCAGGGGAGACCACCACCTGGGTCCCGTTGACCCAGTAATCGTTCCATACGGCCCACATCTCGGCTTGATTCAGGTACGAATCAAACTCATCCACAATGGTGTACTCGGCCGTTGTAAAGCTCCAGATATCACCGTCTATCACCGTCCCTCCCGTCAGATTGACCTCATCGATACGCCAGTAATAAGTCGTCGCCAGCTCCGGCGCTGGAACAAGGCTGCTATTCGCAAAGACATTCGGGTCCTGCCGCGTCATATACTCGCTGGAGCTGGTCGTCGCGTTGGTTACCGCGGTTGCATCTGTGCCGAAGTAAACATCGTGCTTTTCTGAACCAGTTCCCGCCGTCCAGCCAAGGTCCGTATACGCTGGCACGTCCAGCGCGCCGTCTGCCGGACTGGGATTTATCGCAGTTCCAGTTATCCTGAAGCCCCAGATATCGCCTTTCCACCTGCCGCCGGGCGGCGGGTTCGGACCCACGAAGCCTTCGTTGACCTCATCGACACGCCAGTAGCACCTCTGCCCTAAGGGCAGTGTATCGCCTAAGTTGTAGTAGTACTTGTCATTCGCGTCCGGACCTCCGCTGGCATTACCTCGATATATCCCGGGATATGTTGCAGTGTTTGAGGTATTCGCGTCTTCAACCGCCGCCATATCCGTGCCGAAATAAACCTCGTGTGAGCTCACATTATCCGCCACATACATGCCGGGCACCCATCGCAGCGTAATACCGCTTGTCGGCAAGTCCACCGCCCCGCTCTCCGGCTCCGGCTCACGGGCCTTCGTCAGCGGCCTGAACTGTACCCGAACATCGTCAATCCAGTACCAGCCTTGCCCCTGCTCCATAAACCTGATACCTAACGGCTCACCTATATACGGCTGACCCCCCTCAGCGATGAAACTCAGCCCGAGTGTCTGATAGGTTGTACTGACGCTTTTACTGACATCAGCCCCAACAATGACATTAACATCCGGGTCAAGTGAATTGTTGTCCGGAATGTCGCCATAGTACAGGTAGGCTGCTAAGCTGGGACCCTGCCACTTGAACGTATCAAAGAACATCCTGTACTCGTAGTCCTGCTGGATAACCGTATTGCCGTCAATCATCGGGTCAAGGGTCTGCCACGCAATCAGGTTCGAGTCCGTCCCCCACTGACCCATCGTAAGCTTGATTACCCCGTCGGTTGCAGGGTCGTCCTTGCACCCGCAGCCCTCAACTCCCAATGAGTTCGCGCAGTCTATCTCAACGTTTGCCCAGTTTACTTCGTTGTCGTTCCAGGCCAGCGTACCGTTCATGTCCCCGGGCCCATGACACATGTATCGGTCGTAGTTGACGTCATACTCGAAGCTCAGGTTGTAATTGACGTCATTGATGTCCGTCCACGCCCCCGGCCGTGCCGCTCAGACCCAACACCAAAACAATACACATTACAAAACACAATCTTTTACACATGACTTGACCTCCTTAAATATGCGTTAATATTCTTCCTTTGGCTGCCAGCCAAAACACTATTGTTTTCAACAGGCACGAACACCCGTACAAAGAGCACGAATGACCTTCACATTCACAATAACTCGCGCCTGCCGCAAATAACCGCTGCAAAGGATAATACCTCCTCAGCCAACCTGGCACAGTGCGCCTCTCTAATAAAGCACCGGCCTGAAAACCCAAATTCTCCTGATTTCGCTAACCCCTTTTTTGCCAATTATATGCGCATTTGTCAAGAAAAATTTACCGCAACTCTCCCACTCCCCCTAAAATTCTCCAAAATACTTAACATCTTCTCTTGCAAAGACTTACACCCCCCCTCTCGGTAAGTTTTGTCCAATATTTCCCGCCTCCGCCCGTAACATTACTTGCGAAAATGTAAAATCTCAGGTATACTGATTTCTTGGCAAAAAGGCGGGAAAAGGCAAAATTTACGGAACAGAAAGCCGCCTTCGCGCATCTTAATATCCAGAGCAGAAAAACGCGTATGGAAAAGACAGAGAGAATAATGGCAAATAAAAGAGCATTCACATTAGTAGAGCTTCTCGTCGTCATCGCCATCATCGCCCTGCTTATGTCCATATTGATGCCCGCACTGGCGCGGGTAAGAAGCCAGGCAAAGGCCGTTCTTTGTCTGTCGAACCTCAAACAGATGGGCGGTGCCTTTGCGATGTATCTGGATGATAACGATAATACCTTTATGAAGAACTGGACGCATATGGGCGGGTTTAAGGAGCCGCCCCATGAGCGTTACTGGATGGACGCCCTCAGGACCTACTATGGCAACCAGGGGGACGTGCGCTTGTGCCCCGCCGCAACAAAAACACATACTAACTCTGACGGCACGCGGGGTCCCGGTTCCGCCAGCGGCACGTTTTCGGCTTGGGGTATCTTTCCCTCTCCTGACCAATGCGGCGAAGCCTCCTCCTGGTGGCCCTGGGCCACAGCATGTGATTACGGCAGTTACGGTATAAATGCCTGGGTCAGTAATATAGAAGAAGGCTGGAACGTTTGGTTTGGCCAGGAGGACATATACTGGCGGAAGGGCAATATGAAGGGTGCAGCCTCCATACCCCTGCTCGGTGACCACAAATGGGTTGACTGCTGGCCGAATTATACCGATGACCCGCCGTTAGGTGAGAATCTGCACTATGAGAGTCAAATGAGCCGAATATGCATGAACCGCCACAACGGGTATGTGAACTGGGTCTTCTGCGATTACGGGGCCCGGCCGGTTGGCCTTAAGGAATTGTGGTGGTTGAGGTGGTACAAACAGTACCCGGTAAACGAGGTAAGTGACAACCCGCCAGTGTGGCCGGATTGGATGAGACGATTTAGGGATTACGATTAAGTATAACTACTGCACAAAAACAGCCGAATTCAACAGCGCCGACGACGGCTCGATGAGACAATTCAAAGACTACTAAATTCCCCTCGAAGCGTAGCAAAGACTGGGCACTTCTTACTTCATAATTCATAATTCTCACTTCTCAATTCCGCTTTAGCGGTCGCCCCTAACCCCTAATTATGCCTCCCCGCTGGCCCGCCCGCAGTAAACAATACCGCAAACCGCGTTACCAGCGCGCCCAACAGTACATATCCCAATATCACCTGCAACGCCAATATCACGTGCCCCGCTATGCTCCCCTTGTTTGCGTACATATCTCCAAAACCAAGCGTCGTCATCGTTACTATCGAAAAGTACACCGGCCGGGCCACAAGCAGACCAAAGTAGTGCCATAACGGCTCGTGCCCCTCAACAGCCATATCATCCACTATCCCCGCGGGTCCTGCTTAGCGGCATCAGACGCTCAGGTCTTTTTTACGTTTCCGCTTCGGCAGCTCGCCTCCCACCATCCCTCGCAGGCGTACCGTGACCTCGACCCTCAATGCCTCAGCTGCGCACCTCAGAAGCCCGTACTCGAATTGGTGGTACTCATAGGCACTGTCCTCCGGCTCGTTTCACTCGAAAATGTACCTCCAAGACTCGAATATGTCTCTCGATCTGGCGAGGAGATCTGGTAGATCCAATGAGACTTTATACTCGTCCCTCCGTGGCCGCTTTGGTGGGCCTTTTGCTAGTGTAAAGCTCACCCGCCCACGCAGTCTCCGCACATCCTCTATCATAGCTGTGTCATAAACACTTTCGAGAACCTCCTTGACTCGCCCAGGTATCTTGTCATATAGAGCGCGGAGATCGTGTACTCGCGGCACCGGTATGTTTAGCTGCATTAAAAGGGCCTTTAAGTAAAGTTCGATAGCGAATCCTAGGTTTGTCGCGCAAGCTACCAGATCACCCAATTCATTCGACATATGCGGAGATGACTTTTCCTTTATTGCGTGTATCCTGGGGATAAATCCCTCCGCCAATCTCTGGAAAGCCTCGCCGCACACTAGGGCCGCCTCGCACTCAAATTCCTTCTTACTCACTTTTTTATCCGCTTCGCCCATAATTTCCCCTCACTTTTTCCTTCAAAACATTCGCTCCCATCACCACAAGCCCACGGCGCCGATAAACAGAACCACGCCACACGTCAAACTGACAATAAAGAACATCAGCTCAAGGTAGAACAGCCTCCAATCTTTCGTCTCCAGGCCCTTTTCTATCTCGTGAACAAGTACAGCAGGGTACTCCCTGTGCCTGTATTCCACCCTTAAGCATTCGAGAGTCCACGGTATCCAGAAGGGATTATGTGCCCAACGCTTCACTTCTGCATCGCTTTTTTTATTCTCCGACTTAAAGTACTCGTTCAAACTGCTTATTCCTACCAGCCTCGATGCACACCTCTCAAGGGCCACCCCCATTATTGCCGACCACCATCTTAGCACCAGTTCAAAACCCATGTATACATATAATCCCGCCCATACTCCCAACACTCCAACCCGCAACGCAACTCCCTTCACATTCCAACACGTTGGTGGCCATTCATCCCACGCAATCACTCCTATTGTGAACGCCAGCATCGCCGCCATCGCCGCGTGTGCCAGCGTTTCTTTATGATTGTGATAACCCCCATAATGCGCCAGCAACTTGCCGATGTAATCGCGCATAGCACTAAGTTCATCCCCTTGACTAAACTCCCATTCTTTTTCTTCCTGCTTTTTATCCACTTCGCTCTACCGCCAATAAAATGTTAACAAAACACTATACCTCAATCCCCGTCAACCCAATCCCTCACCCACCTACCTCCTCGCACACATCAGCGGACATCTTTCCCCAATACATTACCACCATCTTCAAACCAACACTAATTCACCCCACCCGACTCAGGTCACAACCCCTTTGCTTGTGATTTTCAAACCATTGTTATCCACCTTTGTAATTAGCGCCGACACGCCCAACTTATCACACGCCCTTTGAAGCCCATCGACGTCATGGCTGATAGCGAATATAATAGGGCCTTCCGCTGTTATACCTACAATCGGTTTCTTTTTCTGACTAAACCTCACCGTGTGCATGACGTCTAATATTCTCTTTCCACCATCTTCATATTTTTCCGGCTCGACTAAATTGTTTCCCCCGAACTGGAATCTCCAAATAATATTTCCGACAGCTTCAAAGTCCTCTGAGTCCAAAGCAGGGATCAGTCGCATCAGTATCAAATACGACTTGTGATATCTAAACGCCTCGTCCTCCTTTAGGATCTTCTTCATGGCAGGCAACGTTCCCTGCTCGTACGGAAGCCGTTTTACGCCTGGATCAATTAATGCAACATGATACCCCTCTAAGGTCTTTTTACTATATAACACAGTGAAATTTCCCCCTACGATCACGAGTCCACCCATTATTGTCAGAAAAGAACCGACACCTGTGCTAACCGCCCCACTTTCGCTTTCTCTAACAAGCTCTCCACGAAGTACTTCGACATAATGGCTACCCACCACCCTCCGGACCTCTTCCAGCGACAGCGGTGAGCCCAAAAGAGCATTGATTCCATATGCGCACGAAGTTAGTATACACGTGCTATAACCTAATCCAATGTGCGGTCGCAGGAACCTATTATTTCTTATTTCTACTCTGATTCCACCCTGATAATTTAACACTTTCTTCATAGTTGTAATCATATGCGCAATAAGTAAAGCGCTATCTCCTGTGGGCTCCCACCCATCCCGCCCATCAAGGCTAATATTCATCACATTCTCCATGTCAACAGCAAGTCCGATTCCCCCAGCCCCAGAATCAAATTGGTTACCGTCTATCAACGTCATGTGAACTCGCGCAGGAAATGTAATCTCCATGCATCTCGCAACAGCTCGTGCTTCTCTTGGCACCTCCGTTGCAGTGCCACCATCTGATTCTACTTCTTTTATCTCACTCATCTTTTTCCTATGTCTATCCAATTCCGTCTTCCACCTACAATTTATCGTACTCCGGCTCACTCGATAAATTTGGGTCATTCCAAATTCTATCAAAATGTTCTGCATAGCAATCGAAAAGCAAGCCGGACCTCAGCTTCAATGTATAGGTCTCGCGGCTGGGCACACCTATAATATACGCCCCCACTAACATCTCGTTATCGGCTCTCAAGATGTGAGTACTTGGAATCGCTCTATACCACCGTAGCATAATGTTCTTATTATTTAGCCCCTTCACAAACTTAGTGAGCTCAATAACATCTTCTTTTATGCTCCCAACCTTCCTGTTCTCTTCATAGTCTCGCTCGTCACAACACGCACCCTTTGGGTTCACCGCAAGAATTCTGATTTTTACTTTTTTGCTGATTTTCTCTAAATGACCGTCGCTAACATCTTCACGAAACCTTCCAAGCCCAAAGCCCAAAATATCCACACCATTTCTAGCACTCCCAGAGAACTCGTGACCTTCTCTTTTTGTCATACGTCGAGGCAGGACATCTACAATTCCAAATTTGCCAAGAGACTCTAATACCCTCTCTTCTTCCTGTGTCTTTTTCCTATTGATATATACAGCCCAAAACATAATTACCCCGACCAACCCTGCCGCAGCTAGTGATCCGCCGATTGCACTTACTTTCAACAGCAACAGAACCGACCCCAGTAAAATCAAAATTGTGTTCGATGCAAAGTACAGAAAGTACTCTATCCACCTCATAGTACTGATCTCCTATACAAGACATTTTCGCGTGCCATAATTGCCCACTATACTGCCCTTAGCCCTTTCATCCCTTGGCCACCCTTTCATCTTCAGTCCCAACTTTCTTGCTCCTCAATACTCTCAACCAGCCGCCGCAACAACTGCACTAACGACAACTCTACCGTCCCGAACCTTCGCGACTCGCGATGCTCCGCCCCGGGTGCCTGCCCATTGCAGAGAGTCCAGCGGACTCTATTGCGGGCTTACCACTTCGCTACTCTGCCAACAACAAATTAGAGCAAAAACGACTTGCTCCGCTAAGTCCAAATAATCTAACCCAATCCCGATAAACCCGCAACACAAAAATCCAAAAAAATCCCTCTGTGCCCTCATTTTCTACTCAAAAAGCTGCTAAAGCCGGTTTTAGCCAGCCCGACAATCGGGCCATTGCCAAATGACCCGGCGGATACGACCAAGCCGCTGCGCCGAAAGCTCGCTTGCTAAAGCAGCGCTTGCCGTAGACGCATAGCTGGCTAAAAACCTCTGCGTCCTCTGTGTTCTCTGTGGCAGAACTTCTTTGTGTCTTTTCGTGGTTAAAAATCCGCGCCCCTCCGCGCAATCCGTGGTTTCAATCAAATCTGCAGGTAATAATAAACCCAAACCCCAAAACTTCAATTTTTTTTTAACCGCCTTGTTGATAACAACTTAATCCTGTCAATCCTGTCAAAAACACCCCAATTTTC
>CAZENQ010000026.1:0-34950 GCA_964513655.1 uncultured Pirellulales bacterium | reverse complement strand
TCAAGAGGCGGAACTCAATATGCACTATTTGAACTAGTGTATATCTTGGAGGAAAACTGCGCGTTTTGTCAAATGTGTTGTCGATTTGCGCGAGATTTTGAGCGGCGAATGGGTTGACGAGTAAATGCGTAGATGAGTTAATGCGTTGGAGAAAAAATTGGCCCCCTTAGAGTCCGTGGGACTCTGGACAAGGGGGTGCCGATGGGAGGACTCGGCAGAGTTTTTTTTGTGTTGACGGGATGGGGAGATTGGGGTAATTTATTGGGGAAAGTTGGCAGTGGGACAGACACCCGGGGCGGTAATCAACAAGCTGGGAGTTTTGAGGTTGTGGGCGTTATCTTAACATCATTGTTAAATTATCTAAAATACACTGATTTATTTAAAAAATTTTCTATTCATAGGTCTAGTAATGACAAGGACTAACAGCACAGCCAAAAGATTTATACAAAAATTTTTGAATTAAGGGTTTACGGAGGGGTTGCCTAAAATTAAAATCGTTATATGATGTAAATGGCTGTAGAAAGAAGGACTTAGAAACGGATATGTCATTAGGAACGCAATTATGGACGAAAATAAGTTCCAAACAATCCTGATTAAGCGGCTCAACACCTTAATTTCGTTGGTGCTGGATATTGCGTCAGAGGAGAAGGCGGCATCGATTACCGAAAAGGTTAGCCGTCTCTTGGAGTTGGGGCTTACACCGGCGGAAATTGCTGAGGTGCTAGGGAAGCAAACAAATTATGTAACAGCTGTGATCCACCGTGGAAAAAAGAGAAAGACAAAGGGCAAAAAAGATGAATGAAGACATGCAGATATTGTGCGGGAAGGTTGACACGTTAATAAGGTTGGTTGCGTGCGGGCTTATTGGCGGGAAAACTCAGCGTGAAAAGATTGACCTACTCTGTGGCGCCGGCTTGCAGCCAAAAGAGGTAGCAGGGTTAATCGGTACGACCCCTAACACTGTGAGGGTTGAACTATCGGCTATAAAAAAAGGAAAAAAGAAACGAAAACGTAATTATTAAGGGGGTATAACATGGAAGAGACCAGACAGAATGAGATCATAATATCTCTATTGGCGCGAATCGCGTTTGGTGAAGAGAAGCTAAAGCAGATTATCACACGTGGAAAACGTAAACCAAAAGATTGGGTACGAGGGTATAATGCTTGTGATGGTACAAAAGGTGTGACTGAAATAGCGAAGATAGTTGGTGTAAAACAACCTTCAGCCACACCGATCTTGAAATCTTGGGAAGCGGCGGGGATCATTTATAATATTGGAACCGAAACAAAACCTCTTTATATGAAGGTATTAACATTAGGTAAGTAAAATGAAAGATGAACTATTAATAGAAATAAATGATAAGTTAGAAGCTATTAGAAAATTACTTATAATGCAAAACATAGCTTGCAGGGCAGAAATAAAGAAGATACTTAACGAAGAATTTTTAACCACAGACAAGAGAAAGCAGATGTACAAGTTATTTAATGGAAAGAACAGCATTGGAGATATAGCAAAGAACCTACATGTTACACATGAAAGTGTTAGGTTGCTTGTTGATGAGCTAGAAAAAGTAGGTGCGATAGAAATAATCAAAAAAAAGGGGAAAACCAAATATCCGCTAAAAATAATATGAAAACTCTAAGGATTAACTGGCTTGGCGTAGCAACTGGTAGTGTGAACAAATTATTGAAGCGTGTAAGGAGAGAACTTACAGTTATTGTTGAAAACAGAGAATAGAATTATGCTAAGAAGTGTGAGTGATGTCCGAGCCAATCTAAATGAGAATATTATTCACGCGGCAGATGTGATTGGCAAATCTGAAGATCGGCGTAAAGTATTTGAGGCGGTTTATCGTGGGAAAAGACCGGTCAAGACTGTTGATGATATTGTCAAGGCGACTGGGCTGAAAAGTATCAGAGTGTTGCAAGAGGGGGGTAAACTCCATGCTAATCACATTGTGGAGAAAACAAAAAAAGACGGTCAGATGGCATATAGGAAGTATGAGATATATTCGGACCATAAAGCTAGGGTTTTATCGATCCTTGATAAACCTGCGAAAGCAAAGAAGTATCCGACAAAACAGAGACCACAGCTGTCGGGCACGACATACAAAATAGAAATTCCGGGAAAAGCACCAAAAATTAAGGCAATTAGCATTGATGATATTGATTCATTTAACGAGGTCAGAAGGTTTCCGAATATTGATGTCAGGCTTCAGGTTGAGAGCATGCTGGAGAGCAAGCTCAAAACTGGTTTGAAAGGGATTATCCATGAAACACAAACATTCAAAGATTGGGGGGGAGAAAAGAACGACCTATATACAAATAAGATTAAGTATAAAGGGAAACGCAGATCTGCAGCATTTGCATTAAAAGGGAGAGCTACGAAGGGTGTACTCACTCCGAAGAAGATGGGCAAAAATGGCGACCAAATAGCACGTTTGGTTGGAAGTGCAGCGGAGATGTTTTTTGTTGTGTATCATGGGAAAATTGATGAAAGCGTTACTTCTCAGTTGCAAGCGTTTGCACTTGCGAAGTCCATGAGTGGTACTACTATCTATTACTGCGTCATAGACGGTGACGATTTGAATAGGCTGGTACAAGCATACAAAAAGTTTTTCTGAATAGTCAAGAAATTGCGGCATAGAGCAGCAACAGTAAGTGAAATGATAAAGGGGGTTAAAAAGAGAAGTTGACTTCCGAGCGTCACAGTTTATTGCAGAACGCAGACATAGAGCAGCCAGATTTTAACTAAGCCCAAAAGGGAGACGTGACAAAATGGCACGAGGGCGCCTGGACAGCAAGCTCTTAGATAAAATTCGAAAGAGTTTAGGGAAAGAACGTCGAGCCGTAAATGTGAGGGTCAGCCAACTGGCATCAAAGTTGGGGATTTCTTCTGAGGCGGCTTTAGTTCTTGAGGCCAAAAAACTGGGAATAGGAACGGCCGTTTATCAAAGAAAACTTGACCCTGCTAAGCAGGTAGAAATACGTGAAAGCCTACCAATCCTTTTCGAAGAAAAAGCTGTCAAGGAAAAAATAACAAGCAAAAAGAAGAAAAAAGTCAAGAGCTAAATTAGCAAAAAAACGGTGTTAAACGCAGCTATTGATTACCTACTGCAAGACACGGAATTGCAACAAAGATGTGGGGACCTTTTGCGTGCCAAGTCGAACTTTGACCGAGCAATAAGCCAGGCCACTCTCATCCTGGAGGATAGAATAAGAAAAAAAGCCAAACCGGCAACAAGATTAGTGGGTGAGAACCTGGTGGGGCACGCTTTCAATGCAGATTTAAAACGAACCGTTCTGAAAATAAGCAACGACTCTGATGACCAAAGAGGTTTTATTTTTATATTAAAAGGGGTTGTGCCTGCCTTTCGAAATCGGACTCACCACCATGTTACTGACAAATTTAGTCGCGGAGAAGCTCTGCGGGTGTGTGGGTTTATTGACGTTCTGCTGCGCGTTGTTGACAATTCAGTGAAGGTAAAATAACTCGGGCTGGCGGACGCCGTGGATAGTGAGTGAACTCTCTGTTGAGGCACATGAGGCGGGAAGGTCGAACGTCGAACAAGGAACGTTCAAGATCGCTGGTTAAGGAGGCGTAGCGGAGGCGGGGAGGCAAGCCGCTAACGCGGAATTGAGAATTATGAATTGAGAAGAGTGAAGAGGGAAGGGGGAAGAGCGAAGGTCGAACATCGAACGTGGGACAAGGAAGATTGAACGTCGAACAATGAACTCTCAACATCTGTCCTTAGGGATGCGTGATTGGGGCTTATGGGGAGTGCCGCTCCCTAAGGGATAAATAAAGCGGAATTGAGAATTATGAAATAAGCCCCAGTTAGATAGACTTCGTCATCTCACGGGGCGAAGGTTTTTTTGTGGTTGACGGTTTTTGTGGTGGGGGCGATAATTCGGGAGAGGAGTAAGGAGAGATAGATCAGGAGTAAGGAGTAAGAAGTAAGAAGTAAGAAGTAAGGAGTAAGGAGTAAGAATGGGAAGGGCAGGAGAACGTGAGCCAGCAAAGAGCTTTAGAGAGCTTATCGTGTGGCAAAAGGCACATGAACTGGTGCTGGAAATCTACAGGTTAAGTGGGTTATTCCCGAAAGAAGAAATCTACGGATTGACAAGCCAATTGAGACGGGCCGGGGTGGCTGGGCCTGCAAATATCGCGGAGGGATTTAACAGGAGCGGCAAATCAGATAAACTGAAATTTTTCAACTATGCGGTTAGTTCATTAGAAGAATGCAGGTATTACCTTATACTTGCAGAAGATCTGGGTTACGCAGATGGTCAAGCCGCGCAAGAACAAATGGAAGAAGTAAGTAAGCTGTTGAATTCGTATGTAAAGGCGGTGAGGAGTAAAGAGAAAGAGTAAGGAGTAAGAAGAAAATGAGTGAGAAAATCAGCAGGCGAGGATTTATAGGGAGTGTTGGAGCGGTCGGATTGGGCGCATTGGCGGGGCTGGGCGGGACAGCGCGAGGTATGGCATCCCGTCCGAAACGCCGGAAGCGGGTGCTTCGGATAGCACATTTGACGGACATACATGTGCAGCCGGAAGGAGCGGCGCCGGAAGGGATGGCACGAGCACTTCGCAGCGTACATTCGCTGGCGGACAGGCCGGATATTATATTTACCGGCGGTGACTCGATTATGGATGCGCTGGGTGCGGACAAGGCGCGGACGAAGGCGCAGTGGGAGGTGTTTCACAGGGTGATGAAGGCAGAGTGCAGACTGCCAGTGGTTCACTGTATAGGAAATCACGATGTTTGGGGCTGGGGGTTGGAGGACGAGAGTGTTAAGGGTGACAGGCTTTATGGTAAGCAGTGGGCCGTTGAGGAGTTTGGAATTCCGGGTCGGTACTACAGTTTTGACAAGGCCGGGTGGCATTTTGTTGTTCTGGATAGTACGCATGCGGTTGAGTGGAGCGGTGAAGGGTCGTGTTATACGGGGCGTCTGGATGAGGAGCAGTTAGCGTGGCTGGCGGCAGACCTAGCAAAGGCGAGGGAGGACTCGCCGGTGTGTGTGCTTAGTCATATTCCGATTATCTGCTTTTGTGCTTTTTTTGATGGTGATAATGAGAAGACGGGCGACTGGGTTGTGCCTGGCGCGTGGATGCATATTGATGGTCGGCGGATAAAGGATTTGTTTAAGGGACATAAGAATGTTCGGGTCTGCCTGAGCGGTCATATGCACATGCGTGACAAGGTGGAGTATCTGGGTGTGAAATATCTCTGCGACGGAGCGGTCAGCGGTGCGTGGTGGGATGGGAACCATTATGAGTTTGGGCCGGCGTATGTAGTTGTTGATTTGTATGATGATGGGAGTTCAGCAAGTGAGTACGTGCCGTATGAGTAGCGGAAGGGAGATAGACGGATTTGGTTCGTATCTCGCATCTAGTATCTCGTATCTCGGTAGTTGAGGCCGGGGTGAAAATAGTTGCGCATTTGATTGATTTTCTGCCTTTTGGTAACTTTTTGAGTGATATTTGATATTCTAAAGGTTTGAGATCCTTCGACTCGGCTTCGCCTCGCTCAGGACTTGCGCGTCGCTCCAGCTTGCGCATTTGATTGAAATTATTCTCGACGCTCGATACTGGATAGTCAATTCTGGATGCGGAATGGCCCCAGTGAGATAGGCACGCGCCATCTCACGGGGTAAAGGCAGGCAAGGGAAAAAATGAAAATATACAAAAAATGTTGAAGATGGCCCCCTTAGAGTCCGTGGGACTCTAGGCAAGGGGGGCACGTAAGTGATTTTTTTTTAAAAAAGAAGAAAAAGTTCTTGAAGGGACACTTACGTGGGATATAATTTGCATCGAGATTATTGGAGAAACCGCAAGTCGTATTTGGCGGGAATTCAGGGGTTTTATTCGTATTGAACCGTGTGCAAGGGGCGCAGGATTTTTGTGCCGGGAAAGGAGGTGCAAAACAATAATCAGACGCGGCAAAAATGTTTTTAAAGTGCAAAACAGGAAATGTCAGGTTATGTATATCGTCAAGTCAATTAGAAATCAATCGAGTAAAGGAGGTGAACTATGCCAGCAAGTGTTTTAAGTGTCAATGGGAAGCTTCGGTCACTTTATGACAGAGCTACAGTAACCGAACCTCGGGCCAGTGGGTACACGGACTTAGACATCGGCAGACCCCTTATCGTTCAATATCTCTATTTTTTTCTTCGTCATAAATCACCAGAGAAGAAAAACGAGTTGATGATTTCAAGTTTTATGAAGACGACCGAGACAAAGCAAGCTGCTGCTGAAGCAATTAATTACTTTGATAACACGGCAAGATTCGATAAGAATAAAGAGCTTCGTATTTCCGATTTTGGGGCCGAGCGATACGGGCACCGACTCTGTTACTATACTAAATCCTATCTTGGGGAAGCCCTTTACATGACAATAAAAATTATGGAAATAGACAAGATTAATAAGAAGCTCATCGAAGCAATCAAGAAAGGAATCGGCACAGTAGGCAGCTTGCCGGTCTTTGCTGAGTTCCTTCCGTACGCAGCGGGAGCCAGTGTCGGAGTTTCGCTCTTCGGGAAGATAATAGATCTATTCAATAAAGACTACGCGATAGTTCAGGGGCATGACCTTGACCTTCATTTCGGTTTAGAAAATGTACGGCGCCTTCAGAGCGGTCGAATTGTCTGCGTTCCAGAGCAAGAAGAAGAGTATCTAT
Organism: uncultured Pirellulales bacterium; assembly: GCA_964513655.1. Taxonomy (GTDB): domain Bacteria; phylum Planctomycetota; class Phycisphaerae; order Sedimentisphaerales; family Anaerobacaceae. The sequence goes on along the minus strand of CAZENQ010000026.1, from coordinate 28,270 downwards.
TAGGGGGCAAGTACGAACTCACCCAAGACAACAAACTTATCGAGGTAAATTCAAAAACGGAGTATACAGATACCTCATATTTTGTTATTCAGGTCGATGCTAAACCTAACAAGAAACTGGAATCGTTCGACTATTTTCTTGGTGCTGCTGATTTGCTTAAGCTGACCAATCGGGGAGGCGACTCGACAGAACTCGTTCACACTGTTGTAGATATCTTTAAAGGATATAATGACAGTCAGGCAGTGTGCGAGATAGAAGAATTGTCGTTCGAGGCCGACAATGAAGAAGTCAAAAAAAGGATTAAGGCACTATACAAGTCAATGAGCAATGATGTGCGAATCCTGTATAAGGACCGTATTAAAGAGCTCACAGGCAGCTGACTCGAGAAATAATCTGGAATCAATCTGATAGATAAGGAAGTCATTTTTGCCCGAGGTGAGGGAAAGACAACCCTCGACTAAGACTTTCGAGGGCAGGCTGGATCCGGAGCCTTCGCTGGGACAGGCGGGGGTAAAGCCCCAGTTAGATAGGCGAGCGGGGTGAAGCGGAATTAAGAAGTGAGCTGGATCCCCTGCTGCTGGGCCAAAGGTGGTGGATTCTCGGGGACAGGCGGGGAGAAGCCCCGGAGAGATAGATGGAATCATCTCACGGGGTAAAGTTGCGGGCCCCAGTACCACGGGAGTACGGGGCGAGTTGCGTGAGGTTAATTTTATGCGGTGGCCAGATCCTTCGACTGCGCGGTGCTGCGCAGCGCTTCGCTCAGGATGACAGAGGGGGTCTTCGCCTAGCTATGAGGTTTTTTGGGTTTGACAAATATTGTTCTTTGGGGTATTGTATAGTGTGAAAGGTGTTCCGAGTTGCGGGTTGCGAGTCACGCGTTAAAAGTTGGGATCCATCAGCTACGCTCAGGACAGGTTTTGGTGGTTGAGATATGGTTGAGAGGTTAGTGACGATTGCAAGGTTTGCGTATTCTGCGGACCCGGTTTCGGAGGCGGAGCTTGCGCGGATAAAGCTGGAGTCGGAGGGGATAGGGTGTTTTCTGGCCGGGAAGAATTTTGCGGGTGTGTACTGGCTTGCATCGCTTGCTGACCGGGGGGTGAAGCTCCAGGTGAGGGAATCGGACGCCGAGAGGGCGAAGGAGGTACTGGGTCGCCGTGAGAAGGTGGAGATAGATGAAAGTGAGTACGGTGACTCGGCGGCAGAGGCGGAGGAGGTGAGGTGTCCGCGGTGCGGTAGTGAAGATGTTAAGTATGAGAAGTTCTCGAGGAAGGTGTTTTATTTAGGGATTGCTTTTTTGAGATTTCCAGTACCTTTTCCGAGGAAGAAGCACCGATGCAATAATTGTGGTGAGGTTTGGAAATGAAGGGTACGAGGGAAGTGGGGCAGGCTTTTGTGGAACAAAAGCCGTATCTCGTGAAGCGTGAATCGTATCTCGCGGGAGTTTAAAAGTTAAAGTGGAAAGTGTAAAGCCACAGTGGAAAATTTAAAGTTGTTGACGGGATGGGGAGAGAAGAATAGGGGTCTGGGGAGAAGAGAGAAGGCGCAATTAGTATCGTGGGGGCTGTTGTCGGCAAAATGGATTGCATGCTTAGGCTGTCGCTTTGCGGAGCAGGTTAGTTCAAGGGGATAACCAGCTAAGTAGTTTGGTCAGATTATTTCATCGGAGCGGCGTTAGGGGCTTCCCGGTGGGCAGTCCTGAGCCAGGACCGTCTTGTTATAGTTGCCGCCGAATGCTTGCAGTCTAAACGGGGGCGTATCATTAACGTAAACACGTTTCTTCTGGCCTAAACCAGCCCCGCCGTGGTCTGTGTCGGCACAAACCAGCAGGACGTCGCAAACGGCGGCAGTGCAACCGGGGTTGAGGTCACGTACTGTAGTATCGGCCCAGGTCTTGCCGGGCGGAAAACTGGCTGTAGTCTTATTATAGGCCGTGCGATATACCTCGGTATCATGGGTGGACACCCATCTGTTCTTTCCAATACCCTGACCTTTACCATCAACGTCGCCGCGGCACTGCCTGCCGCCCTTGAACCTGCACCAGCACTTGGGCCGGCCGGCAAGACGCCATCGACCGATATCGGTGCCGTTGTACATATTGACAGTTGTATCAACGAAAATCGCCGTACCGCCGGATGGTACGCCTCCGCCTTCCATAACGACGCCGCCGCGGCTTACGTTCTTAGACATCTTGACCAAGCAGTTGTCGTCAACCACAAATTTCAGCAGAACGCCGCTGGTTGCGGGGGCGTTGCTTTCGCCCACATACAGTGAGGCCATCTCGATGGTAATACCGGCCGTGCCGAGGCCGCCCTGTGTATCGACCGGAACAAAACAGGGGTCGGCAATTGGGGTACCAACGTCATTGACCTCGCCGGCCTCATTGATGTCAATCGAGCCGGGATACACCCAGTAGTCCACATTAAGGTCCGCCTCGTTGATTCCCACAATGTGAGCGTCCGAACAGGGGTCGCCGCAGGGGTCCTGAACGGTCACGTCGAACGCAAACGCACGCACATCGTTCGACGAAGCTACTATCTCATAGCTGATAACGATCTCGTCCGTGTCAACAACGTCGCCGCCGACCGTGACCTGCACAGGGGTGGCCGTAATGTTGACGGTCGCCCATGTCGGAACCGCCATTAGAGATACCGCCAGGGACAAGAATATAATCTTTTTCATGATACGACCTCCTTTCCGCCTTACTGGCAAAAAAGTTGTGCTAAAAGGCACTTATGCGCACATTTGCTCAACGATAATACCGCTGGAGGGTATTTTACCACAAGCGGGCTGATAAATCAAGCAAATACAGACTAAATATTTTGCCTTTTGACAGGGTATAAAATAAGACGCTCTTATGTCGCTCTGCTGCTGCAGTGGATTAAGCTTCATTATGTTTTGCGTTTTTTCAGGAGTACGAGTCCGCCGAGGGCGAGCAAGGCGAAAGTGGCCGGCTCAGGGACGATGGTGTAGTCAAAGGTGTCAGCGGGCGTCGTGAAGTTTTCGTTCACCCAAATGTTAATCGTACCGGTCTCGCCCACATCGCCCGTTGAGGCACTAAAGTCCATAAGGAACTGCACGCCCGCCACTGGAGGTTCCGAGAGATAGTCGGCCTGCATCTCATACCCAGGGTAAGGGTACGGCGGGTACGCGTAGGTCCAATTACCGCCTATGCCGCCCATGTCACCCGCATAACCGGGCTCACCCGGGGTTGTTTCAGCCATGCGCGGATTAACCAAAGAACCGATGCTGCCGTCTACGGGGATGATGTAACCGTTCCAGGCGCTGCTGTTGCTGGAATAAATCTGGATGGTCTCGCCTATCTCGAGGTTCAGGGTCGGGGGTGTGGGCGAATCGTCTATATACATGGTAACAGCGGCGTTCGCCGTGGAGGCGAGGGCGAAAAGCAGAGTTAACGCGAGTAACTTTTTCATTTGTTTTGTCTATTATAAGTTTATGTTTTGCGTTTTTTCAGGAGTGCGAGTCCGCCGAGGGCGAGCAATGCGACTGTGGCCGGCTCAGGGACGATGGTGTAGTCGAAGGCGTCACCGGGCGTCGTATAGTTCTCGTTTAGATAAAGGTTAATCGTGCCGGTCTCGCCTACATCGCCCGTTGAGGCAGCAAACTCCATAAGGAACTGCACACCCGCTACGGGAAGCTGCGTCAGCCCGCCAGCTTCCATAGTATAACCGATACCAAGATAATAGGGATACCCGGAGTAATCAATGGGGTAGATGCTACCCCCGTCACCCGCATAACCGGGCTGGCCCGGTGTTGTTTCAGCTATGCGCCCGTTCGTCAAGGATCCGATGCTCGGGACCATGACGAAAATGAGACCCGTCCAGGCGCTGCTGTCGCTGGAATAAATCTGGATAGTCTCGCCGATGTCCAGGTTGAGGGTCGGGGGTGCGGGCGAATCGTCGATGTACATGGTAACAACCGCGTTGGCCGGCAACGCCAAAGCAAAAACTAAAATCAATCCCACTGCTCTCATTTTCTCATCCTCCTCCAAAACGCGTAGTGTACGCATCCGCTTTTTGGAGTTTATTTCAGGTTAGCACTTATCGGACGTGGTGTCAAGGGGTTTTTTGAGATCTTTTTACAAAAAGGTGTTACAAATTATATAAGTCCTCTAAGATTAGGGACTTACAGTGTTTTTTTTTTGCGGTAAGCTGGGCGAAGAGGGTAAGCGGGGCGGTTTTAGTGATTTTGACGTTCATGAATCGGCCGGCGAGGGACGGAGGGCCGTTGAAGACGACAATCCAGTCGGTTGCCGTTCGGCCAACCAACTGCGGGTTATTTGGGCCTTCGGGGGAGTCCAAGTGGGGCTTTTTGCTCAGGCCTTCGATGAGGACCTTTACGGTTTGGCCGAGGAAGGTTCGGGCGAGGTCGGCGCTTATCTTTTCCTGGACGGCGAGAAGCTCTGTGTTGCGTTTTCTCTTGGTTTGGTGCGGGACGCTGTCGGCGAGTTTTTTGTCGGCTTTGGTGCCGGGGCGGGGCGAGTATTTGAAGATGAAGGCGTTTTTGTATTTGGCCTTCTTGAGAAGTTCTACGGTTGCCTGGAAATATTCTTCGGTCTCGCCGGGGTAGCCCACGATAAAATCACCAGAGACTGCGATACCGGGGACGATGCTTCTCGCTCTATCAAGCATTTCGAGATACCGGGAGACGGTGTAGCGGCGGTTCATTGCGCGGAGGATTTTGTCAGAGCCGCTCTGAGCGGGCATGTGGAGGTAGCTGCAGACCTTCGGCAGATCGGCCATTGCTTTTAGGATTTGGTCGTAAAAATCCTCGGATGGGTAATTGGTTACGAACCTTATCCATTCGACGCCGTCGAGCTCACTGAGCATATGAAGCAAATCGGCGAGGCAGCAGGTTTTGTCGCCGGCGGTGTATTTATACGCGTTTACTTTCTGGCCCAAGAGTGTGACCTGTTTTACGCCGTCGTCGGCGAGTCTTTTAATCTGTTCGATTATCGCAGCAGGGGGGCGGGAGACCTCCGGGCCGCGGACGTAGGGGACGACGCAGTACGAACAGAAGTTGTCGCAGCCGCGCATTATGCGGACGAAGGTCTGGCCGGGGAGGTTTTTATCAGCGCGGTCGAAGACCGATTCAAACTCATCGAGGGCGAGATTTTCTCTGTCATCGGGCTTTTGGCGGATTTTGTCTTTTATACTCAGGAGCTTGGGTTTTTCATTGAGAGCGGAACTGATGAGCTGCGGGATTTGCGGAATTTGGGCGGGACCGCAGACTATGTCGACGGTGTTATCTTCGAGCAGTTCTGCGCCTAACCGCTGGGCCATGCAGCCGATTACGGCGACGACAAGGTCGGGCCTTTGTTTTTTGATGTGTTTTAGATGGCCGAGGTGCGAGAGGACGCGCTGTTCGGCATGCTCTCGAACCGAGCATGTGTTGAGCAGGACGGCATCAGCATCTTTGACGGTATCAGTCAAACCAAAGCCAGCCTTCTCAAGTGAAGCAGTGACCAAGGCACTGTCTAACTTGTTCATTTGACACCCGAACGTCTTAACGAAGAATTTCAAATTACAAATCTCAGATTTCAAATTACACCGATCGGATTGCGAAATACAAATTTTGACCGGGCGTTTCAAGTTCCCCTTTGGTTTTTGAACTTTTGGCCTTTAAGCGTGGTTTTCTTCAAGTATTCGATAAAACCTGCTATTTGTCTTGACACCTCAGCGGCAGAACAGGAGAGTTTTTCGAACTGATGATTGTTTATATAGCAAATATCTTTAGCAATAACCAGATGCGAGCGCAATTCGCCACACGAACCCTTGGCTATATACAAGAACTGGATGAATTCCTGTTTGGAGCCTCTTTCAAAACCTTCCGCAATGTTACTGGAGACGGAAATTGCAGATCGCTGGATTTGATTTTTTAGTGCATAATCCTTACTGAGCTTATCCTTAAGGGTTGCATCGTACACCTGGCAGGCTAACTTTTTGGCTTGTTGCCAGACTGGTAAATCCTCAAAGGAATCATAAGTCGCCATAGCTTAACTCCCGTAAGTCATAATCCGAAACTAACAGTTGAGTATAGCAATTTGGAGTGCCAAAATCAAATGAGGAGAGCTTTTGTGATTTCAGGAGTAATTGTTTGACGGTGTAATATGGGAGCGGTATATTGCGGGGCAAGAGCAGACTGAACGAAGAAAGTGTCGAGGAATACTGACGGTAATGCCAAGAAAAATCGGTTTTGACAACGAGCAATACCTTGAAGAACAGACGGCGGCGATTCTGGAAAGAGTAGACCATTTTAATGACAAGCTGTATCTGGAGTTCGGAGGCAAGCTGTTATTTGACTATCACGCCGCGAGGGTACTGCCGGGATTTGACCCGAATGTCAAGATGCGTCTTCTGCAAAAACTTAAAGACAAGACGGATGTTATTCTTTGTATTTATGCAGGTGATATTGAAAGAAAAAAGTTAAGAGCGGATTTTGGCATTACCTATGATTCCGACGCTCTTAAGACTATTGATGACTTTAACGAATGGGGCATCGAGGTTACAGGGGTAGTTATTACGCGGTACGAAGAGCAGGCCTCCGCCAAGGCGTTTAAGAACAAGCTGGAGCGCAGGGGGATTGGGGTTTACACGCACGGTCTTACGAAGGGCTATCCAACGGACGTCGATGTTATTGTGAGCGACGAAGGATACGGAGCAAATAAAGCGATAAAGACGAGGATGCCGATTGTTGTTGTTACGGGTCCGGGGCCGGGGAGCGGGAAGCTGGCAACGTGCCTTTGCCAGTTATATCACGAATATAAAAAGGGTGTAAAGGCGGGGTATGCGAAGTTCGAAACGTTCCCGATATGGAACCTGCCGCTTAATCACAATGTAAATGTCGCATATGAAGCTGCAACGGTTGACCTTAAAGATTTCAACCTTATCGACCATTATCACTTAGAGGCATATAACGAGAAGGCGGTGAATTATAACCGGGATGTTGAGGCGTTTCCATTGGTCAAAAGAATCATCGAGAAGATAACGGGGGAGAAATCGTTGTACAAATCTCCCACGGACATGGGGGTCAATCGGGCGGGTTTCGGCATCGTGGACGATGAGGTTGTCCAGCAAGCCTCTCATCAGGAGGTTATCAGAAGATATTTCAGGTGTGCGTGCGAGTACGCGATGGGGTTTGTCGATAAAGATACGCTGAACAGGGCGGAACTGATTATGGAGAATATAGGCGCGAAGGCGGAAGACAGGAGGGTAGTTGCGCCTGCGAGAGAGGCGGCGCTGCGGGCGAAAGAACTCGGGAAGGGGAATGAGGGTATTTTTTGCGGCGCGGCTATTGAATTAGAAGACGGTACGATTATTACAGGGGACAACTCGCCGCTTATGCATGCGTCATCAAGCCTTATTATAAACTCGACGAAGCACTTAGCGGGGCTGCCCGAAAAGATGCACCTGCTGCCGAAGAACATAATGGACTCGGTAACTCACCTGAAGAGTGAAGTGTTAAACGGCAAAATGGCGAGTCTGGATTTGGAAGAAACGTTAATCGCGCTGAGCATAAGCGCCATATCTAATCCTGCGGCACAAATGGCCGTAGAGGAGTTAAAGAAACTCAGTGGCTGTGAGGTTCATTTAACGCATATACCTACGCCGGGCGATGAGGCGGGGCTGCGGAAATTAGGGGTGAACCTTACGAGTGAGCCTGAATTTTCAAGCAAGAGCCTTTTTATAACGTGATACAACAAACGGGGCTTGGATTTTTCAGGCGGTTCTGACTTCAGATGAGGTTCTGGCTGTAGCGTTTTTTGGCCGGTTTATGTATTCAAAGGCCACGTAGCGGCTGCGGCGCAGTTAGCTCGATTATGGATTTGCCGGCTCGACGGCAGGGGCCTTTGATTTCTTTGGTGGAGCGATTTGCTTAATCTCGATAGCTTGCCTTTCAGGAAGTTCGGCCGTACCCAGCGCTGATTTAGGACACTGGCCGGTCCAGCAATACAGGCAGAGCTTTTCTTTGGGCAGGCCGATGGCTCCGACCATGTCGTCGACGGTCTGATATCTGAGCGTGGTGACGAGCAAGTCGTCTGCAATCCACTTGACCATCTTTTTGTATTTCTCGGTGTTTGAGTCTATGTATTCTGAGACGTCTTCGATGTCGCGACCTTCGATGGCGCGGATGGCCCTTCGGGCGGCGAGCTCTTGGGTTGAACGAGTGGAGAGATTGAACCTGCACGGGAACATCAGCGGGGGACAGGCCGGGCGTATGTGTACCTGTTCGGCGCCGCAATCCCAGAGCTTTTTTATAGTGAAGTTCCTAAGCTGGGTGCCCCTGACGATAGAATCCTCGCAGGTGACAATGCTGTTACCCTTGATTACGTCTTTGATTGGGATAAGTTTCATCTTTGCGACGAGGTCGCGCGTTTCCTGCGAAGGTGGGGTGTAGCTTCGGCCGTAGCCGGGGGTGTATTTGACAAGGGGGCGTCTGAAGGGCTTGCCTGACTCCATCGCGTATCCCAATCCGTGGGCGATGCCTGAGTCGGGTACACCTGAGACGACATCGACGCTGATATCCTTGTCGTGTTTCGCGAGGCACCGGCCGCACCTCTCCCTGACGGTCTCTACATTTATTCCCTCGTAGCTTGACGCGGGAAAGCCGGTGTATATCCACAAAAATGCGCATATCTGGTTCACATCCCCGCCGGGTCTTCTCCGGGCTATGCCATCTTCGTTTATCAGGATTATCTCGCCCGGCTCAACGTATTTTGTTATCTTAAAGTCGTTGTTCGGAAAGGCGCTGGTTTCGCTGGTCACGGCCCAAGCATCTTCTCTTTTACCAATGACCAGCGGTGTGTATCCAAATCTGTCTCTTGCCGCATATACTCCGGCATGGTTGAGCAGCAAGACCGAGCAGGAGCCGGCGATTGCGTCGAACATTTTCTCTATGCCGTCCACGAGGTCGTTTCCCTGACTGATTAGCTTTGCTATCAACTCGGTGGAATTGACCGCTCCATTGCTCACCTCGCTGAATGATATTCCCTGCTTTAAGAGTTTTGCTACTAACTCTTCGGTGTTCTCAATTATTCCATTGGTAACGACGCAGAATGGTCCAAATTTCGAATTCAGGTATATAGGCTGCTCCTCGAGGGCACTGATGACGCCAATGCCCTTGTTGCCTTTCATATGTGTGTAATCTTCGAAGAATTTTGACTTAAACTGGCTCTGGCTGAGGTCATGTATCTGGCGGGTGAAATCCTCGCCAAGGACCGCGAGGCCGCCGTATTCCGTCCCGAGATGTGAATGATAGTCTGTTCCGTAGAATAGAGTTTCTGCACAATTCCCTTTTGCGACAACTCCAAAAATACCACTCATTTTCACCTCCTTTGTAATAAGTTATAGTTTGATTGAAGCGTCATTTTACACGATTTTGGACGAATGTAAAGTTGATAATAGCATAAAGGTGTCAGCAGTCACGTTTTTTTTTTTACAGCCTTGAATAGCACAAAAGCTCTTGTCGCGAGACTTCAGCACCGGTGTGGTTTAACTTTGCCTTCTTTCTGTTGACGCAGCCGAGACTGGTTTGCTAAGATGCTGCTGCATTTGGCGCAGGTGTGCAGTTTGGTGGCTTTGGTCTAAATCGGGTCGTTTTCTGTAGGCAAGGTCACGAAATCTGAGCGAGATTGCAGGCAGCGCCAAGACGCCAACGAAGGACATTTTATTTCTCTGAGCACTTTGTTTGTTTTTTGATCATGATATACTAAAGCTGCTAGGATTATCAAATGAGGCGTTATATTGATTATGGAGAGTTCTGATTCCAATAAGCAGCAAGGACGCGGACCAGCAGGGGACAAGCAGGGGGAAACTGCGCACGAAGGTACTAAGAGGTTGAGTAAAATCTTTTCGGAAGAGGGAAGGGCTTTGAGGGTTACACTTTTTAGCAGCCCGGAAGGGCGTCTTTTCATAGCCGGCGTCGGGCTGGGACTTATATTCATCGCGTGGATAAGTTCGAGTTTTGCATTGTCACCGAATACAGCTCAGATGCTCATAGGCCTATTTGCAACCCAAATCATGTTCGGGCGAGCGACAAGTATGTCATTCGGCTATTCGGTCGGTCTGGGGCACAGCGTGGTTGTGCCGGTCAATATGCTGATAGAAACTATCCTGGTGTTCACCTTCTATCCATTATTTGTCTTCAGCTGGAGGCATATCGTGGAAATTCGCATGCTGAAGGGCATTATTGAACGGACCCGCCGGGCGGCCGAACGATACAAAGACGTGATTAGAAAATATGGTGTGGTCGGGCTTTTTGTCTTTGTGTGGTTTCCGTTCTGGATGACGGGTCCTTTTATGGGCAGCGTAATCGGCTTTATGTTAGGGATGCGGCTGTGGGTGAATATGACGGTCGTGCTGAGCGGAACTTTCATTGCAATGCTGGGCTGGGCGGTGGTCCTGCGAGCATTTCACGACCAGCTGGCGACATACAGCCCGTATGCCCCGCTGGTTATGGTGGCATTATTAATTGTCATTATAATCGGCGGGCACATGCTGCATCAGATTTATCATAAAAAGGGGCGGCGTAAAGCGTAAAACAAGGTTGCGGAAGAAGCCCCGCTCCTGCAGCAAGCCTGTATCTGGACATTGTTGAATCCCGGCCCGAGCGACTATAAACTCGCATCAGTTTGGCGGTTGAGTCTTCGCTGGAGGTCCTTTAAGGCGTTTACCCGCTCGAAGCCAAGGAGGATAATGGGGAAGGCGGTCTTGTTGTGAAAGAGGGGCTCATCCATATCGACCCATTTGCGGCAGAACTCGCCATCGGGCGTTCCAGGTATGGGCGAAAAGTCAGCTAACATGCCGCGAATGCCCAGGCTGTTGACAAAACGCATTGATTCTTCGAGCTCCTGGGCATCGGTGTAGGGATGGCCGAGGATTTGGTATGCCGTGATGTTTGTCGGTTTTGCACCGGCGGTGATAAGCAGGTCGACTGCCTGAGCGAGTTCGGTGGCAGAGACCTTCGAGCCGGTACGCAGCTGCCACTGTAAAGAGGTGCTCTCGATGCCCAAGTAAAAAGTCTTAAAGCCCACTCGAAGCATTAACTTAGCCAGTTCAGGGGTGATGAAACGTGCGTTAAGGGCGTTGGGACTGTGAAAATTGACTTTTATATTCTGCTTTAAGACTTCTTCTAAGGACGGAATCAAGACTTTATCAGCGTCAAACAACAAGGCGTCATCATAGAAAGCAATATTCTGAACTCCGCGTTCAGATAAAAACTGCAGCTCGGCCAGTGACCGTTGGAGTGGGCGGGTTTTGAATTTGCGATATACATTGGGTACCGAGCAGTAAGTACAGCTAAAGGGACAGCCGTCACTTAGCTTCAGTACGCCGACATTCAACTTCTCATAGACCTGCCACAACGCCGGCCGGCTCAAATCCGGCGCGAGACGTATATATTCCCATAGGGGGCCAAGATTGGCACCTTGTACCAAAAAATCCGCGCCTAATCTTCGTGCGTGATTGCCGCAGAGCGTGACGTAGTTGCCGCCCAATATAATCTTCGCCGCAGGCTGCGCCCTTCGAACGTCCTCTATGACTTCCCGGACGCCCTGATACCAGTAGGTCATCATCGTCTGGACGAAGACAAAATCAAAGGGCATTTGCTGCGCGAGAAAATCCCGGAACATGTTGCGCGGCAGGCCAAAACGCCGAAAGTAGCGTGGAATTTCGACAAGGGCGGGGGGAGTGGGAATTTGTTCGCAGTAAAATCGGCCCCGGCCCCACTGGTCGGATTGCAGGTCTTGCTGGTTTGACATGAATGGATGCAGGCGGTTCAGATAATCGAAGAGGGCAAATTCGGCTTTGGCCCGAAGATAACCTGCGACGCTGAGCAGGCCATACGGTTTCACCCAGAAATCATAAGCCGCGAAATCACAAATCGGGGGATTTACCAGCAGGATTTTCGGTGCCATAGTTCTGTATGTTACATCGGAAAAATAAAATGTCCAAAAAAACTTTGACGCCGGGGCGATAAAAGGGGAAACTAATATATACTTATCAGCTTGTAAGAACAGGGACGTTTTAACATGGCTCAACTCAAGAAACAGCTCGGTTTGCTCGATGTATTTGCGGTAGCAGCGGGTGCGATGATAAGTTCGGGTCTGTTTGTGCTTCCTGCCATCGCATTTAGAAGAAGCGGCCCGGCCGTGATACTGGCGTATCTTTTCGCATCGCTTTTGGTATTACCCAGCGTCCTGAGCAAGGCTGAATTAGCCACGGCGATGCCGCGGGCCGGCGGGACATATTTTTTTGTAGAGCGGAGCTTAGGGCCGATCTGGGGCTTATTCGGCGGGATGGCAGGCTGGTTTTCACTGGCATTAAAAAGTGCTTTTGCAGTCGTTGGGATGGCAGTTTTAATCGAACTAATAATGGAAGCGCAAATGGTCGAGTGGCATCTCAAGGCAATAGCGGCCTTTTGCTGCCTGAGCTTTACGGCACTAAATATTATAAGCGTCAAACAGACAGGCAGATTTCAGGTTTTGCTCGTGGGGACACTGTTGGCGATACTTGCAGTGTTTGTCTTTTTTGGTGGCAGGGCGGTTGAGGCTGAAAGATTCAGGGGCTTTCTGGAGGAGGGCTGGGCGGCTGTGTTCGCAACCGCCGGTCTGGTCTTCATAAGCTTTGGCGGTTTGACTAAAGTTGCCAGCATTGCCGAAGAGGTCAAAGAGCCGGGAAGAAATTTGCCCCTGGGTATGCTACTGGCCTGGTTTGTCGTAACCTTGTTTTACATTGGTGTAATTGTAATTACCGTAGGTGTCGTCGACGGCAAAGAACTGATTGGCCACCTGATGCCTATTTCACTGGCAGCGTCTAAATTTATGGGCCTGCCCGGGTTCGCAATTCTGAGCTTAGCTGCCATAGCTGCTTTTGTGACCACGGCAAATGGTGGGATACTCGCCGCTTCACGGTCTCCAATGGCTATGAGCAGGGACCAACTGCTTCCGCCACTTCTCTCGCGCGTCAACGAGCGCTTCAAAACCCCTCACATCAGCGTTTTGGTTACAGGGGGATTTATGATTGCGGCCATCGTTTTTCTTGATATTGAAGTGCTGGTAAAGACCGCCTCCACCTTAATGATAATACTTTTCATTCTTGTCAATGCCAGCGTGATAATAATGCGTGAGAGCAGGATACAAAGCTACCGACCGAAGTTCAAGTCGCCGTTATATCCCTATATCCATATCCTTGCTATCATCGCTTATGGTGCCCTCATCATCGATATGGGCAGGGTGCCGCTGCTGATTACGGGTGGTTTTATAGCTGTCAGTGCGGGCTGGTTCGGACTTTATGTTTCCAAGCGGGTTGGCAGGGCCTCGGCAATAATGCATATCGTAGAACGTGTTACCGCGAGGGAGCTGAAAACCGTAACGCTCGAAAATGAGCTTCGGGACATTCTGATAGAACGAGACGACATAATCGAGGACAGATTCGACAGACTTATAAGACAGTGCCCCATCCTGGATACAAAGGGCGGCAGAAGCGCCGAAGATGTCTTCCGGCAGGTCTCGGCCATCCTGGCCGAGAGACTGCAAACCGACGAATACGTACTTTTTGAGAAGTTCCTTCATCGTGAAGCCCAGGGCGGTACTGTCGTACAACCCGGATTTGCCATACCGCACATCGTGGTGGAAGGCGAGAACAAGTTCGACATCCTGCTCATCCGGGCTGTTGATGGTATTGATTTTCCACATGCGCCCGACCCAGTCAGGATAATGTTTGTTTTAGCAGGCAGCAGAGATGAACGCAATTATCACCTGCGTGCCCTGATGGCCATAGCCCAGATTTCCCAGGAAAAAGATTTCGAGCAGCGATGGCTCGATGCCAGAGACACCGCCGCCATACGAAACCTAATTCTGCTTTCCACAAGGAAAAGAGATACAGCTGAGTAACTGTTTCATGCAGCCGGTTCAGCGTCTGAAGTAGACTATAAGGCCGTTGTCATAGGTTTTTACATCCCACCTTTGGCTGTGAGATGCAACGGCCTGAAGGAAGGGGGCTTCGAGCGGTTTTGGTTCTGCGCCAAGTATGACGGCTGCGGGTGGGGATTTTTCAAGCAATTGGCCGAGTGTTCCCGGGCCTATCGCAGTGGCAATTTGCCGGTCGGAAGGATGCATGTAATCGGCAATTCTATAAACAAACGGGCCGGACGAAAACTCAGGATAAATATTACAGCCGCCCTCAAGGGCATAAAGAGGGGCCAAAGTAAGTATCGGTTTCGGGTCTTTGGTCTTTTTGGCGATGTCTTCTGAAATACGGTGCAGGCGAATGGGGACCCAGCTTTGCGGACTAAGGAGCCTCGGAATTCTATGCAGAACAATGGGGTATAAGGAAATCGACACAAGTGCGCAGGCGGCTATTAAGATGCGGACTATTTGAAAATATTTATTGTGCGCGGGTATGTCGGTAAGCTTTCTTATATACAGCAGTGGATAAGCGAAGCTGATTACGAGGAAGGGGGCCGGCATCGCAAGATATTGTTTCCACATGGTCGGGGGAATCAGAGCAATTATAAAAAATACGAGCGGCAACAGGACGGCAAGCAACAGGTTTGTAACATTTGATATTTTTAGTTTGCGACGCAACAACACAATTGTCGCCCACAGTTGAATCGTTATCAGGATAAGTACAGGGTAGCCGGGTGTTGTTAGTGCGATTAATATCAGGTCAAATTTACCAAAAACCATACCTATTTTGTGGAGCCATTCGCTGTTGAGCGCAGGCATCCAGAACAGGTTCAGATAAAATGCCCGCGGGGCCGCAATGACTGTCCAGAGAGGCCAAATCAATACACACACCGTCGCAATCATAAAGGGCAGGACGGTTTGGAGTCTTTGTTTTATTGTCTGCGCAGGCCGGACCAACAATAGCACGAAAAACAAAATCTGAGCCAGTACTGTGGTTATACGCATGCAGCCTGCCAAGGTCAGCAGAGCACCGATAACGGCAATTCGCCAGTACTTTGACTTATGGCTGAAATCGATAGATATAAACAGCCAAAAAGAAAGCACAACGCACAAAAATACCACATCATGATTCCAGGCGAAGCCGTTGGCATAGTCGACGAACGGATTGAACAAGTACAGGACGGCAGCAGCCAGGCCCAAGAGCATCCCCGAGATTTTAAAGGAACCAAAGATGCGCCGATATATGCCGACAATGCAAACAACCACAAGGACATCGCAGACTATTGAAAGCATGCGGCCTACGAGCAGATAGTGAGTGGTGTTCAGGGCCTTGTATAAAAATGCACAAAGCAGCGGATGGTAAGGCATCTGCGCGACGTATGAAAAATCCCTGTAAATCAGCTTTCCCTGTGCTAATAGAGCACCGGCGGTGCAGTACATGTGTTCATCGTGACCAAGGGGCTTGGTCATGCCGTTGGCCAGTATAGCAAGGGCAAGTGCCGCGAGGATTAAGAAAACGAAAGTATTGACTATTTTCAAAGACATTTAGTCATCTGATTTTGGTTTTGCGCTGCGGAATTACGTTACCATTCGGTGAGCTCTCCGAGCAGTTCCTCAACCAAGTCCTTCATTGTTACAATACCGACGGGCCTTTCTCGGCCGGCGTGGCCGGGTCTGGTAACCAAAACAATTTTTTGATTCTCAGTCTGCATAATATTTATCGCCTCTGTTACGAGAGTCTGAGCGGGAAGTTTTCGTACTGGCTTTATGAAGCTGCGTAAATCAGCAAACTGTTTGTCTGCGCTTAGGCACTCATAGATATTTATGAAGCCAGTGATGTTTGCAGACGTATGCTCGTAAACCGGCAGACGGGTGAAGGCTGACTCGGCCAGTTGTTTCAACAGGGTGGAGCTGTCGGTATTTACATCGAGCATCTGCACTTTATTAACAGGCGTCATCACAGCTTTTATACTAAGGTGGGAAATGCCTGCCAAGCGATTTATGATGTCGGTCTGGACGGGGCTAAGAAAACCCTCTTCCTGTGTTTCCTGAAATATTGCTCTGATGTGAGGGCGGCGGACGGCGGCCATTGCCGTTTTAGGACCAACCGATGCACCTGCCAGTTCAGTAAAGCCGCGTGACAGCTTGCCGAGCAGGGGCACTATTTGGCACCAGGTAAAAAACCTGTGAAACGCCAATAAAAGCGGGGCGACGTATGGCATGAGAAAATCAGCACGATAGAAAAAAAGATTTTTGGGCAGCATCTCAGAGAAAATAAAAAGCACCGGTGCCGTCAGAACAGCAGCAAATAGTTCAGCAGTATGTTCAACCTGCAGGTGCCTCAAAAACAACAAAGTAACAATACTCGTGGCAACATAGTGAGCGAGATTGGTGCCTAACAACAGCGACAGAAGCAGGGCAGGGCTGTCGCGCATGCTCTTGTCGAGGATGACGAACAGCGGGCGTTTGTTTTCAACACCAAGGCGTAAGCGAAGCCGGCTGAGCTGGTATATCCCGGTTTCGGCACCGGAGAACAGACCGGCGAGCATTACGAAAAAAACAACTATCAATATTAGAATCAAGCTACTTAGCATCGGTCGGTATCGGCTGAAGGGTCAATATTAGTGTTTCGATCCGGTGCTTTCGCACTCGTTCGACGGTAAACTTCAGGTTCTTCAGGTAAGCGACGTCACCGGCTTTTGGTATTCTGCCCAGAATAGCGGTTACCAGACCGGCGATTGTGGAAAGTCTTGTTTCGGCGGGGTCAATGCCGAACGCGCCCGCCCAGTCGTGAATAGCCAGGGCGCCCGCCAGCCGATATTCAAAAGGCCCTATCTTTTCGACAGGCTGGATCCCATCAGTAAGTTCAATGGGCCCGACCAACTCTTCCGCGATATCCTCCAAACGAATCGACCCTGCAATGCCTCCATATTCGTCCACTACTATCGCGGTGTCTGTAGCAGTTTTGCGAAAAAATTCCAGGAGGGATTCGACCGTCTTTTGCTCAGGGACGAAATCAACTTTCTGCACGAGCTTGCCCAGCAGCGTCTTCGGGTGAAGCAAGAGGTGTCGAAGGTGGACCAGACCGACTATATTGTCTATTGTTCCAGCATAAACAGGCAGTTTTGTCAGGTTATTTTTCAGCATGATTTCACGAGCGTTTTGGCTGGAATCCGTAACGGCACAGGCAATCATATCCACTCGCGGTCGCAAGCAATCGCGTACTTTGAGAAAGCCGAGTTCGACAACCTCGGCGAGCAGTCTATTCTCATCTGTGGTAATAAGGCCGCGTTTTCGCACGTGTTCCATCAAGGTTTTGAATTCGGCTGCTGTTATTGGCTTAGCCGGTTTCGTGGGCCCCAAGAGCAGTCTAAGGGCCGGCTCAACTATTAAAAACCTAAAGACAAAGACAACAGGTTTGAAAGCCCTTGTGCACAGGAATACCGGCAGTGCGGCGGCGACACTGAGCGATTTTGAACTGATATAGGCCAAGGATTTGGGCAATATTTCTCCGAGCAGCACCAGTACGCAGAAAGCGAAGAAGGCGGTAAAAGCGGCGGCGGCCGGGCCAACTTGCCGCTGAAAACGAACCGTAAGGACACTGGCGAGTGCAAAAAACAGGACGTTAACTATCATATTGCCAAACAACAGGCAGCTAAGCAGCTGCTTTGGTTCTTTCAGTAATGCTGCAGCCAGGTTTTGGAGTTTATGCTTGGATTTTTGCAGCAGGATTATTTGTCTGTGCGATAGATTAAAGAAGGCGGTTTCCGCACCTGAAAAAAAAGCGGAACCAACAAGCAACAGCAGCATTAAAGTGATATGGCCAACATTTTGGAAGACTGGAGCCACTGTCTGCTATTGCCTTAACTGGGTTTGGGTAGGATTATTTTGAACGCAGTTCCCTCAGCCGGTTTGGATTCGACCGAGATGCAACCTCCGTGTTCATCTATTATCCTTTTGCAAAATACAAGCCCAAGTCCCGCACCCGAGCGTCTCGACGGCGAGTTTCTATCATTCTTGGTAGTAAAGAAAGGTTCGAAAATCTTTTCTAAATCGGCACGGTCAATTCCGCAGCCGGTGTCGGCGATCTCTATCTGAACTGCAGCATCTGTGTCGTGGGCTTTGATGGTCAGGACCCCACCGTGGGGGAGCATCGCGTCACGGGCATTAAGAATCAAATTCATCAAGACCTGCTGAATTTGGACAGGGACACCCCAGATGTTCAGCTCTTCGGTAATCTCGATGTTTACCATTATTCGGTCCTTTGCAAAATCCCGACAGAGGCAGGCAAAAACCTCCTGCACCAAAGTCATCAGCGGAATATTTTTCTTGTCCTGTGTCTCGCCGTCCGCAACTGCAAGCATACTTTCCATAATTTTCGAGGCCTGCTCACAATTTCGGACTGCTTTTTGGAGCGCCTTTTCTATCAAGGCCTTATCGTCGGGGTGTTTTAGGGCAAGCTCTGCGAAACTGCCAAGCGGTGTGAGCAAGTTGTTAATTTCGTGGGCGACCATATAGGTTGTCGTGCCGATGTTGGCCAAGGCCTGAAGCTGGCTTAGCTGCGCCTTCAAGGCGTCGTTCTGCTGCTGTTGAACTGCCAGGTCTTTGTGCAAGGAAAGGCGTTTTTCAAGGATACTTGTCACGTGTTTGTTTCCATTGCGGAATTCAGTATTAAGCTGTTATTTATTGTAAACTGTTAGCTTACAAGTGTCTATATCGACTTTTAACGCTGTTTTTCTTGAACGATGGGGGTGTATAGGTATGACCTGTGCTTGCTGCCCACGGTTCGGTTGTAGCAATAATAAAGAGGACCCTGCGGCTGCAACATAATCGCAAGCCCACAGGGCCCTATAGTGTCAACCATATAAAGCACTCTGCAAAAAGCTGCAAAGTACGATTCTACTTGCTCAAACTGTCACCAGCTCTACGGAGCGGCTGTGAGCCAATTAGTGGCCATGATGTCCAGGTCAACGAGGTTGACTATCTTATCGGCGTTCAGGTCTCCGGGAATCGGGTCATCAGGGTAATTTGGCGCATTAGTGGTCAGCTCAAAGGCCACATCCCAAGAGTAATTCGGGTCGGGGAAGTAAATCGGGTTTCCCAGAACCCACTTAGAACCGACTGTTGGCGGTGTTGGCGGCCACGTGGTCCCATTAACAGGATGGTTCGCATCTGTGATACGGACCGCATCGTCATTGAAGAAGTGCTCCCGGGTCTTCCAACCCCAGGGATACTGAATCGGGTAGTCAGCGGGGTTGTAGATTGCCGCGATACTCAGCCAGTAGACCCTTCCAGCAGGGTCGCACGGGTCGTTGGGGTCCTGATAGAACCACTCATCCTGAGACAGAAGCTGGGTAAACTGGAAGCAGGTTTCCATATCGCGTTCAGGCCGGTCGCAGGGGTCCTTATCATGTCCCTCGAAATTCCAGACCCAGTTGTCACAATAGTTTTCCCAAACAAGCTCATTGGGATGGCTGAATACCGACGGGTCGCCAGGGTTCGGGTCCGGTATGTCATTCCAGATGCCAATGTGGAAGGCCTGTGGGCGGACTAACGGAGGAAGGGGCAAATTCCAACCGATGAAGGAGCCCCACCAGTGGATGTCGGTAACAGGGCGGTTGTCCTTACATCTCCAATCGTCCGCCACTATCTGTGGGCCATTGTGGTCTGAGAGCTCATCCCAGCCCCAGATGAAGTTGGGGTCATCGACCCATTTCACAGGCGGCTGGCTCCATTTGACATACCACTTGCCCGGCACCGCGGCTGCGGGGGGATTCGCAGCAACTGCCAGATTGTGCCAGTAGTTCCACATGCCGCCAATTCCGCCACCCGGCGGAGGGGCGTTCTGCGGTCCTCCGACCCACAATCCGCCTTCGTCCACAATAATGTACTGGACGGTTTGCAGGTTGAACCCAGGGTTATTCATATACGATGAAGCGGTTGGGGTCGTCGCAGTCACTCCGGTCTTCGAGGTGTCGATAGTTATCGTCACTGGGGTGTTCCAGGGTACCGGGTTTCCGGGGCCGCAGTTCCAGTACCAGGCACGGATGGGGCCACCCACCAAAGGCAGGTTTTGAAGCCCGAGTGACACCTGATTAATCTGCGTGTGCGGCGGCAGAAGACCAAATTGCGGTGCAGTGACCGTCACAGTGATTGTGCAGTTTCTTAAATCGGGGTCCTGGCCAAAGTCGTACACCCATGCACTGGAGAAATTCCCATCTGGAAAGCAGGGGTCGCCCCAGGACATCACCAATCCAGGGGCGTTTGGATAGTTATAATCCTCGTACGAACCGCCACCGCCGTAAACGTGCAGTTCAGACGGCATAAAAACGTCATTTGGATAAGAATTACCTTCTTCGGTGAAGAGTTCCCACTGTGACATGTACTCGTCCCACGCCGGTTCGTTCATTCCGGAGATGCCATCACCGAGGACATCATTCCAGTCTTCCAGGGTGTCGAAGAGAAAGGTCTTGTCAGCGAAGGCCGGCACGGTTGCCATCAGGCAGCCTACAAAGGTGCAAACAATTAACAGTTTCATTTTTTTCATAATCAATACCTCCAAAAAAACCATTCCTTAAAACACTAACACTTACATTTCAGCAAATATCTTGCGGCAACGAGCCGCAGCTAATCTTTAGGCCGTGCGCTTTGCGCGTGTAGTAACCAAGGAGAATATCACTACTCGAATGGTGTTGGCAGAGCCCGACAGATATTTGCATCTGTTTGGCCAGAATGCCTTCGTGTATAGTCAGGGGCGTTTTTTTCGGGTGAGGGAAAAACCCAAACACATCCAGCCACTCCTCACTAAGCTAATCCATTGCGGTTTTAAATCTATACGGCCCCTGCGCCCAAGTCAAGAAAATTATCTGAAAAATAAGGTTTTTTCAGAGGTTTACCAAATATGAGAAACATGGAGGGGGTGTCCATGCCTAAATTCACTAAGTTCTTTTAGGGAAGGTAGATAAGCTCGTGCAGGCCGAAGTCTGGACCTATTTTTTGTAAGTTTTTTCTGGGTCGTAGACTTTTTCTGCGATAAATTCCAGGTCTTTATCGCTGTCCTTCTTCAATGCCCGGTAGAAGCAGGACTGGTATCCGACGTGACATTGGCCAGCATCGACGGTTACTTTCAGGAGGAGGTAGTCCTGGTCGCAGTCGACGAGTATTTGTTGTACTTTTTGTGTGTGGCCGCTTTCTTCGCCCTTTTTCCATAATTTTCCTCGGGCCCTGCTAAAGTATGTGGCATAGCCCGTTTGGATTGTCAAATCAAGCGCCTGGCGATTCATATAGGCGGCCATCAGAATCTGACCGCTCTTTGAGTCCTGAGCTACGGCTGGTATCAAGCCGTTGTCATCGAATCTTGGAGCAAATTCCAGACCTTCTTCGATATTTTGCTTTGTTGCCACCTTTCGGGTCTCCTAAATTGTTATTGTCAGCAGGCTGTCGTCTTTGCAATCTTTTTGCAAAGCGCCGGCTTACCATCTTGCCAGATGTAGTTTTACACGTTATTATTTGTGAAAACAAGTTTTTTAAGAGAACCTAATTTAATGGCTGAGGTCGAAGTCAAGAAAACCAAGAACATATTCCTGTTTATGCGTATTGCAGTGGTCGTGGTGGGCATCATTTGGGGGGCAGTGTGGCTGAGTCGTGAAGTGGGGTGGGACAATTTGGCAGAAACCTTCCTCCGGATAAATTTGGGAGTTTTCGCCGTCGCACTCGGTATCTTTGCTCTCGGCCAGGTAATAGTGGCACTGCGATGGTGGCTGCTGCTGAGGTCGCAATCCATCTTTATAGACTTCTCTGCTGCGGTCAGACTGCATTTTTTGGGGCTTTTTTACAATAATTTTATGCCGAGTTCGGTGGGAGGCGATTTAGTGCGTGCGTGGTATGTTACCCGCCACACCGATAAGAGGTTCGAAGCGGCCCTGAGCGTATTTGTGGACAGGGTGATAGGCCTTTTAAGCACACTGATAATCGCCACTTTTTTCTATACGCTTTTCCTTCGAGGTCGTCATGATATAACAGTTGCGAGCGATGAAAAGCGTGGCGGTTTTCTAAACTCCGTGGCTGAGTACAAGTGGGCGCTTATTGGGGTCTGTGCTCTGCTTGCAGTAGTCTTTTGCTCACTTCTTCTGCATGCGCGAGGGCGAGCACTGCTCAACAAAGCCTGTGCGCACGTTCGAAAGCTCAGTTCCAGCGGGACAAAAAAGCTCAAGAATGCGATCATCATCTACTGCAGCAAGCCCCTGACAATTTTTATAGTCTTTGCCCTGACGGTCTTTTTGCAAATTTTGACAATCACCGGCTTTTGGTTCCTGGGCTTAAATCTCGGTATTGAAGTCAGCGTGAAGTATTATTACGTGTTCTTCACGCTCACCTGGGTATTAGGGGCCGTGCCTGTCAGTATTGGAGGGGCGGTAGTGGTTGAGGGAACGCTTGCTTACATGTTTATCCACTTCGCCAACGTCGGCAAGGACGCGGCATCTGCGCTGGCGTTGTGTCAACGGGCTATTTGGATGCTCGCTTCATTGGCAGGGGCCGTGATACACCTGCTTGGTACACATTTGCCGGGAGCCCCCAAACGAGACAAAATGTTTTCAGGAACGCCTTAGAGACTTTTTTATTGACTTCGAGAAGACCATGAATTAAGCTGTGCTTTCAGGGTCAGATGTGTGTTTTATGCCTATTCTTTGACAGTACGGACGAGAGACGCCAAGCTGACGACAAAGGACTGTTGTTAGGGAAATAATAATATTATGGGACGTTTCAAAACGTATTTCTTCCGCGGCCTGGCCGTACTTCTGCCGACGATTGTAACAATCTGGATATTCATCTGGGGTTACAGATTTATCTATGACAAAATCGGCATATATATAAAAGGAGGCTTGGAATACCTGATAATACTCGCCGGCGCCAGCAAGCCTGAGTTTGACAAACTCTGGATTGATGTTGCGTTATCAGTGGCAGGGTTCCTCATAGCTCTTCTTGGTGTTTTTATAGTAGGCGCGTTTTTGGCCAGCGTGGTTGGCAGGACCCTGTGGCGGATAGTTGAAAAGTTCATAATGAACACGCCGTTTCTAAAGCAGGTCTACCCGTATGTAAAACAGGTTACTGATTTCCTGCTGACACAGGAAGGACAGAAAAAGATGTTCTCCCGCGTTGTTGCGGTCGAGTATCCGCGAAAGGGTATATGGTCGATGGGGCTGGTTACCGGCTCCGGTCTGAAAAAACTCATAGACAACATGGAGAAGGAATTTCTTACTGTTCTTATACCCACCTCGCCCACACCATTTACCGGTTTCGTGATAATGGTTCCGAAAGAGCAGGTCATAGATCTGGACATGACGGTAGAAGAGGCGTTAAGGTTTGCAGTCAGCGCAGGGGTCATAGCGCCACAACCTAGGAAGGACACCGGATTTTTGCCCTCGCCTGATTTGAAAGGTTAAAAAAACTAAAACGGATTTTTATTACAAGATGGTTTAAGGAGATTGGTTTTGCTTTTTACTATTACCGGTAAACATATCGAAATAACGGAAGCCCTAAGAAGGCATGCCGAGCAGAAGACCTCAAAACTCCCCAAGTACTACAACAGCATCAATCAGGTCGAGGTAATTATCGACGGCGGACGGAGCGGCAGCACCAGCGTGGAGATAATCGCAAGAGGCGAACACAGCAAGATTTTTGTTGCTACCGAGACCGGCGAAGATGCTTACCAGTGTATTGACGTAGCTGTCCATAAACTTGAAAGGCAGCTCAGAAGGAAAAAAGGCAAGGAACGAGACCACAAACATACAGGTGGTGCAGGTTTTGGGTAGCCTTTGCGGTAAAATTATTTTGTGATTGTCCGCCGGCTGGTCAGACCGGCAAGAGATGAGTAGGTACGACACGATGAAGCTTTCAGATTTTGTTTGTTTTGAGGCGATAATTTCTGAACTTAAGGCAAAAGACCGTAACGGCACGATAGCCGAGCTTGTTACGACTCTCGATAAAGCCGGGCGGCTCGGCAAGGATAACAGCCAAGACATTATCAAGGCGGTGATAAAAAGAGAAAAGGAAGCGAGTACGGGAATGGGCAAGGGCGTTGCACTGCCTCATGTCAAACACGCGGCGGTAAAAGATGTGGTTGCTGCGGTTGGACAAAGCAGCGTGGGAATCGATTTTTCCTCGCTGGACAAACAGCCGGTTTACTCAGTGATACTTCTGATAAGTCCGGTTAACAATCCCGACAGACACTTGCAGGCAATGGAAGGCATATTCCAGCATTTGCAGCAAGATAGGTTCCGGAAGTTCCTCAGGCAGTCTACAACGGCAGAGGAAATTGAGGGCCTTCTTAAAGAAGCCGATGAAGATTCGTCCCTGTAGTAGTGTGAATTCATGAGCTTAGAGTCGGGCACGGAGCCTGAAAGATGCGGGCAGGAGAAGATATATTGGAGAAAGTTGTTTGCGAAAGGGAAGTCGAAATAAAAAACGCAGATGGACTGCATATGCGTCCGGCCATGCAGTTTGTCGATGCTGCGAACCAGTTTGAGTGTGACATTACTGTCAGCAACAGTGAAAATAGTGTAGACGGCAAGAGTATTATGCAGATGAGTATGCTTGCCGCAACTTATGGCACCAGACTAAAAATCAGAACTGAAGGCGCAGATGCCCAACAAGCGCTGGATGCTTTGCGGGAACTTGTGGAAGACAAGCACTTCGATGAGCCGGCACCAGACGAGAAGAAAGAAACTTAGAATTCAGTAGAACTGTGCTATGGAAATAAAGAAAGGAATAGCTGTCTCACCGGGCATTGCCATCGCCAAATGTCTGATTATTGACTCGGAGGATTATCGAATCCCTCGCCGCTCGATAAACCCTTCCCAACGTATGGTGGAGATTCAGCGGACGAGGAACGCATTTAAGGCTGCAGCCGACGAACTAAGTCAACTGGAATCCGGGCAAGAAGCAACCGAACTGCGTAAAATAAAAGATATCTTTGCTGTACATCTGCGGTTCCTGCACGACAGGAGCCTGCGAAAGAGGATAACCGATTTTGTCCATTCTGAATCGGTGACGGCTGAGTACGCTGTATCGACGACGCTACGGGAGATAGCGTCGCATTTTACGAAGGTAAAAGACCCGTATATCAGCGACCGAGCGGCGGACATCTACGATATTGAAAGACGGCTGCTCCGGCAGCTTCTTGGGCGAAAGCGCGAGGATGTTGAACATCTGACCGAGGAGGTGGCGGTCGTTGCTCGCGAATTAAGTCCCACCCGAACAGCCGGCTTTAACAAACAATTCGTGAGAGGAATTGCTTCCGACGCAGGCGGACGAACCAGCCACGCAGCTATAGTTGCACGGTCTCTGGGTATCCCAGCGGTGGTTGCACTGGAAGACCTCACAGAAAGCGTCCGCGGGGGCGATACCGTTATTATTGATGGCAATCGCGGTATTGTGATTGTAAATCCCGACAGCGAAACAATCCGTCAGTACGAAGCATACTCGCTGGAATTCGCAGAGCTTGGGCACAGGCTCGATGCAATAAGGGAAAAACCGGCAGTAACCCGGGATGGTACGAGGATAACACTGTTAGGCAATATCGAGTTCCCCGATGAAGCCGAGTCAGTTCTGGAAAAAGGCGGAGAGGGTATAGGGTTATACCGCACAGAGTTTTTATATCTTAACAGGCCCAGCGAACCAACCGAACAGGAACATTATCAGGCTTATGCCGAGACAATCAGTGTTTTCAAGCATCGGCCTGTAACAATAAGGACCGTCGACCTTGGTGCGGACAAATATACTCAAAGCAAGCGTTTTGCTCCTGAGCCCAATCCGTTTTTGGGGCTTCGCTCCATAAGATTCTGCCTGCAGAACCTTATGATGTTCAAAGCGCAATTGCATGCAATCCTGCGGGCATCGGTGCTCGGTGAGGTTAAAATAATGTTCCCGCTGATTACAAATCTGCAGGAACTGATGCAGACAAAGATGGTTTTGCGAGACGTTATGGAGGACCTCGATGAAGAGTCGGTAGAGTACAACAGAGACATCGAGATAGGCATAATGATTGAAACACCCTCGGCGGCCCTGACGGCCTCTACGCTCGCAAGAGATGTAGATTTTTTCAGTATCGGAACAAATGACCTTACGCAATATACGCTTGCGGTTGACAGGGGCAACGAACTGGTCTCCACTATGTATTCATCGTCAGACCCTGCGGTGCTGCGCCTTATCCGGACAGTCACTCAGGATGCCCACAAGGCGCAAATAGGCCTGCACGTCTGTGGTGAAATGGCTTCTCAGCCGGAGCATATTATGCTGCTGCTTGGAATGGGGGTCAGGACGATGTCCCTCGCTCCGCCGATGATACCTGAAATAAAGCAGATTATTCGCTCTGTTACCATGGAGGATTGTAACAACTTAGCGAGAAAAATACTCGGTATGAACTCTGAGAGGCAGATTTCCAATTATCTGCGCGACGCCGCCAGAAGGATTCTGCCGGAAGCTTTTTAGTGAATTTGCTCCAATAGTTCGGGGGACATTTAGTCGAATTTTTCGTGCGTTATCGTTGGCCGCAGATTTCACCAATTCTCCATCGCCAGATTCAGATTCCCGCTGCTTGTGCGTGTTAGGGTGTATCATATCTGAAACGGATGCGGGGCTATTAGCTGGAGATTGGTGAACGTACTTTATTTACTGAAAGGCAATGTCCGTAACAACTTGCAAATACAGGAGCTACGCGCTTTCCGTTAAAAATATGCAAAAACCCTGTCAAATAGTCCTTGACAGTTACAGAGCCAAATCTATAAATATCAAACGGCAGAACTCTTAAAATTGAAAGAACCGCGTGGTATTCGGTTCTATTTGCCTGATTGATACCGTACACCCCGCACGTTAGTGTCCTCTCATGGGGATCGTGAGGGTGGAAAACCCAGGTAGTGGTGTGTAGGCATTTTGTGAGTGAGGTACAAGTTTTTGACTGCGCGGCGCATAGGGTTTTTGCAAGTGCATGATGGTGGACGGATTTGGGGTCAGGAGTGGTGCCATGTGTGCTGAATTTTCATGCGTAAGGCATGATGAGCATAAAAGGCAAGTGGGAAAAACGGACATTAACAAAGTGTAACGGGCGATGAAAGGAGGTGAGAAAAACAGGCTCGGAACGGTATAGAGGGACACATCTAGAAAAGTAGTGCTAAGGGTGTGTCTTTGCAAAGGATTTGTTAACCATTTTTTAGAGAGGTGTATTATGTGCAAGAAAATAGTGTGTTTGCTGACTTTTATTTTGCTGTTGGGTTTGAGCAGTGCGGCGTTTGGCACCACCTACTACGTGAGTCCCTCGGGCAATGACAACAACTCGGGCACTTCGACGCAGGATGCGTGGGCGACGATTGACAAGGTGAACACCGTGACGTTCAGCGCCGGCGACAGTATATTGTTCGAAGGCGGCGAGACGTTCAGCGGACAACTGGCTTTCGATGATGAGGCCGGAACGTCGACAAGCCCGATAACGGTAGGCTCATACGGAACAGGGAGGGCAACGCTGAGTAATCCGACTATGGGCGTAGAAGGCAGCGAGTCCACCGGTTTGGGTATTTACGACAACGCAGGCTTTGAGATAAAAGACCTGATTCTTGTGGGTCCGGGCAACGAAGGCGACAGATGGGATGAGAACGTAGGTATTCGGCTATCAGCGGACCTGGGCACGGCCGGTGCGAGGGTGGACTATATCCGGATTGACAACGTGGATGTAACTAACTACAGCGGGTATGGAATACTGCTGATGGGCTACGGCTACAGCGGGTTTCGTGACGTTGAGATTACCAACTGCGAGCTTTATGGCATTGGCAAGGAGGGGATTTGCAGCAAGTGCGCCGAGTGGCCGATGAAGCAATCCACTCACAATGACTTCTACATCGCCGATTGCGTGATGCATGACATCACGGGTGTAGGTACCAGAGGCCCGCACTCCGGCAGCGGCATCAACCTCTCAGCCCTGGATGGAGCTTTGGTTGAATTTAACTTAGCGTACAGCGGTGGCGAGTGGTGTATGGCAGACGGTGGCGGCCCTCTTGGTATGTGGTGCTGGGAGACTGAGAATATAGTTTTTCAGTTCAACGAGGTTCACGACTGGCAGACAATGGGCGGCGACGGCGGCGGATTCGACCTTGACGGCGGTACGAGCTACGGCACTATACAGTACTGTTACTCACATGACAACTTTGGCGGCGATTTACTGATGCAGTTTTCGCGTTCGCGTCCGGCTCATGATTACATCTATCGTTACAACATCAATGCGAATCAGGGCCAATTAAATGAGATGGGAGCCATTACTTTTTACACCGATAAAGGCAGCCAGCCGTACAATGTAGA
>CAZENQ010000025.1:0-35377 GCA_964513655.1 uncultured Pirellulales bacterium | reverse complement strand
GTTCGTCCCGGCCGTAGAATCCGCATCACTCGAACACGAACCATCCAACACAACCATCGCCTCACAACCAACCCCCGCCTCAACAACCCTGTCCCCTCCCACTATACACGCAACAGGAACACTATTCTTAACGCCTTGATATTCATATGCCCCCATATCAATCCGCCCGTCGATGACGCGGGGTTTGCCGTCGAGATCGGTTTCGTTTGGCTCTGAGACGTAGTTGGGGTCACCGGCATCAATGCAAAGCGAATCCGGCATAAGATGATAGTCGCTCTCCAGAGCAAAGCACGGGTCTGCATCGATATTGCCGCCGCCATCGTACCCAAAATCTGAGTTCCATGCCGGCCCGCTTCCGCCGCTGCCCTTAACATCACAATAGCTGAACGTTACAAGCCCCAGTGTTGACACCTCTCCGCCAATAGCAGCCGAATTACTCCACAAAATCGAGTTAACAACTGTCATCTTACTCGTGCATCTGATAGCTCCTCCATCACTCGCCGAATTACTCGCAATTGTACAGTTGATAATCTTCGAACCGTCTTCAAAATCATACCACTGAAGAATCCCACCGCCTAAATTATCCGACTTGTTACCCGCAATCAAACAGTTACTAATGGTCGGGTTGCTTTGGAATATCGAAATCCCGCCACCTCCGTATGTCCCCGCAAAATTACTGGTAATTATACAGTTCGAAATCGTCGGTGTACTTCGAATGTCACTATTAATACCACCACCGCTCCCCGAAGCTGCGTTACCGATTAAGACACATTCCTTTATATCAGGGTACCCGTAGCCGATAGTGGTAATACCCGCGCCTTCAAAAGCACGGTTGCCGGTAAAACTACAGCTTGATATTACAGGCGATGTATCACCACAGAAAATCCCGCCTCCCCAGTTCTCAGCAATACCACCAATAAAATTACAATTAGTGATAACCGGATCTGACTCCTCGCAGTAGATCCCGGCCCCGTTACGTGCATAACCATTAACGACTGTAAAGCCCGCCACAACACTATTGCCATCTTCCCCGCTATGGAAATAAAACCCTCGATGATGTTCCTCTTGTGTCCCGTTACAATCAATAATTGTCGCAGCAACTACATTTGCATCATTAGGGTCGATACTTCGAAGAGTGATTGCCTTGCCCTTAAAATCAAGGTCCCTGTTGTATCTGCCTGTATAGACCCCGGGTTCAATAATAACAACGTCACCATCCTCAGCCGCATCTAAAGCTGCCTGTATGGGACGAACGTATAAATCAACCAAAACTGTCTGAGGGCTATTCCCTGCCCCAGCGTCGGAAACAATTAGATGGCATCTGTAGTGGCCGTTTGCCAGCCCTTCGGCATCTATATTCAAATTAACGAGAGCAACCTCACCGGCAGAGAGACTCCCCTCTGTAGGCAAGACATCAAGCCAGGCACAATCTTCCGTAATCCGCCAATTTAAATCTGTAAGGCCAACTTTCCGTATGGAAAGAACCTGAGTTTCAGGACTCTGACCATCACCAAGATAAAAGAACTCAAACTCTTCCCGGTCAAGCAGAATCAAACTTACCTCAGGTTCTTGGAATTCATAAGCTCCAATGTCAATATTGATTATTCCGTCACCGTCTCCGTCCACAAACCTGGCATTGCCGCCTAAATCAGTTTCGGGGACCTCGATTTCTGTTTCATTCGTCCCCGTATCAATACACGGTGAATAATATACCAATTTGTAATCGCCTCCTGCAAAATCTACAAACTCAGGATTACCACTGGTGTTCCCCCCTCCATCTATGAGGTTCCCGCCGTTGTATATCGAAGGCCAATTCAAACCACTCTTGAAATGACAGTTACCTATGGTAATAGTACCGCCGCTATGATTAGCAATATCGTCTCCTGAATTTGGACTATAGTTGTCCCAGAAAATGCAATTAGTGTATTTCGAAGAGCCTCCTATGCTTGCTATGGCTCCACCCCATTCAGCGTTATTACTAATGAAATCGCAGTTGATTGCTATGGGCCCCCCATTCTGACTCCAGATTGCACCACCGTCTCCATGCCCGGCACCTACCCTATTACGAAGGAACAAACAGTTCAAAATCTTTGGGTGGCTACTAAGTTGACAGTATATTGCACCCCCGTAGCTTGCGCTTCCATCTTTCGCCAAGTTGTCCATAAAGATACAATTTTTAATTACAGGGCTACAGCCAGCGTAACACTCGATAGCACCACCATTCCGTGCCTGGTTATCTTTTATAATGCAGTTCTTAATAGTAGGGCTGGCATTATTATAACAGTGTACGGCACCCCCACGTGAATAATTAGAGCCGGAGATTTTCTTGTAAGGCCCGAAGCCGTTGGCAATTGTAATTCCATCAATAACAGAGTTTGGGCCCTCTTCATTGTAAAAATAAAAACCGCGATGGGGTTCTGACTTACTGCCATTGCAGTCGATTATGCAGTTTTCCGGACCGGTTTCGGATTTTAGTGTGATGGCCTTGCCCCTAAAGTTAATATCCCGGTTGCCGTCGCCCGTATACGTGCCGGGCTCCAACACCACCTGGTCCCCGTCATTAGCATCATCTATCGCCGCCTGTATCGTCGGATATTCCCCCGTCCCGTCCGCCTGCACCGTTATCGTCCGGCAATAACCAACCTCCCCACATAGGCATACCAATGCCAAAACCGCTATAATGACAGAAATACCGCCCTCACGCCCGGATTTATCTCTTTTATTAGCCTCCATCGTCTTTCTCCCTACATTTTTGGGTGTTAACAATGTTTTCCGCCCCTCCATGAGCATTATTCCAGCTTTCGAACCATTATAACCCAATTTCCCCGCTTGCACAACATTTTTCCCATTTTTTTCAAACCTCTTTACCCATTAAATCCCCAAAAAACCACGCCAACCTGTGTTCCTGTGCCTTAGGTAATAGGTATCCGCGTCTAAAAAAAGCTCCCCCGCATCTCGAAGCGCAGCGTAGACCCCGTGAGATGGCTTTAGCTTGCCCATTGCATAGAGTCCGGCGGACTCTATTGCGGGCCTATCTAACTGGGGCCGCAACCGCCCTTAAATTACCGCCACCACCTGTCCACTATTTGCCGCCTCCGGCTGCTCAAAACCTGTCGCAAATTGATAGGAAATTTGTCAATATGCGACACTTTCCTCCAAGATATACACTAGTTTAAATAGTGTATATTGCGCGCCGCCTCCCGCCCGGCCAATTTTTGACCCCCAAAAACCACTCATTTCCCGTCAAAATTTTTGAATATTTTCACACTTTGAAACACTTTCAAACACTTATTCAAGCGCAATTCCACCCCTTTTTCTGAGTTTTTCCAAACTTTTAACACTTTGAAACACTTTCCAACACACCCAACCCCCATTTTTAGCCCTAAAACAAGGGCGACCTCCCACCTCCCAAATTCCCTACACCGTTTTTTCACCCAAAAACCCACCTACACTCTCACATCTTTCCCCAAAAAACCTGCACTTTTGATTGACACAAC
The DNA here is from genome assembly GCA_964513655.1 of uncultured Pirellulales bacterium. Lineage (GTDB taxonomy): Bacteria > Planctomycetota > Phycisphaerae > Sedimentisphaerales > Anaerobacaceae. The sequence goes on along the minus strand of CAZENQ010000025.1, from coordinate 31,880 downwards.
TACCCCCCAAAAACCTGCACATTTGATTGATTTTATGACGCATAAACGCAACCAAGCTGCCATTTTGCGTCAACGCCCACACCCCCGCCAAAAAGCCTCGCCATCTCTGCCAAATTGGCACACACCAGGCAAAACCGAGATAATCGTAACCTCCTGCCTTTAATGCACTTGTGAATTTTTAATCTTTCCGGCACGCCCTTTGCTTCTTAGCGTAGTAGAATAAGAACAGTTGTATTTCAGGGAACTTATGCCATGAAATTCGACAAATTCACATTAAAGGCCCAGGAGGCACTCGCCACCGCCCAGCAGGTCGCTATGGCCAAATCCCACACCGTCCTGTCACCCCTGCACCTGCTCAACGCTGTCTGCAGCGACGATACGGGCGTCGTAGCGATGATTCTGAAAAAGATCGGTGCCAATATCTCGCGCATTAAAGATATGACCGAAAGCGAGCTTGCCCGTCTGCCGCAAGGCCAGGCCAACACTACACTTATGCCCGACCCGGCCCTCAACCAAATCGTACTGGATGCCCAAAACCGCGCCGATGCGATGGGCGACGAATACCTCAGTGTCGAGCACCTTTTCATCTCTCTGGCTTCGGTACAGAGCGACGCCAAAGAGGTTTTACAGCTTAATTCAATCACGCCTGAACAGATTGAAAACGCCCTGAAAGACGTTCGCGGCGGCGAAAAGATAACCGACCAGAGCCCGGAAGATAAATACAAAGCCCTCGAACGCTACGGAATTGACCTTTTAGAGATGGCCCGAAAGGGAAAACTCGACCCAGTCATCGGCAGAGATGAGGAGATTCGCCGCTGTATGCAGGTCCTCAACCGGCGAACCAAGAACAATCCCGTCCTAATCGGCGAGCCGGGTGTTGGCAAAACCGCAATCGTCGAAGGCCTCGCCCAGCGAATAATAGCAGGTGATGTCCCGGCCGGGCTGAAGAATAAAAGGATTATCGCCCTCGATATGGGGGCTTTGATAGCGGGAACGAAGTTCAGGGGCGAATTTGAGGACCGGCTGAAGGCTGTATTAAAAGAAGTTGTCGGTGCCCAGGGCCAGATAATACTCTTCATCGACGAACTCCATACCGTCGTCGGTGCCGGCAAGGCTGAAGGAGCCGTCGACGCGGGCAATCTGCTAAAGCCGTCGCTTGCACGGGGTGACCTGCGTTGTATCGGCGCGACTACGATTGACGACTATCGAAAATACGTGGAAAAAGATGCCGCCCTTGAGAGGCGCTTTCAGCCTATTTTGATTGACCCGCCGACCGTTGAAGAAACCATAGCCATTCTTCGAGGCCTGAAGGACCGCTACGACACCCATCATGGCGTCCGCATTACCGATTCCGCCCTTGTGGCGGCCGCGACTTTATCGAATCGCTATATATCAGACAGGTGGCTGCCGGACAAGGCCATTGATTTGATTGATGAATCGGCCTCAAAACTAAGGATTGAGAACGATTCGCTGCCCGTCGAGCTGGACACTATTCGCAGAAAGATTGTCCAGCTGCAAATCGAACGCGAGGCACTGAAAAAAGAAACCGACCAGGCAAGTAAAGAACGACTAAAAAGCACTGAAAAACAATTAGCTGAACTGCAGCAGCAGGACAAAAACCTCACCGGGCAGTGGGAAAGCGAAAAGGGTGATATAGACCAGATAAAAGAGCTCAAGCAGCAAATCGAAGACGCTCAGATGCAGTTTGAGGATGCTCAGCGAAAGGGCGAATTAGAGGCGGCCGCCCGCCTGAAATACGAGACGATTGCCAATTTGAAGAAAGAGCTCGACGAAAAAGAGGCCAAACTTTCCAAATCCGAGAGGTCAATAATCCAGAACGAAGTAACGGAAGAGCATATCGCCCAGGTTGTATCCAAGTGGACCGGAATCCCGATAGCCAGGTTGCTAAGCGGTGAACGTGAGCGGTTAATGAAGATGGAAGAGGCGATTCGGATGCGCGTGGTCGGGCAGGATGAGGCGGTTGCGGCCCTTTGCAATGCCGTTCGCAGGAGCCGGGCTGGGCTGGGGGACCCGGACCGGCCGATAGGCTCATTTTTGTTCCTTGGGCCGACGGGCGTGGGCAAAACTGAGCTTTCCAAGGCGCTGGCGGACTTTTTGTTCAACGACCCAAACGCTATGATTCGCATTGATATGAGTGAATTTATGGAGCAGCACTCGGTTGCAAGGCTTATCGGTTCGCCGCCGGGCTATGTCGGCTACGAAGAAGGAGGCAGATTGACTGAGGCCGTTAGGCGAAAGCCGTATTCGGTGATTCTGATGGATGAGATTGAAAAGGCCCATCCGGACGTCTTCAATGTACTGCTTCAGGTCTTTGACGATGGTCGATTGACCGACGGCAAGGGCCGGACAGTGGATTTCAAGAATACGGTCGTGATTATGACCAGCAATATTGCGAGTCAGGAGATTCAGGAACTGACCGAAGAAGCCGGCGCGGACTGGGAGATTGAGGCCCACGTCAAAGAATCGCTCAAACAGCACTTCAAACCCGAGTTTTTGAACCGTATCGACGAGGTAATCGTCTTTAAGATGCTCGGCAAGGACGATTTGAAGAAGATTGTGGATATCCAATTAGGTTACCTTGTGGAGCGGTTGCGTGGGCGGAAGATTGAGGTGGAATTCAGCGAAAATGCGCGTCAACAGATTATGGATGAGGGTTATGACCCTGTTTTTGGTGCTCGGCCGTTGAAGCGGACGATCCAGCAGCGGTTGGAGAATCGGCTGGCGGCGGAGCTGTTGGCGGAGAAATTCGTGGACGGGGATAAGGTGAGAATTGACGCGAACGCGCACCGGTTCACGTTTGAAAAAGTGTGAAGGAATAGGGGAAACGTAAGAAAAGTTGTGGAATGGCGCTGGAATAAGTGTTTCAAAGTGTGAAAGTTTACGAAAGTTGTGACGTTAAAATGGGGGATCTGGGGGGCAAAAATTGCCGGGCCGGGAGGCGAATTGTGGATAAATGGTGGGGGAAATGTAAGGGCGGTTGGCGGCGGTGGGGTGCCTCGCGAGGACGCTTCGGGTTGGCAAGTTGTGGAGTGCTCCCCCTTAGAGTCCGGGGACTCTAAGGAATGGGACAGGTTAGTCCGGTAGAGTTGTCGTTTTAGACCGGGCAAGATTGGTTTCGTTTTGGCCGGGTCTGCCAGGCTGTTCATTTCGTAATTCTTTGATAAGCCTAAGTTTATGTTCATTTATGACCTTCGGAAATTGGTTTCGTTTGACATTTTTTGTCCTGCGTTCTGCGTCGCGCGTCCTGAGTTTGAGATTGGGTTCGTTTTTTCGGTTGAGCGGAGATGAGCGTTTTCATAACCCTTTGTTATAGCTGAGTTTATGTTCATTTTTGGTATCCATAAAATTGGGTTTGTTTTCCATTTTTTAGTTAGCCACAAAGCTTTTTTTTCTGGGTCCCGGATCAAGTCCGGGATCTCCGCTGCGCTGCGAGGGTTACGGGATTTATTGAGTTTTCAAAGAGCGGGCGGACGGACGGAGGGTCCGCTCATTAGTAGAGGGGGGCGCGCGTTTGGTGCGAAAAGACCATCGATTCTCGATGCGCGATACTCGTAACTCGTTATTAACAAAGGAGTAAAAATTTTTAAGGAAATTGGTGGCCGGGCTGGGAGTGCATGCACGGATGATTGAAAAAGTGTTTTGAGCGGCCCTCTTGGGCATCTGCTGCGTTACGGGCAGCGCGTTGCGAATTGCAAGTTGGGATTTTCTTAGTTTGATGTGCTTATCATAGGGAATTGTGTCATGCTGCCGCTCTTGCTGGTTTTTGGGGGAAAATGGGGGCGGGGAAAATTTCTTTTAAAATTTTATTTTTATTGTTGACAAGTTGTACAAATGTACGATATGCTATGTTGTACACTTGTAAAAGGAGGTTTGTTATGGCAAGACGAAGATTGACGGCAGTAAGTCCGGCCGAGACGGAAATCCTAAGAATAGTCTGGCAGCTCGATAAGGCCACGGTCCAGAAGGTCTGTGACAGGCTCCCGGCCAAAAGGAGGATAACGTACGCGACCGTGCAGACGCTTCTGAGGCGGCTGGAAAAGAAAGGCTACCTAAAACACAACACCGACGGCAAGGCCCACGTCTTCTTTCCCGCAGTCAGCAGCAGAGACGTTATAAAAAGGACTGTCGGCGATTTTCTCGACCGGCTGTTCGGCGGCGACCCCGCCCCGCTTATGCAGTACTTAGCCGAGCACAGCAAAATCGACGACCGGGATATCGAAAACCTAAAGCAGTTGATAAGGAAGAATAAACGATAACTTTCGCGGAGAAACAAAAATGGAAAACACCCTAACCGAAATCACAAATTATCTGGCCACGCAAAGCTGGCAGATAGCTGTCCTGGCTACGGCAATAGCAGGGGTGTCACTACTGTTGAAAAACAAAAGCGCGCACGTCCGCTACCTTCTCTGGTTGATTGTCCTAGCCAAGTGCCTGACGCCGTCTTTGCTCACGATACCATTGGCGGTCCTGCCGCAGCAGCAAATACCACAACCGGCAGCGGTCGTCCCTGCTGAAATTCCGCCTCTGACCATCGAGCCTGTCCGCCCCGTCATTTACGACCGGCCCGTCGCATTAGCCCCCCCAACGCCTGTGATTGAGCGGCCGTCCGTCGGGCAAAGACTATCTGGATTCGCTGTACGACAGTGGCTGCCACTCGCCTGGATTGGCGGTTTGGCCTTGTTCTTTTCTGTTACGTTAATAAAGGCGTTGCGGACCAATAGCTGGCTGCAGCGGGCACGGAGGCCGCTGCCGGCCGGTTTAAAAAGTGCCATAGACAACCTGTTCGGCGACCTTGACATCCGAGTTCTTCCGAAGGTCTGGCTCATCAAAGATATCGGCCAGCCCTTCGTCTGGGGCCTGCTGCGGGGCGGCATTTATCTGCCGGCTGACTTTGCAAAGCTGGACAGCCCCAGGCACCGCCGGGGCATCTTAGGCCACGAGCTGAGCCACGTCCTTCGCTTCGACGCCGCAGTAAACCTGCTGCAGATAATCGTCCAAGGAGTCTTCTGGTTCCATCCGTTGGTCTGGTGGGCCAATAAGAAAATCCGCGCTGAGCGCGAGAAGTGCTGTGATGAAATGGCAATCGCCCGATTGAACGCCAAAGCGAAAGATTACAGCACCGCCATCGTAAATACCCTCATCGCCGAGCACAAATCCGCAAAGCCAATTCCCTCATTGGCCGTCGCCGGCCCCGTAAAAAACATCGAAGACCGCATAAAAACCATCTTAAAGCCAGACAAAAAATTCTACAAAAGACCGAGCTTCATCGTTGTAATCACAATCCTGCTTTTGGCGCTCGTCGCCGTCCCGACAACCCTCGCCCTTACCGCCCGACCACCGAAAAAAACTGATGTCCAGCACGAAGAGCGGCAAGAACAGTTTAAAGCGGAGCTGCCAAATGGCGTGACGGTTGAAGATTCGCGCAACTTGCTCATGGAGCGCAAAGATATTTTGAAAAAAACGCTGCAAACTGTAGAGCAGAAATATAACAACGGTCGGGCAAACTCCAGGCAGCTTCAGGAGGCTAAAATAGATTTACTACGGATTGAAAGTGAACTGTCTGAAACACCTCAAAAGCGAATTGACATTTTGGGTCAAATTGTAACCTTGTACCTGGAGCAAGAAAAAACGACAAAACTATTATTAGATGCTGGGCGGGTAACTCAGGGCGAACTGAACAAGGTGAAGTATCTACGATTAGACGCCGAAAATGAGTTTGCCAGAGCAAAGGCAGAAGGCAACGAGCAGCAGACGGATTTTAAAGCCATTCTCCCTAATGACGTTACGGTTGAACTGGTCGGGGTGTGTGAGCATCCGAGCGAAGGTAAACAATGGTGGCGGCCGGACGGGACTCTGACAGACATCACTCCTTATGACAGAATTGAGAATCCTTACCTTAGGCATATATTTTTAGGTCCACGTTCCAAGGGACTTCGTCGGGAATTTGCACTTCGATTGAGTGATTTAAGTGAAAGCGGGGTTAATATTAGATGGCATATCCTTCAATCAAATGGTAGCCTTCTTGAAGAAAAACCCCTCAAACAAGGTAACCCTGTGGAGGGATTAAGAGCCATCGTTGCCTCGATACCGATTGAGGATAATACAGTCAGGGTAGACATTGGGGTGGCTAGCGGACCCTGGAAAACTACCTCATCAGGTATCTCGAACAGAGATAATTCCTTCACTGGTTTTCAAGGAGGGGGCAGTTTCTCTAACATTCATGAACAAGACGGAAAAACTATATTAACCATGGCTGATACGTTTACCGATTTTGACCACCGTGTTATTGCAATTGATAAATCAGAAGCAATCTATATGCCCACGAATATGAATCCCACAAATATAGGTAAAACACGTGTTACGACTGTGGAGTTCGATGATCTACCATTAGAAAATGTAAAGGAATTCCAGTTCCAGACCCGGCCTTACGAATGGGTCAAGTTCAAAAACGTCTCACTCCGCGCCGGACTCAAAACGGATGTTCAAGTTGAAGTTGGGCGGGCAAGCAATGTTAGTGATGCGGATAAGATGGCCTCAGAAGATATTGCTTCGGAGGGATGGGAGTTGTGGCGCGAGCGTAAATTGACTGAGGCTGAGAGACTATTCAAAAAAGCTGTGGAAAAAGACCCGACAAATGCCAATGCCTGGAACGGCCTGGGCTGGTCGCAGCAAAATCAGGGAAAGCCCCTAAGCGCCAAAGTTTCATTTGAGCGATGCCTTGAGATACAGCCTAAACACGCTGCAGCGCTCAACGGCCTCGGGTGGATCGCCAAAGGACAGGGCAAAACCGACGAAGCTATCGGCCACTGGGAAAAGGCGGTAGCAGCCGCGCCGAGCGCTACCGCTGCCCTAAACGGCTTAGCCACAACCTATATGGAATTGAAACAGTATGACAGGGCTATCAAATACTACGAAATGTGGCTGGGTGTTGAGCCCGATAATTCGCAAGCAAAGACCAGCTTGCAAGATGCAAAGGCCGAAAGTGCAAATTTGGAGCCCGAGGCCAAGTCAATCCGTTCAGCTCAGCAAGAATTAGGCGAGACAAGGGCTAAGCCTCCCAGCGGTACTCGGCGGGGACGTAGAAGAGTCGAACTATTTTACGACGATGGGTCAAGCGAAGGCCGAAGAAGTATCCCGGAGGGCGGTCACGCTGTAATTTTTGATTCGCCTGGTGAAGGTCACATACTCGCAGCGGTTCGCCTCAGCTGCTCGCCCGCTGGCGCGTCCTACAACCCGGCAAAGAACTTCCATATATGCCTGTTAGACGACCAATTTAACCTGATCAAAGAATTCACCTTCGGGTATTCCGACCTCACAGCCAGACGCAATACGGGGACCAGAAACTGGGTCAAGTTGCTCTTACAGCCTGTTGAAGTTCCCTCGACGTTCGCTATCTGCGTCGGTTTCGACCCAACACCGCAAAAGCCGATACACATTCACTACGACGACAGCAGTAGCGGTAATTCCTTTATCGGCCTGCCGGGGCAAAAAATGCAACCTTTCACTGAGGGCCAGTGGATGATACGAGCGGTCCTCCATCAGCCCGCTGAGAATACAGCTATTCAAAATGAGTCTAAAAAAGCTACTAAGCTGTTCGAGATCCAGCAAACAGAAACAGCCGAAATGAAAACTCCGCCTAAAGCCCCCGAAACCACAACACCCCCAACCTCAGCCAGACCGTCCGACCGAGTTGTCTACAGGCAACTGGAGAAGATTTTTGACCTTTCCGAGCTGCATCCCGAAATGCACTTTGCAGATGCGTTAGACGTACTAAAAAGCTCCGTTGAGCCGCCGCTGAATGTCTATGTCTTCTGGAACGACTTGTACAACGAGGCCGACGTCGACAGGACCAGCCCCATAAACATCGACTCAACCGCCAAAGTCCCGCTAAAGATGGCCTTCAATCTTTTGCTGGACTCCGTATCGGCAGGCTTCGGAGACCTTACCTACGTCGTCGCCGACGGCCTGATTTACATAGGCCCGAAGAAACTTCTTAGAAAAAAAGTCAAAACCTCTGTCCATCGTATCTCCGACGTCATTGGCGCCGCGGGAGTTGGACGTTAAGGGTAGCAAGTTGGGTTTTTTTTTGTGTTGCGTGGAGCGGTTGAAGACAAGAGGGGCTTTTAGGTGATTAGTGATAAGTGATAATTGGGGTGGAGATCGCCACATAGCTTTGCTTGGCGCAATGACAGTGCAAGGTTATTTTACGATTTTCAGTACGAGGGCGGGTTCTGAGACATCGCCGGGGGTTGCAGCAGCGAGGCCGATTTTTTCGATTAAATCTCCTGACAAGGTTATTTCGCGGGCGCTGCGCGTTACTTTTTTGGTGATGTTGGCTGCCGAATCGCCAGCCAAGTCCTGTGCGTAGATTTTGTACTGTCCGGGATCCTGGGGGAACTTCAGTGTGAGTGAGCGGTATTTACCGAAGATGCCGATGGGAGCGTGCATTTCAGGAACGTTGAGGGTGACATCGGCGAGCGGGTAATAAGCGGCCCTGCCGGGAGATATTCTATGCAGTGTCGCTACGGCGACGGCGCCGTTCGGATTTCGGGAGGCGATAACGTAAGGCGCGGGGCCGGCGTCGGGGATGGTGACATCAGGAAGCGGCAGACCTCGGGCGACACGCGCAGGGGCGGTCTGGAGGACTTCTTTGCCCTTGAGCCAGGTTGCCCATGAGTCGTACTTTCGGAATCGCCAAGTGTCCATGAGGACGTTATCATCGAGGGTGACTTTTGTGGTGCCGACGGGGAAGGCGGGCGCGATACGGTGCCAGCGGACAGCGCGAGTCACCTCGTCGATTCTATTTTTAAAATTGAAGGGGTCGTACTCTATGCCGGGTTCGGTGCGCGAGAGCGGGTGGCGGAGGATACCCATTGCGGTGCCGAGTGCGGCGGCGATGTAGGGTTCGTCCTCGCAGTTGAGTATGCAGGAGTAGCCGGGCTTTTCGGAGAACTCGGCGAGGATTTGGGCGACGCGGTCGAGGGTTGTCGGGATTGAGAAGTAGGCGGTAACATCGTAGGTGCGGAGGATGTCGCTGAACTCGGCGACAGTGACGGCCTGTTTGAGGACTTCGCCGTCGCCCCAAGTGCGGTAGGAGCCCTTTCTATTGTAGACTTTGGTGTCCCAGGGACATTCCTCGTCGTTTACGGGGCCAGAGCCTCTCGCGTGTTCGACGATAAGGCCGGGTGCTTCTTCGACGGCGATATCGGTGAGCATCTTTCTGAATTCGGGTTTATCACCGCGGGCGCCATAGTCGACTTTCCAGTATTCGATGCCGGCGTGCCGGGTCCATTGTGCGCGGGTCCGCCAATATTGTTCGAGCTGGTCCTGTGGCATAAACTTTCCGTCATTGCCGTCGCCTGCGGCCTGCGAGGCGAGCCAGATACCTGCGCCTCGCCAGCCTGCGGCTTTTGTGAGCTCGTTTAGTTTCCAGAGTCGTTCGGCGAGAGTTCCGGTGCAGGAGGGGAATTTGCCGGTTGCGAGTTCGAGGGTGCCGAGGCGCCATCGCTGGCCGTCAAAGTCAACGCCGGGGGTGGTGTCCCAGCCGAGGTCATAGAGGATGAACATGTCTTCGCGGACTTTAGGGAGGAAATTTGCCCAGCCGGGGTCGTGGAACATGTTCTTTTCGGTGAGGGTGTCGGCAATGGCGAAATGACCTTTTAGCTCGACGCAGGCTTCAAAGGCGGCATCATTGGAGGCATAGTTCTGGGCTCCCCAGGTGCACCAGTAGTTTGGTGTTTTGCCGGGCTGGTCAGGGACGAGATTAACAGAGTCGGCTGAAGGTCTGTCTTTTGGTGCCGGGGCGGCCGCGTAACCGGGCAGCGAAGCGACTTGTTTTGAGAGATTGGTGAGGAGCTTTTTCGCTTCGTTTACGGTTTCGGCGGCGGGAGTTTTCAATGCGTTTTGATAGGTGAAGTGAGTGAGCATCTCGTCGAGAGTCTGCAAGGCGCCCGGGTTGTTTGATTCTTCAAGGGCCTTACGAATGACCGGGATTTTTTCGTAGTCCTGGATACCTTCACGGAGGCGCTCGAATCGGATGGATGTTCGCGGGCCGGGATATACGAAGAAGCAGTCGGCGGCCTGGAAGGTGACGTGACTTGTGTCGTAGAGCGGGTCGGCGACCCAGCTATTGTATGCCCATCGGAGGTTTCCGTCGAAGTTCATTGCGGCGGCGTACCAGCCCAGCCATGCGGATTCGGCGGGCGGTGAGTAAGTAAAGTTATTGGGTTTGGCGTTGCTGCAGCAGACGTAGAAGGTAGTGATTTGATTTTGCTTTTTTCTTACGGCGATGGCGTCAGGCGTGTTTTTGTCGATGTGAGTGATATAGATGCAGAGGTTGTGGACGTCGTCGTTGATTGTGGGGAAGTAGTGTCCGGCCATTGCGATTTTTATTTCGGGGGCGATATTTTTTATGAGAGAGATTACAGCCCGCATAGAGGGCAAGTCACGCTCATCCATAGCGATGGAGGTTCTGTTGAGCCAGCGTCTTTTCCTTAGGTGTTCCGCGAAGTCAGTGATGAAGGGCCGCCAGTGTTCGTTGTAGGCATCGGTGCCGGGTTCGGCGGTGAGGGTCTGGTAGGAGCCGGTTGCTGCATCGAGATAGCGGAAGTTGTTGCCCCAAGGGACCATCGAGTAGCAGTTGATTTGTTCTTTGATTCCGAGGCGGGTACAGAACTCGACATATTTGTCGAAGACGGAGTAGTCGAAGGTCCAGGTGCCATCGGGATTTCTGGTCCATTCAATCATTGAGCCGTAGAGGTCGTACGTCTGGCCGCCCCAAGGGTGGTGGAGGATGGTGGTGGTGATGCACTTTTGGCCGGCGTCAGCGAGCATTTTGAAGAGGGGCTCGAGCAGGAGGAAATGCTCTTTTGACCAGGGCCGGACGTTGTGGTAGCGGGCGACGGCCCAGGGGTTCTGCCAGAGGTCAAGGTGGAATGTCCAGTCGGATGGCTGCGGCAAGCGCAGAGACAGGACTTCAACGTTTATTTCGAAGGCGATTGAGCCGCCGGCGAATGAGACGAGGAGCTGTCCGGTGTACTGTCCGGGTTCAGCGTCGGCTGGGACATCGATTGAGAGCCAGATGGGTCTTGTGGTTCGCGGCGGGATATCAAGTTGGTTGGCGGTATCGATGATATCGGCGACGAGAGTTCGCGGTGCGTCGGGCGGCAGAGGGCCGCAGCCTTGGGAGCCGTCGTCTGAGAGTACGTAGCGGACAAAGGCCGGGCGGAGAGACGAGGGCGGCAGTTCGGAGCCGGCTTCGTTTTGCAGCGGTGTAGTGCTTAAGCTGACCTGTTCGGCACCTTCGGATGTCCAGAGGACGAGTTGGACGCTGAGCCTTTCGCCGCGCCAGGCGACGGCGTCGTATGACATTAAGCGGGCTGTCCTGGGTGGTACATCGCGGTCGTAGCGGACATCGATTGAGCCGAAGGAACCATGCAGGCCGGGGCGTACTTTCTTGAAGTCCTGTGGAGAAGGGGAACTGGGCGGCTCGTAGAGTGCGTGCGGGCGAAGCTCGGGGGCGGAGGATTCAGATGGGGCGAGACGAGCTTCTTCGAGACAACCGGCAAAGAAAACTATCGGGAGCAGGCAAGCCGAGACGACGGCGAAGAACAAGGGAGAACAACAAACGGCAGGGGTCGCGAGGTTTGAGAGATTTGTGCGTGGCTTAGGCATTGTGAACACCTCCAAATGAGCAGTTAATCTTCAGTCGGGGCATATTACCACAGAAGGATTCTGTTGGCAACCTATATCGTTTGGTGACGTTAATCGGCGCAGAATTCCGACGGTGGACTGTTAAAACGACGAATTTTTCAGATTTATCTTGCACTTTTGGTAGTAAAATTGAGAATAGGCCCGGTCGCATCAGCAGGGTTTTTCAGACTCGGAGAAACCGAAATAAGCTGGTTTAGCAAAGGAGTTCAAATGGAAGCTCGAAAGGTTTTAGAGCAGGTAAAGAAGGACGAGATAAAATTTATTACGCTGCAGTTTACGGACCTGCTTGGCGTCACAAAGGAAGTCATCATACCCGTTGAGGAGTTGGAGGATGCGCTGACGGACGGGGTCTGGTTTGACGGCTCGAGCATCGAAGGCTTTGCGCGGATACAAGAGAGCGATTTGTTTTTGAAGCCGGATGCGGGGACGTACGCGGTAGTTCCGTGGCTGTCTGAACATGGCAAGAGCGCACGGCTGATATGCGACAGTTACGGTTCGGACGGCAGGCCTTTTGAAGGCGACCCGAGATTTATTCTCAAGCGTGCGGCTGCCGAGGCTGCGGAGGCAGGATTCGAATTTAATGTCGGGCCAGAGCCGGAATTTTATTTGTTTAGAACGGACAGCGAAAAAAGATTGTCGCCCATGGCCGGAATTCTAAAGGAACAAAGGACATCGCCCATAGACCACGGCAGCTATTTTGACCTTTCGTCGCACGAAGGGTACAGGGTGATAAAGGAGATAATAGGTGCACTGGAGAATTTCGGGATTAAGGTCGAGGCGTCTCATCACGAGGTCGGCCTCGGGCAGTACGAGATAGATTTCCACTATGGCGGGTGTCTGGACATAGCGGACAAAGTGCTGACGCTGAAATACTGCGCGAAGAAGATTGCTCAGATGCACAATTTGAACGCAACGTTTATGCCGAAGCCGGCGATGGGCAAGGCCGGTTCGGGGATGCACGTTCATCAAAGCCTGTTCGACATCAAGGCAAAGGTAAATGGCTTTTACGACAAGGAGCACAAGTACAACCTGTCTAAGGCCGCGTTCAGTTTTATTGCCGGTCAGATAAAACATATAAACGGGATGTGCGCGATTCTGTGTCCGACTGTGAATTCTTACAAGAGATTGGTTAGCGGCTTTGAGGCGCCGGTATATGTGACGTGGGCAGCGATGAACCGGTCGGCCCTTTTGCGGGTTCCGAAATGGTTCAAGGCCAAGAGCGAGGCGGCGAGGATTGAGCTTCGCAATCCGGACCCGAGCTGTAATCCATATCTGGCGTTTGCCGTTATGTTAAAGGCGGGATTAGACGGGATAAAGAACAACTTAGAGCCTCCTGGGCCGGTGGAAGAGGACATATACAGCCTCGATGATGAGAGCCTGGCGAGTAAAAAGATTGATGTTCTGCCGGGCTCGTTAGGTGACGCGCTGTATGCGTTGAAGAAGGATGAGCTGATGCGAGAGGCGCTCGGGGAGCATATGTTCGAGCGATATGTTGACGTGAAGACGAAGGAGTGGGACGAGTTCAAGCAGCAGGTGACGGAGTGGGAGCTTGATACGTACCTGGATATATTTTAGATTTTCTTATTTTTTTGGCGAAGGGCAGCTATGCCGAGATGGTTGAGGTTCGCGAAGGGAGATTGAATGACTGGGAGCGCATCGTTAAGTTCGAGGTGCGGATGGCGGAAGAGACGGAGGGTCTGGCGTTAGATAAAGATGTGGTGACGAAGGGAGTGCGGGGAGTATTCGAGAAACCGGCACGGGGAACATACTGGGTGGCAGAGGAGGGCGGTGAGATTGTCGGCGTTTGCCTGGCGATACCGGAGTGGAGTGACTGGCGGAACGGGACGGTTCTGTGGATACACTCGCTTTATGTTGTTCCGGAGGCGCGCGGGCGGGGGATATTCAAGCAGCTTTATGAGCATCTGAAGAAGCAGGTTGAGCAGTCGGAGGGGCTTATGGGGCTGCGTCTTTACGTTGACAAGAAGAACAGGCGTGCGCAGGAGGTATATGAGAAGCTGGGTATGAGCAAGGACCATTACGAATTGTACGAATGGCTTAAGTAGGGGAAAGGTGTTACTATGAGAGAGAATTTCAGTCGTATGCGGCGGTGCAGTGTTTTGGCTGTTGCGGTAATGGCTTTTGCCGGTATTAACGTAGAAGCGGAGGATTCTGCGAGTGTGAGGGCTAAATTTATCAATCCGCTTCGTGAGTACAGTACGGGTCCTTTGTGGGTCTGGAACGATATGATGACGGACGAGCAGGTTGTTTCGACGCTGCGGGACCTGGCGGGACAGGGAATCAGGCAGGCGTTTGTTCATCCGCGGCCGGGACTGATGACGCCGTATCTTTCGGCGGAGTGGTTCAGGCTGTGGAAGGTTGCGCTAAAAGAAGCGAAACAGCTCGGTATGAACCTGTGGATATATGATGAGAACTCGTATCCATCGGGATTTGCCGGTGGTTTTGTGCCGGATGCTATGCCTAAGTCGCGGGGCAAGAGTCTGGTGATACGCGAAGAAAAAGAACCGCCGAAATTGACGGAGGAGATAGTCGCGGTTTATCAACCTGCGGACAGTGGATATGAGAACGTGACGGATAAGATAAGAGCCGGTGAGAAGCTGGGCGAAGGGCCGTATCTCGTTGTATTTACAAGGGCGGCACCGCAGAAGCCGTGGTTCGGGGGCAAGTACTATGTGGATTTGCTACGGCCGGGTGTGACGGAGAAGTTTCTCGAGGTGACGATGGAGGCTTACCGGCGGGAGATAGGTGAGGAATTCGGCAAGCGGATTCCGGGAGTTTTTACGGATGAGCCGCACCTCGGCCCAAACTGGGACAATCATTGGACGGGCGATTTGCCGGAGGTGTTTGAGAGACGATGTGGTTATTCGCTGGTCGACCACCTGCCGAGCCTTTTTGAAGCCGTTGGTGACTGGAAGCGCGTTCGGCATAATTACTTTCAGGTACTGTCAGAGCTATTTATCGAGAGGTGGGGCAAGCCTTATTATGAGTATTGCGAGAAGTACGACTTAGAGTTTACTGGTCACTACTGGGAGCACGAGTGGCCGAAGTGCATGTATGTGCCGGACAATATGGCGATGTACGCGTGGCAGCAGCGGCCGGGCATTGACACGCTTATGAACCAGTACAGCGAAGACGTGCACGGGCAGTTCGGCAATGTGCGGGCAGTCAAGGAACTGGCGAGCGTCGCGAACCAATTAGGACGCAGACGGACGCTGTGTGAGGCGTATGGTGCAGGCGGCTGGGACCTGCGTTTCGAGGACATGAAGCGAATCGGTGACTGGCTTTATGTTCTGGGAATAAATACACTGAACGAGCATCTGAGCTATGTTACAATTCGCGGGGCTCGTAAGCGCGACCACCCGCAATCGTTTTCGTATCATGAGCCGTGGTGGGATGCGTACCACGTTATAGCCGGTTACTTTACGCGGCTTTCAGCGGTATTGTCGGCCGGTGAACAGGTCAATAAGGTGCTGGTGATCGAGCCGACGACGACGGCGTGGATGTACCAGGCTGACCCGAAGCACAGCGAGCATCTTAAAAAGATCGGGGACGGATTCCAAGAGCTGGTTGTGGAATTAGCGAAGGCGCAGGTAGAGTACGATATAGGATGCGAGGAGATTATTGGTCAGCACGGCTCGGTGGAGGGAGCGGCGCTGAAGGTTGGTAATCGGCGATACTCAACGGTGGTGGTGCCGCCACTGACGGAGAACCTTAACAGGAAAACAATGGGACTGCTGGAAGCGTACGTGAAAGGCGGTGGAGAGGTTCTGTGCTGCGGGGAGGTCCCGGGATTAGTTGACGGTTCGGAATCGAATCGCGGCAAGGCGGTATCGCAGAACGTCTGGTGGAGGCAGGTCAGTGCAGGGACGGCGGCTGGTATTTTACTGAGTGAGTCGAATGACGTATTTGCCATCATTCGCAGCAGAGGCGATAAAGGTATACTTTATCATCATCGCAGGCAGCTTGACGATGGAGAGATTCTTTTCCTGGCTAATACGAGTATCGATTCAGGCAGCAGCGGGAAGATAAAATCGTCGATGCGAGGTGTTGAGCGGTGGGACGCAGAGAGTGGAAAGATATTGCCGTATGCGTTTGAAACAGCAGATGATGGTATCAAGGCTGATTTCGATTTAGCTCCGTGTGGGAGTCTGCTTTTATTTTTCTCAAAAAAGGCGGGCGAGTCAGCAACGCCCGATGGCGGCAAGAGAACCAAGATTCGGTCGGACGGGCCGGTGCGGATTCGCTGTAATGATTTAAACGTCCTGACGCTCGACTATGTCGACGTCACGGCAGGTGGCGAGACGAGGGAGAATACGTACTTTTACAAGGCATCAGAGTTCGTGTTCGAGAAGCACGGATTGGGGCAGAATCCGTGGGACAGCGCGGTGCAGTTTCGTGATGAGTTGATATCGAAGAAGTTCCCGGCCGACAGCGGATTCGAAGCGACGTATCGGTTCAGTATCAAAAAGAAGGTGCCGAAATCTTTACACATAGTCATCGAACGTGCGGATTTGTACGAGATTAGCTGCAACGGGAAAGTCGTGACGGTGTCTGAAGGTTCGTGGTGGCTGGACAAGGCGTTTGGTAAGGTCGACATCACATCGGCAGCGAAGGTGGGCGAAAATGCAGTTACGATCAAGGCCTCGCCGATGACTATGTACCACGAGCTTGAGTCGGCTTATGTGTTAGGTGAGTTTACGCTAAAAGCCGCGGATTCAGGGTTCGCGATTGTACCGGATAAGGGGCTTAAATTAGGGCGGTGGGATGAGCAGGGACATCCGTTCTATGCAGGTGGCGTTTCATACGCGCAGAGCTTCAATATCGGCGAGGCGGCTGGTCGATACTACGTCCGACTGCCATCGTGGTATGGGAGCGTGGCGAAGGTTGTAGTTAACGGGCAAGCCGCCGGTTATATCTGGCATCAACCGTGGGAGCTTGATGTTACAGAATCGGTGAAGGCAGGCAGAAATGCGATTGAAGTTGTTGTTATCGGGACGCTCAAGAATACACTTGGTCCTCATCACGGCAAGGCGCCATTAGGTTCGGCCTGGCCGAGCATGTTCCGAAACGGTCCCCGCACCGGTCCGCCGGCGGGTGAGCAATATGAGACCATATGTTACGGACTTTTCAAAGCATATGAACTGCACAGCAGGCAGCAACAAGATTAAGGCAGCCGGCCTTGGGGGATTACAGGTTTACGGGGACTCCGCGGTCTTTGAGGTATTGTTTCATTTGGTTTATAGTGTAGCTCTGGAAGTGGGTGATTGAGGCCATTAGGACGGCGTCTGCATTGCCGATAGTAATGGCGTCGTAAAGGTGGTCGAGGGTTCCTGCCCCACCGGACGCGATTACGGGGATATTGACGGCATCGGTTACCGCTTTGTTGAGTTCGTTGTCGTAGCCGGCCTTGGTGCCGTCGGCGTCCATAGAGGTCAGGAGTATTTCGCCTGCGCCAAGCTTCTCGGCCTTTGCGGCCCATTCAACAACGTCGATGTCGGTAGGTTCGGAGCCCGCCTTTACGCAGACCTGCCATCTGCCAGTGTGTTGTTTTGAGCGGCGGGCATCAATGGCAATTACTGTGCACTGGCTTCCGAAGCGCTGGGCGGCCTCGGTGAGCAGGTCCGGGTTTTGTACGGCGGCGGTATTGACGGAGACTTTTTCCGCGCCGCTTCGCAGGAGGGTATCCATCTGCTCGACTGTCTGGATGCCGCCTCCGACCGTGAAGGGGATGAAGACGTTTTCGGCGACCTTCTCGACGAGTTCGACGATTGTTTCGCGGGAACGAATGGTGGCGGTAATGTCGAGGAAGACGAGCTCATCGGCACCTTCGTCGCTGTATCTTGCGCCGAACTCGACGGGGTCGCCGGCATCGCGGAGGTTCAGGAATTTTATGCCCTTGACGACGCGACCGTCTTTGACGTCAAGACAGGGGATGATTCTCTTTGTCAGCATTGTTCGTTACCCTTTTCGCAGATTTTGGCGAAATTTTGCAGGACCTTCAGGCCGGTTTTTGCGCTTTTTTCCGGGTGGAACTGTGTTCCATAGATGTTTTTTTTCTGTACGGCCGCCGGCAATGGGAAGCCATAATCGGTGCAGGCGATCCTGGCGTCGGTGTCGGTGACATCGGCATAGAAAGAGTGGGCGAAGTAGAAGTGCTTGTCTTTTCCGAGGTCGGTGAATAAATCCATATCTTCGGGCAACTCTACGAGGTTCCATCCCATATGCGGGACTACCTGGTCCGTGGGCAGCGGGACGACGTTCCCGGATACGAGACCGAGGCCGGTGTGTTGGCCGTACTCACAGCTCTGGTCGAAGAGCATCTGGTAGCCGACACAGATACCGAGCAGAGGTTTGCCGTTCAAGGCGGCTTTTTTTATGGTTTCGGCTAACGAGCCCAATGCACTTACGGCATAGCCGAAGGCGGCGACGCCGGGCAGAACGAGGCCAGTGGCGGCCTCGATATCCACAGGCTCAGCGCTTAGCTTCGCCTCGCAGCCTATGTGGTGGAAGGCGTTGCAGACGCTTTTCACGTTTCCGACATTGTAATCAATAACAACAATCATAAATTAAATTAAACCGCATAAAAATAGAGCCGTCAAATGATAATATCTAATGGAGCAAATAAGCAGAATTGCATTGGTGGATGTGGTGGATTTTTCTATAATAGTCGTAAATGTACAGAGATTATTGGAAGGTGCCTGGTTTGGAGTTTGCTTTTGGGTTAGGTTAACGGTCGTTCTTGCCGATTTAATTAGGCATTTGCTGTTTGTAGTTCAAGGGAATTCTGATGTGCGGGATAGTGGCATATCTTGGTAAGAAGGCGGCACAGCCGACGCTTATAGAGGGATTGAAGCGTCTGGAGTACAGGGGGTACGATTCGGCGGGCGTGGCACTGTTAAGCGGCGGCGGGATAAAGGTCAAAAAGACAAGCGGGAGAATCAGTGTTCTGGAAGAGATTTTAGATAAGCCCAACAAGAGTGAGACGCTGGGTATCGGTCATACTCGCTGGGCGACACACGGCGAGCCGAACACTACCAACGCACATCCGCATCTGGACCATACGGGCAAGATAGCGGTTGTGCATAACGGAATTATCGAAAACTACGAGACGCTGAAGAGGTGGCTTCAGAGCGAAGGGGCGAGCTTCGCGAGTGAAACCGATACAGAAGTGATAGCGAACCTAATCGGTTACTTTTACGCGAAAGGTGATGGGGGCAAGGAGCAGAAAAAGTCTGCGAGTCAGAACAAGTTTGAATGGGCGGTCCAGCAGGGACTCGGCGAACTTCAAGGGACGTACGGGCTTGCGATAGTGTGCTGTGATTTTCCGGACATACTGATAGGCGCAAAGAAGGGAAGTCCGTTGATTTTAGGGGTAGGCGATAACGAGTACATTCTGGCGTCGGACGCTGCGGCTATTGTGGAGCATACGACACAGGCGATATACCTTGCCGACAACGAGATGGTTACGGTCAGCTCCAAAGGGTTTCGTACCAAGACCATTGATAATGTTGTCATCAGCAAAGAGCTGAGCGAGATTGAGTTTTCATTAGAGCAGATAGAATTAGACGGTTTCACACACCACATGCTCAAGGAGATATTCGAGCAGCCGAAGGCGTTGAGCACGTGTATGGGCGGCAGGCTCGACCGAGCGAATACACGGATTAGACTGGGGGGGATAGATTCGTATCTGCGCGAGCTGACACGGACCAAGCGGCTTATCCTGACGGCCTGCGGGACGGCGTACCACGCGGCTTTGGTGGGGGAGTTTTTGTTTGAGCATCTAGTACGCATCCCAACAGAGACTGAATACGCCAGTGAATTTCGCTACCGCAATCCAATTATCGAAGACGGGACGGTGGTCATATCGATAAGCCAGTCCGGGGAGACAGCGGACACTCTGGCTGCGGTGGAACAGGCGAAAGAGCGTGGAGCGACGGTGTTGGGGGTGGTTAACGTAGTGGGCTCCTCGATTGCGCGGACGACGGACGCGGGGATATATCTGCACGTTGGTCCTGAGATTGGTGTCGCGAGTACGAAGGCCTTTACGGCGCAGGTGACGGTGCTGGCGATGCTGGCGATTGAACTGGGCAGAAGAAGGCATATCAGCAGTGTCGAAGCTGCGGAGTGCATAGAGGGGCTTTCGCAGATACCGGAAAAAATCGAACAAATACTTCAGCAGTCCGAGCATATCAAGAAAATCGCATCGGCGAACATAGAGAAAAACAACTGGCTTTTCCTCGGTCGCGGTTTTAATTATCCGGTTGCCCTTGAGGGTGCGTTGAAGCTCAAGGAGATAAGCTACATTCACGCCGAGGGTCTGCCGGCGGCTGAGATGAAGCACGGGCCAATCGCCTTGATCGTGGACGGCATGCCAGCGGTTTTTATTGCGACGGCCGGGCCGCAATATGACAAGATTATGGGCAACATCGCGGAGGTGCGGGCCCGAGGTGGAAAGACCATCATCGTCGCGACAGAAGGCGACGAGAACATAAAACAACACGCCGACCATTTAATCTGCGTTCCGGACGCACCGGAGCTTTTGCAGCCGATGCTGACGGTTGTGCCGCTGCAGCTTCTGGCGTATCACGCGGCCGTGCTTCGTGGGCACGATGTGGACAAACCCCGCAACCTTGCAAAAAGCGTTACAGTCGAGTAAGCTATAGAGCGTGAAAACCAAACGCAAAACACTCAATACGAGGCGCTGCGGCCAGGTACTGAAAATACTTCGACCCGGCTTTACCCTTGTGGAGCTGCTGGTTGTCATAGCGATAATTGCGGTTCTGCTCTCCGTGCTTATGCCGTCGCTTGGCAAGGCGAGGTCCGCGGCGATGCAGGTCAGATGCGCGAACAACCTCAAACAAATCTATATAGCTATGAATTTGTACTTAGAGACAAACGAGGACACGTATTTCTGCAGCGAAGTTAACGACCCGTTACCTTCAGGGAACTGGCTCTGGATGGGCCGGGGCTGGCGAGGTTTTATTGAGCCTTATTTAGATACCAAGACCAACGAGGAGAATCCTTCTGTTCTGTGGTGCGCTCAGGACCATATCAGCAAGGAGAAGTATGAGTCGACCAGTTATGCATACTCGATGTCGTTTTATCACAGTCCGGAGCAAATAGATTCGATGAGCAGTCCGGCGGACACGTTTGACCGTGCCAACGTCCAGCCGTCGATTCCACAGCGAAGCACTAACGTTGCCAATCCTTCGGGAAAGATACTCATAGGAGAATGGCTGAGCAATCATATGCGCGTAGATACGGATAAAGACAGCGGCTGGTGGTGCTGGGTAGGGAGCCGGAATTACCTGTTTGCTGACGGTCAGATTCGATTCCTCAAGGCCAGGGAGATTCGCGAGGCCAACGACGGGCTTCCGGACGCGAACCTGACGATTGGCGGAATCAAAGGGACCGACTGGCCACGCTGATGAAACCTCAGTGTCGATTCGGCGGCGAATCGCTTTCGGTTGTGAGGTTTTGCAAATCGGGACAGCATTGGGCAAAATAAGTTTCTACTTGGCCGGCTTTCTGCACTGCTGGCAGAAGCTGCCCATCAGTGTCATTACCTTGTTCATTTTTTCGGCTGAGCCGTCCATCTTCGCATAGGCATCGACCAATTCCAGCAAATCCGGCGCCGGCTCAACGCGGCCGTAATGATGTGCAACGTTAACGATACCGGCATCAAGACCATACTCCATTGCTTTCGCCACATACGCCCTGCAGACGCCGATTCTCCGGCCCGGCAAATCGCGAACGCAGTTGCTGATTCCGAGCGAGCAATGGACGCCCTTTAGCTTCGGGTCGCTCTTGATTTTCTTTATTGTCTCGAACGCCCGGTATGTATAGCCGGGGACGTTCGGCTCCATCGGCATATCTATCGCCAGCGGAAATACCGTCGAGTCAAAGAATATTTCGCCCGGTTCAAAACCGTATTTGCCAACCGCCGCCTCAAAAATCTGCTTCGCCAGCGAATAAAGCTCATCAACCGAGTGCGAGCCGCCCGGGCCGGTGGGCGCTTCTTCACTTACCAAAAGACCGACAAGGGCAAAGTCGAAATCCTTTTTCAGCGGCAGGATGTTATCTGTAGTATAGACCTTGACGGAATTTAAAAGCGGCTGGGCGAGTTTCCGGTCGGTATTGTACCACCCCTTAAGCGCAGCTATCAGGACATCATCGTTGCTGCTATCGATGCAAATCGGCACGCCACCGCCCCACCTGCGGACCATTCTTACGTACTCAAGCATCATATCAATAGCAACCTGCGGGTCGCTCTCGCCAAAGGCATCGAGGTTGACGGCAATATAATCAGCGCCCTCGGAGGCCTGAGACTCAATCAGGGCCTTGATATAATTCAACGGTTCGGATGGTTTCGAATACGCATCGGATCCGAGAGCGGCTAACTGCCTCATTTTCTCGCCGATTTTGGGAATAGAGGCGTGAATTGATTCGCCGATAGAAATTAACGCTTTCTTCATCATAAGGTCCTTACAAGAGCAATCCCTAACATTAGAGCCACCACAGGGTTTTCTTACATTTGCTTTTGCACAAGCGTCAATTGTACGATGGGTAAAACTCTATAGCAAGAAACAACCGCGGCACCGCTAATGGACAAATGTCAATTATTAAGCGGCCGTGTCTTTAAAAGCCTACAAGTCTCCAGTATTGCGGATTCAGTATCAAGGGCCGGGGAAGGCTAAACGCAGATCTGCCAAATAAAGTCGTGCGTTCAGACATGATTTTGTGTAAAATACAGCACAACGTAAGCGTTTTATTAGGTTTTTGTTCTGATAAATGTGAGAATCTGACTCGATGAAAAAATACAAGGAACTCAACAATCATCAGCGACGGGGGCTGATAGGTTGATTCTGATGTTCTGCAACAAGCAAGCCCGGTGGCGTTGCCGCGAAGTAACTATCCGGAAAATATCGATGCGCATTGTGTGTGTCAGGGCGAGGAGAGATTAGGCGACAATCTCTATTTAGAGACAGTATGGCGGTGCGGCAGCGTTAGAGTTTATGAGAGATATCTTATGACCAATTACATAGTTCTGGTAAAGCAAGTCCCGGACGTGACGCAAATCACCGACAACGCGTTCGACCCTGAGACCGGCACGCTCATCCGGACGCGGCTACCCAGCGTAATTAACGAACTGGACTCACGGGCATTAGCTTTCGCCAATCGTATGCAGACGGACAGCGGGGACAGGCAAGGCAAAATTATTGCGTTAAGTATGGGGCCGCCCATGGCCGAAGCAGTTCTGCGATACAGCCTTAGCAGATGCGCGGATATGGCGATACTGCTGACTGACCGTGCCTTAGGCGGCGCCGACACGTGGGCTACGGCGAATCCGCTGGCTTATGCCATCAGAAAGATAGTAAAAGGCATTTTCAAAGGCAACGATGATTACTATGTGATAAGTGGAATGCAGTCGGTGGACGGCGACACGGCTCAGGTGCCCCCGCAAATCGCTGAGGAGCTGTCGGTGCCCTGCATAGCTTATGTCACTAAAGCTGAATACCGAAACGGGCGCTTTGAGTTCACACGCATCATCAGCGGAGGCAGCCAGGTGGTAGCCACGAAGAAACTGCCGGCGGTGGTCACCGTCGCCAAATATGAGTATCCGCTGTTTGCCACATTCGCAGGCACGCGAAGAGCAAACAGAATGGAAGTTAACTGCTGGTCCGGCGATGACATCAAAGCACCCTACATTGGAGCCAAAGGCTCGAAAACAAGCGTGATGCGCGTTTTCCCGCCGCCCAAAAGCAGAAGGAAATGCAAACAGCTCGGGGATGTACAATCTTTAGTCGAAGAAATCGCTGATTGTTTCAAAGAGGGGAAAGACCAGACCGGCGAGAGCGGTAAAACGCAAACAAACCGCTACATTCTGCCCGGCAAACGCGCGGACAAGTTCGACAGAAGCTTCGAGGGAACAAAAAAGGAAAAAGAAGCTTTTGAAATTTTGACCCGTACACTAAAGCAGCTCGGCATCGACGAGGTCAGCGGGATTGAGGAATACATCAAGGGAAGAATTCTGGACCAATCGGGAGAGCATTTCCACAAAAGGGCTCTCGAGGATATGTTAGAGGGCCTGCAGTTGACAAAACCAAGCTACGAAGGCGAGGTCTGGGTTGTAGCCGAACACAATGGTGAACAGGTACATCCGTCCACGTTCGAGCTTGTCGGCAAGGCTCGGGACCTTGCGGACTCTCTGGAAACGAAGGTAGGAGTATGTTTGGCCGGATACAAGGTCGAGCCAATGGCAAAAGAATTAATCGGTGCCGGTGCAGATAATATCTATATTATTGAGGACAAGCTGCTCAGTGAATTCTACCCTACGGCACATCGAAAGGCCGTTGCCGACTGCATAAGTACGCACGGGCCGCAAATCGTTTTGTTCGGGGCAACCCCACGAGGCAGAATGCTCGCACCGATGGTTTCATACCGTGTCCAGTGCGGTCTTACCGCCGATTGCACTTCGCTTGATATCGGGGACAGTTCGCGAAAGGGCCAGATAGGCATCCTTCTGCAGACCAGACCGGCCCTGGGCGGAAACGTCATGGCGACTATCTACACGAAGAACTCAAAGTCACAAATGGCCACGGCAAGACCGGGGGTTATGAAAAGACTACAAGCCGACGGGTCGCGAACAGGCAAAATCATCAGACACAATATGGGACTCTCTGCCGACGATATCAGACTGGAGATTATACAAACGGAACTGGGCACCGGCGATGTTAACTTCAATGCCGAGATAATTGTCAGCGGCGGCAAAGGGATGCAAAGCCGCGACAACTACGAACGGCTCGTAAGCTCACTTTGCGATGCTTTGGGCAAGAGGTTGAGTGTGCAGGTTGAAAAAGGCGCTTCGCGTGCCGCGGTAGAACAGGGTTTTATTGAGCGGTCACACCAGGTCGGCCAGACGGGCACGAGCGTCGGGCCGAAACTCTACATCGCTTTGGGCATATCCGGTGCCATTCAGCATATGATAGGCCTCGCCAACGCTGAAACCATAGTCGCGGTCAACAACGACCCAAACGCACCGATATTCAAACATTGCGATTACTATATTGTCGGAAATATTGAGGATGCCATACCACGGTTGGTCGAGGCTTTAGAGGTGGAATAAAGTAAAGTGGCAAAGAACAAGGACTACAACAAAGTATCGGTTTTGATAGTTGGTGCAGGGCCGGCGGGGCTGGCGGCCGCGATACAACTGAAGGCGGCAAGGCCGGAGATTGACATATGCGTGATAGAGAAATCTGCCGATCTGGGTAATCACAATCTCTCCGGTGCGGTTTTGGAAGCCGAGCCGCTGTGTTCGCTGCTGGATTTGGCCGTGCCCGATTGGCGCGACAGCGATGAGGCCAAGGCCGTGCTGGCAAGCACGGTCGACAAAGATAATGTTATGTTTTTTACAAAAAAGAGGTCGTTCAATATTCTCCTGGCTATCAAGCTTGCCAAAATGTTTGGGCTGGGCTTTGGCCAAATGACGCATACCGCAGACTACTCCGTGTCAATCAGCAAGCTGACCAAGTGGATGGGGCAGATAGCAAAGGCCCTTGGAGCGGAAATACTGACGGGCTTTGCCGCAAAAGACATCATCCTTGATGAATCCGGCACTAAGGCGACCGGTGTTAAGCTCGTCGACCAAGGCCTTGACAAGGAGGGCAATAAGCAGCCGAACTTTGTCGAAGGAGAATTCATAGGCGCGGATTTTGTAGTGCTCGCAGAAGGATGCGACGGCCTTTTGACAGAAAAATTCATAGAAGAGGCGGGCCTGCAGAGACAGAGTCCCCAACTATATTCGGTGGGCGTCAAAGAGCTCATAAAAGTAAGCGCCAAGCAATATGACAAATTTACATCAGGCCGTGTTGTTCATGCCATGGGCTATCCTATCTGGACGCCGGTTTTGGGCCCGGGGATGTTCGGTGGCGGGATTGTATATGCCGGAGTCCAGGACCATCTGTCTGTGGGCATGATTGTCGGAGCAGACTGGAAATACTGCGATTTCAACCCGCAGGATGCGCTGAGAAGATTCAAGGAACACAAGTTCGTTAAGCGGTTTATCGAGGGCGGGACGGTCGTGGAAGCCGGCGCAAAGATGATACCCGAAGGCGGATATTACGCGATTCCAAGAGACCCGGATACCGGCACGATAGGCAAGGGTAATGTAATGATACTCGGCGACGGTGCGGGTTTTGTTAATATGCTCAAAATCAAAGGCCTGCATAATGCACTCGATTCAGGCATCCAGGCGGCAAAAGCAATCGCCGAAACTATCGACGAGCCGAACAAGGCGGCGTTGACATACACCAAGCTGATTGAAAAGTCTAATGTGGCGAAAGAAATGCTCTCGGCTAAGAACTTCCGGCAGACGGTCGCGAAGTTCGGGCCTTTACAGGGGATGCCGCTGTCAGTTCTCGGCGGACTGCTGCCGAAATTTAGGGTCGAAAAGGATTACGAGGCGATGACGTGCGCTCGATACAGGCTCAGGCCGAATCGCGAGTTCGACAAAGACACATTTACGGCAGTTGCGGCGACTGAGCACCGGGAGGACCAGCCGTCACATTTGACGATTCTGGATTCCAATGCTTGCAAGACTAAATGCACACCCAGATTCAACAGTCCGTGCATTACGTTCTGTCCGGCCGGGGTTTACGAGACGGTGCACGAGGAGGTAAAGCCGGCCAATCCATCCAATTGCCTGCACTGCAAGACCTGCCAGAGAAAATGTCCGTTCGACAATATCAGGTGGACGGTTCCGGAAGGCGGTGGCGGGCCACGATACAAGCGAATGTAAAAACGCACATATCCTGTGAAAGCAGCTTTTTCGTGCAAAAAGTCTGGGTTAGCGGCAGAGTTAACGAGCATCTATCCTCAATTACAGTCGAATGCCAAAATTGCGGCCGGGCCGCTTAAACACGAAGGGGTATACTACCAAAAAGATCCAGCCGCTATTCCCAAGGAAATACGCATTACAAAAAAGGGCACCTGTTATTTTAATAGCAGAGAGGACAGGCGCCCATTAGGAGGGGAGAAATGCAAAAACATAATTCAATCGCATTATAACCACCAGTGGCGTCGGCGGTCAAGGGAAAAACTCTTTTGCTCTACCAAGAATCCCTGTGCCTTAACCTGTGCCACTTTTGCTGACGGGAAACAACTGACAATTTTAACGTTTATAGCCAAAAACAAAAGCACAGAAGGTGATTTGAGAATGTCAACGTACTATTGTTGCCTCAGCAGTGTGACTTGACTCATGCTTTAATTATCTCTAAGATTCGGGCCATCCGGACAACATGAAATGGCAGGCATATGGACTCAGTAACGACAATCTCTGCGCTCGGCGATAATTATATCTATCTATACAAGTGCGGCCAAAACAACGCATTCGTGGTCGATCCTGGTATTGGTTCTTCTGTTCTTAGTGTTCTTGAAGAGCAAGACCTTGTTCTCACCGCAGCGCTGGCTACACACTATCACTTCGACCATATCGGCGGCATTAGAGATCTGAAAAAGAAAACCGGATGCGAGGTAATCGGCCCGGATAGAAACACAATCCCTGTTACAGGCCGTGTCGTTAATGATAAGGATGTCCTCGAAGTTTGTGCTACTAAAATTCAGGTAATTGCCACACCTGGACACACTCGGGACTCAGTCTGTTATTACCTGCAACCTTCCAAGGACAATCAGAGCGGCATTCTGTTTACAGGTGACACGTTGTTCATAGGCGGCTGCGGCAGGCCTATCGAGTGCGATGCCCAAACGATGTGGGATTCGCTCCGGAAAATTGCTGCTCTGCCGGATGATACACTCGTGTATCCCGGCCATGATTACACAGAGGAGAACTATGAATTTGCTCTGACCATTGAGCCCAACAATACGACTACGAAGAAACGCTTACAGGAAATCAAGGAACTGCAAAAACAAGGCCGGCTAACAGTCCCATCAACAATTGCTCAGGAAAAAACAACAAATATATTCCTGCGGGCGGATACGCCTGAAATAAAGATAGCCATTAACATGCCGAACGCCGCGGGCGCTGAGGTTTTTGCCGAACTGCGCCGACGGAAAAACGTGTTCGGGTAACAAGGGAGCGTTCGCCACGCTTGTCTATTCTCCGCGTTTCAGCTTTAGATTTGCCTGCCACTTAGCACTGGATTAGCACTGATTTAGTACTTGCCAGTGACGCTAGAATGACGCCGGAGCTGTAGAACTGCCTGACTGGGGTGAGCGAAAACAGAAAAATTCTTGTTCGTGAGTCAAAACGTGAGATTTTTTAATCGGGGTGATAGGATTCGAACCTACGGCCTCCTGCTCCCAAAGCAGGCGCTCTAGCCAAGCTGAGCTACACCCCGGCAATGCATATACTGGGCACCATCTGCGGCATTGTACAGGTTAGAGCCTATTATTTCAACAAAATCGTATTTCGTGGGCCGGGAAGGCATTACGTCTGAAAATGGCGTTTCACAAGCGAGTTGCGCTCTTTTAGCTAAAAATGGCTTGCATGTCTGCCGGTTCTGAGGTATAATTACAAAATAAAGATTGTTTCTTGGGGCGTAGAGAATGTGAAGGCTGTGGTATCCGGAACTAAAAAGCGGTGGTTCTTGCCGGCGTTTATTGTTCTGGGTGTGCTGTGCCTGCTTTTGATAGGCAGTAAGTTAGGCCCCTCAGCGGATGCTCAAGCCCAGCTGCAAACCGGCATGGAGGATGGGATTATGGTGATTCCCGTCCAAATCGGCCGTGACAGCTATGGGCTTGCGATGGTTGACACGGCAGAGCAAACGCTGTGGATATATGAGATAAACAACCGTGGCCCCGCTTACAATCGGTTGAGACTATTGGCGGCGCGAAGCTGGCGATACGACAGGCTGCTGCAGCAGTACAACACCGCTGAGCCGAAGCCGGAACAGGTAAAGATACTGCTGGAAAGTCTGGGCAGACAGATTAAAGAGCCGAGCAAGGAGAAACGTCAGGACTTGGACATAAATCTTTTGGAAATTGCAGAGCCCAACAAGCAGTGAGTTTTGACGTATATTAACAGAGGTAGAGATTTTTAAAGTTTTAGGGCAAATGTAACGAAAAAGTAAGAAGGCTAAAAGTTAATTCGCAGGAGAACAAATAATCATGGCAGGTATGTTTTATTCATTACAAGAAGTTGTCGCGAAACTTAGCAGAACAGAGGAAGAAGTAAAAGAGCTGGTCAAGGAGGGCAAACTGCGCGAGTTTCGTGACGGTCCGAATTTGCTGTTTAAGGTCGATGAGGTGGAGGCGCTGATGTCTGACACAAGTGTCATGGCAGCAACAGAAGTTCCCGCCGAAGCAGAGCCGCTAATAGAAGAGGAAAGTATTATGGCACCGACGGAACCTCCCGCCGAAGCAGAGCCGCTAATAGAAGAGGAAAGTATTATGGCACCGACGGAACCTCCCGCCGAAGCAGAGCCGCTAATAGAAGAGGAAAGTATTATGGCGCCGACGGAACTTCCTGCTGAAGCAGCGCCGCCAACACAAGAGGAAGAGATTTCGCTGGCACCGGAGCCAGGTGAGTTGGCAGGCGGGCAGGAGCCGACCAGCGAGCAAGGCGACGAAACGTTTATGTCGGGCGACGGCGTTAGTGTTTTAGGTGAGACGGACATGGATTACCAACTGGCAGAGGACACTATGGGCGAGACCAAAGCCGCTTCGACCGGAGGACTGCCGGGCGACGACATGCTGAGCGAGACAAAAGCCGCATCGGGTGAATCATCTTTGGAAGAGATCGACGAAGACGTAAACCTGGATACCTTCGGCAGCGGGTCAGGGTTGTTAGACCTCTCGTTGCAGGCTGATGACACTTCATTAGGCGGCATTCTTGACGAAATTTACACAGCCGAGGGTGAAGCGGGCGAAGAGCCCCGGGAAGCGTCGGCGATGGAAGTAGCCGCTGAGGCGGAAGAGATGCTTACAGAAGAAGCGGGTGTCGAGCCGGCGCCCGGAATAGAGGGCCCGGCCGTAGTTCACGCGTATGTTGAGGCGAGGCCGGACACGTTAAGTAATGCCTTCGGAATCATGCTGTGGTTGCCGCTGGCGGTTGTTTTTTATACAACGGTAGTAGTAATATTGGGCTCCAGGGGCGTGATGCCTTCAATGCTGACAAGCATTCAGGGGATGATTTGGTATATCATGGGAGGAGTTGCCGTCGCAGCGGGCCTGATTGTCGGCGTCGCCTTTATGATGGGCGGCCAGGGAGCCAAGGCTGGCAAGCCAAAAGCGGCAAAGGTAAAGAAAGCCAAGCCGCCGAAGGCGAAGAAAGAAAAGAAGCCGAAGGCCAAGAAAGAAAAGAAGCCCAAAAAAGAGAAAAAACCGAAGAAAGCCAAAAAAGCAAAACGCTAATCAAGTCCTTACAGGCCCCTGGGAAGGCCAAAGTCACAGAAGGCAGTTTTTTCGGCCCTTTTATAAGTTCGAAAGGGCCTTTTTGATGCGCAAAAAACACTTAAAGCTCCTGTCAGACAGCGAAAAGGCCGTGCCAACACCGACCAAACAAGGGCCCCCGCTCACAAACAGAGCACATAATATTTTGAAAGTTTATTCTTGACGGGCAAATCCAAATAGGTTTTATTTATGGGCGTCTCTGCAAGATGGAAAATCGGCTGACCATAACAGCTTATAAGTAAAGAGCTTGTGTATTTTAATAGGGAAGTTAAAAAAAATTTATCTGTCTTCGATTTTCTTGGAAAGGATGGAACCATGCGAATCGTCAAATTCTTGGGGTATTTTGTTGTATGTGCCAGCGTTGTTGTAATAAACGGATGCAGTCCAAGTTATGAGGACCTTAAAATCCGAAACGACGCCCAGCGAAGGCGCATAGCCCAGCTTCAGAGTGAAGCCCAGGCCACGAAGCTGCAGCTCGATCAGTTAAAACGGAAACTTGACACCGCTCAAGGTCAGGAAGGCATCGAGGTAAATGCGCTCCAGCAAAAGATTGCGGCCCTTGAGGAAAACCTGGCCAAGAAGAAGGCCCTGATTGCCTCGATGCAGCAGCAGCTCCTTTTCGGCGGCGGGCAGCTTCCGGTGGAGCTCAGCACGATGTTGGAGGAATTTGCCGAGAAGGAGCAGATGGTCACGTACGATTCAAGCCGAGGGGTGGTGAGGTTCAAGAGCGATTTGCTCTTTAAAAGCGGCAGCGACGCGGTTTTGCCGGCGGCCGAAAAGGCGGTCGCGTCACTGTGCGGGATTTTGAACTCCCCGGATGCTAAGGGATTCGACATTATAATCGCCGGCCACACCGATGACCAGCCTATACGGCATTCGCGTCAGCAGCACCCGACCAACTGGCACCTTTCTGCGCACAGGGCAATAGCCGTTCTGAACATAATGGCAAGAAGCAAGATTGTTCCGGAGCGGCTGAGTCTCCGCGGCTTCGGTGAATTTAGGCCGGCCGTGCCGAATAAGCCCGGCAAAAAAGGCGAACAACAAAACAGACGGGTCGAGATTTACATTGTCGCAAAGGGAATATAGACGTCTCCGGCGGTTCGTGAATCGAAACACCAGAGACGATACTAAAGCATGGCTGAGCGCACCTTAATAATCATCAAGCCGGATGGGGTACAGAGGCGCCTGATTGGGCAAATAATCGGCCGATTCGAGA
The DNA here is from genome assembly GCA_964513655.1 of uncultured Pirellulales bacterium. Classification (GTDB taxonomy): domain Bacteria; phylum Planctomycetota; class Phycisphaerae; order Sedimentisphaerales; family Anaerobacaceae. Next base: position 502 of record CAZENQ010000025.1, on the reverse strand, counting down.
AGAAGGGCTTTAAGCTCGTCGCTGCAAAATTTATGCAAATCTCCGAAGAGCAGTCGCGCAAACTTTACGCGGTTCATAAAGGCAGGGATTTCTTTGAAGATTTGGTAAAATTTCTTTGTTCGGCGCCCATACTTCTGACGGTCTGGGAGGGACAGGGCATTACAGATATGGCCCGCAAGATGATAGGCGCGACCTTCGGTTACGATGCCCGGCCGGGCACACTTCGCGGCGACTTCTGTTGTTCACAGAGATACAATCTTGTCCACGGCTCCGACAGTCCCGAATCCACCAGACAGGAAATTGACCTCTTTTTCAACCCTGACGACCTGATGGATTACAAATCTCCCGATGCCGACTTTCTTAACTAATAAAACAATTACCCCCACGAGCGGTCGCTTTGTCATTCCGCACTCGCTTTGTCATTCCCGCGAAGGCGCCGAATCCATTTTGTTTAGATAATATGAAGGCCATCCTTTCAACGGTTATAATTTGTCAAAGAATT
>CAZENQ010000024.1:0-36600 GCA_964513655.1 uncultured Pirellulales bacterium | reverse complement strand
AACACTTTCAAACACTTATTCGAGCGCCATTCCACCCCTTTTTCTGAGTTTTTCCCAAATTTTCACACTTTGAAACACTTTCCAACACCCCCAACCCCCATTTTAAGCCCAAAATCAAAGGGAACCTCGCACCTGTCAAATTCCCAACCCCCATTTTCAGCACAATATCAAGGGTGCTTTGGAACACCCGAATATCCCCAAAACACGCATTTTTGACTGTAATTTAGGCTGCCTAAAATCCCCCCGTTACCCAGTTTAACTAAAGTTTTTCAAACACTTCTCCCGATACTATATTACCTATATTAACATTTGCCAAGCCGCCAAACCTTCTCAGCGGCATAATAGGCAAGATACAGTAAACAGATAACAGTTTTGGAGACAAAATCATGGTAAAAGAAGTCATCCTCGAGCGTTACTTAGGCAGCCTCCTCGCAGGCGATAGAAAAGCTTGCCGCGCTGCAATCGAACAATCCCTCCAAAGCGGAATGCCCGCAAATTTGGTCTACGTCAACATAATCTGGCCTATTATGGTCGAAGTCGAGCAGTTATGGCGTTCTGACCGCATTACGGCCTCGGAGGAGCACTTAGCGACCAGAATTAACCGCACAATCGTGGACCAGCTGCAAAATAAGCTGCCCCGAAGGCCCAGTAAGAACAAGAAAGTAGTCATCTGCTGCGCCCAAACCGAGTTGCAGGAGCTTGGTGCCCAAATAATGGCCGATTTGTTCGAGAGCGATGGCTGGGAAGTCAAATTTCTGGGCGGGGGCCTGACAAATGACGATATTCTTGCCTTCATACACGAATATGCCCCCGAAATACTGCTTATCTACGGTATCGGCCCAAAGCAGGCACCTGATGTCCGGCGACTGATAGATACTATAAAGGATATAAATGCGTGGCCGAATATGCGAATAATGGCATCAGGCGGGCTGTTTAACCGGGCGGAAGGGCTTTGGCAGGAAATCGGGGCCGATTTGTTCGCTGCGACAGCACTGGAGGCCCTACAGATAGCTGCCAGCGATAAGAAGGTAGAATCAGATGCGAGGACTATAAAGCGCCGTCGGAAAAGACGTCTGGACATGGTGGAAAACATATCCCTTCGGATGATCTGATTGGTGTCGCCTATTGGAGGATGGCTGTGGTGCGACACCAATGAAGCTTTGGTTAACTGGGATTACGCAGAAAAGCGGGTTGTGTGAATAGAAGGAGCGGGAGAGTATTACGTCTGAATGCTTCCGTGGTGGGAGGCATGCTGGCCCTTGTGTTAAAGGAGAAGGGCACCTGATAAGGAGATTCAGAATTACGCAGAGCAAGGCCGCTTGGAGTGGTGATGGCCTTTCTAATTGACTATTTAATGTTGGATGTTTAGTATTATGTTAGTGCGGCTGTCAAGAATGAGCAAGAAATGAGGAGCTAGAATCGGATTTGATGAGGTTTTGGGAGTAAAATATTATGATTGGCATGCTGGGAGCCAGGGCGGTAGAAGACGTAGGCGATGTGGGGCGGTTCGCGAGGTTCTTCTGGCGGGCGCTGATTGTGTCTATGCACAGTTGTGTGAGGACAGGGAGTTATCCGCTTATATGGGCGCAGATGCATATCATTGGTGTTCGCAGCGTGCCTGTGATAATGATAACCGGAGCGTTTGTGGGGATGACGCTGGCGATTCAGGCGTACGACCAGTTGGCGGGTATTGGCCTGGAAGAGCACTTAGGGGTGTTAATTAATGTCTCTGTGGTGAAGGAGTTAGGGCCTGTTCTTGCGGCGGTTATGTTGGCGGGTCGTATCGGGGGGGCGCTGACCGCGGAATTGGGGACGATGAATGTTACCGAACAGATTGACGCGGTCAGGAGCATGGGTACGGATCCCATGCGATATCTGGTTGCGCCGCGGGTGCTGGCGTGTTTGCTGCTGACGCCTGGTCTGATTATCTATGCGGATTCACTTGGTATTTTGGGCGGGTATTTCGTCAGCGTTATTCAATTAGAGATTAACAGCCGGGCGTATTGGAGTTTTAGCGCAGCGGGCGTGGAACTATGGGATGTGACTGTTGGAGTTGTAAAGGGGTTTTTCTTTGGAGCCGCCATTGCGTGTATCAGCTGCTATAAGGGCTTTACGTGCAGGGAAGGTGCTCACGGCGTAGGGCAGGCATGCACGGAGGCATTTGTGGCGAGTTTCATTTCGATATTGGCGATAAATTTTGCGCTGGGGGTGATTTTCAAGGCGATTTACAATACATTTTGGCCGCTCAAGAGTCTGGTTTGATGGTGGGTAGAAGAGAGGAAAAAGTGGAAAAGGTCGAGCAGAGAAGTCGGACGCAGGGTAGCGACGACAACAGTATAATTGTCGTCAAAAACCTTACGAAAAGGTTTGGTGATAATCTTGTTCTGGATAATATTTCTCTGGCGATAGAGAAGGGCAAGACGACCGTAGTGATTGGGCCGAGCGGATGCGGCAAGACAGTTTTGATAAAAAACTTTATTGTGCTGCTGCGGCCCAGTGCAGGTGAGGTTTATTTTAAGAAAAAGCGGATTGACAACCTGGACGAGGGCGAGTTAAACAAGATACGTACGCATTACGGCTTTCTCTTTCAGGAGGGGGCGTTGTTCGACAGCCTTAGTGTTGCTGAAAACATAATGTTTCCGATACGTCAGCATTATAAGGTAACCGACTGGGGGCAGGCGGAGGAGATTATCAAGACCAAGCTGGCAATGGTTGGTCTTGACGGTTTTCAGAGTTATTATCCGGCCAATCTTTCCGGCGGTGAGCGCAAGCGAGTGGCACTGGCAAGGGCTATCGCGCTTAATCCGGAAGTGATTTTGTATGATGAGCCAACGACGGGGCTGGACCCTATTCGTGCAGACATAATCAACGAGCTTATTTTGAAGCTGCAGAGGGAGCTTGGTGAGACGACAATTGTTGTTACACACGATATGAAGAGCGCTTACAAGATAGCGGACCGCATGGTGATGCTGCATAACGGCAAGATTATTGCCGACGGCGATGCCGACCATATACGCAATCATCCCCATCTTGTAGTTCAGCAGTTCATTCACGGCCAGGTCAGCGAAGGTGACCTTGCGGTTCTGCGGGCGAGCGGGAGCATTTCCCAAGCAAAATTTCTGGCTCGCGATTTTGAGGAATAGCAGAGGCGATGGGTGAAATGCCGGAAAAGATCGCGAGCGATTTGGCCAAAGCCGTGCGCGGTGACGTCTTTACGGATGTACTGCACAGGGTTGCGTACAGCACCGACGCCAGCATTTATCAGATAATCCCCGGTTGTGTCGTTGCGCCGCATGACACTGCCGACGTGGTTGCTGTTATCAAATATGTCAGCACAAAGGGTATACCGGTTGTTGCCCGCGGCGCGGGAAGCGGAGTGGCGGGCGAGGCGTTGTGCAGCGGTGTGGTCTTTGATATGGCCCGTTATATGAATGATATTATCAGTTTAGAGGATAACGGCGAGCTGGCGCTTTGTGAACCTGGGGTGGTATTGGACGACTTAAATGGCCGCCTGGCTGAGTATGGACGGCAGATTGGACCGGACCCATCAAGCGGCAATCGCGCAACGGTGGGGGGGTGTGTGGCCAATAATGCCACAGGTGCTCATTCGCTTCAGTACGGCTATATGGCGGATTACGTGGAAGGCGTTGAGATGATACTGGCTGACGGCAGTGTCGTCGAGTTGAGAAATGATCTTGACCCGGCAGAGGCAGAAGACGAGAAGCTTGGTTCGATTGCCAGACAGTGCCTGAGTGTTCTTTCAGAAAGCGAGGAGATTACTGCAAAAGCAGTGTCTGAGGGTAAGTCGAATCGTAGTGGCTATTGCACGGCTGGGGTATGTCATGATGGTAAGATTGATTTGGCGAGGCTGGTGGCAGGCTCGGAAGGGACGTTAGGCGTTTTTACTAAGATTACTCTTAGGACGGTTGTGGTCCCGCCGGCAAGGGCGTTATTGCAGCTTGAATTCGATTCTCTTGCGAAGATGGCAAAGGCTGTACCGATTATTGTTAACAGTGGCGCCTCGGCGTGCGAGTTGATGGACAAGACTTTGATTGATATGGCAATTGAGGCTTTGCCGCAATATCGTGATGTGCTGCCTACCGGGGCGGCCGCAGTTCTTTTGGTTGAGCATATTGGTGGAACAGCCGAGCAGGTAAGAGAGAAGATAAAAAAAACTGACTCAGCGGTTGGAAAGTTAGCAGCGGGACGGAGGACCGTTTCCGAGCCAGCTGAGCAGCAGCGTCTGTGGAAGTCGCGGAAGGATGCCGTGCCGCTTCTTGACAGGAAAAAGGGGGCTAGGCACCCGGTGCCCTTTATCGAGGACGTCTCTGTGGGAAAGGAGCGTCTTGGTAAGTACATAACGGCGCTGGAGAAGCTGGGCAAGAGGTATGGTATTGCGATGAGCTTTTACGGCCATGCCGGCGACGGCGAGCTGCATATAAGGCCTTATATGGACCTGAGCGAGCCAGCCGAGGTCGAGAAGATGCGGGCGATAGCCGATGATGTTTTCTCGCTTGCCTGGTCATTGGGTGGAACGATTAGCGCTGAGCACGCTGACGGGCTGGTCAGGGCGGCGTTTATCAAAAAGCAGTATGGTGATGAGTTTTATGAGTTGCTGCGCAAAGTCAAGAATGTATTCGACCCTGATGGCTTAATGAATCCCGGCAAAATCATTAGTGACGATGCTGATGTTATGGTTAAGAATTTGCGGGCGGTGCATAGGTTGCTGCCGAAAAGACTCAAGACCGATTTGGCGTTTGGCGAAAATGAATTTCGTTTTGAGCTTGAGCAGTGCAGCGGTTGCGGGGCTTGCCTTAGCACCGAATCCGACTTGCGAGCGTGTCCTGTGTTTCGTGCGCTGGGTGATGAGCTGAGCAGTTCAAGAGCCAAGGCCAATGTTCTACGTAGCTGGGCAACCGGCCAGATAGAGCAGGAGGATTCTGAGTCGCCGGAATTTAGGAAATTCCTGGATTTGTGCGTGAATTGTAAGGCGTGTTCACTGGAGTGCCCTTCGGGGGTGGACGTGTCAAAGCTGATGGTCGCAGCACGGGCAGAGTATGTTAAACGCAGGGGGCTGAGGCGTGCAGAGTCGGTTTTAAGTCACAATCGCTATCTTAGTACGGCGGCGAGCGTTTTTGCGCCTGTCTCGAATTGGATGATGCGATTGGGTTTCTTTAAGTGGCTGCTTGAGAGGACTACCGGTCTTGACAGGCGAAGAGCTATGCCTAAGTTTGGGCGCCGTTCCTTCCTGAGAGAGGGACGCAAATATCTTGCATCGTGCGAGCCCATTGAGAGACCGGTTGATAAGGTTGCTTATTTTGTGGATACGTATGCGAACTATGACGACCACGAATTAGGCTTTGCGGTGCTTGAGGTTCTGCGGACTAATGGTATTGAGGTGATTTTGCCTAAACAGCGTCCCGCGCCGCTGCCGGCTATTTGTTATGGTGACGTCAAGACAGCCAAGCGGGATTTGGCATATAGTGTAAAACATTTGGCTAAGGTGGTGCGGGACGGGTATAAAATCGTTTGCTCTGAGCCGGGTGCGGCATTGTGTCTGAAAAATGAGCTTCGGCATTTTGTTGCGGGCGACGATGCCAAGCTTGTCTGCGAAAATACGTATGAACTGATGGGTTATCTTCTGGAATTATCAAAGCAGGGCAGGTTAAAGCCTGTCAGGGAGCCGGTGTCACGGACTTACGTCTATCATTGCCCATGCCATTTATATGCTCTTGGGGCTGGCCGGGCGAGTATAGAGTTTTTGAAAGGACTTGGGCCTGTTGTGATTACCGAGCTTGATGCCGGCTGCTGCGGCTTGGCAGGAACTTTCGGCATGCAGAAGAAAAACTACGAATTATCCAGTAAGATAGCTGCAAAATTAAAAGAAGCCCTGGCCGAGCATCCGACTTGCTATGTATTAACCGAATGCAGCGCCTGCAAAATGCAGATAGAGCACCTGACCGGCGCAACAGTCATTCATCCAATTAAGATTTTGGCAGAGGCGTATTTGTGATATATATATAATGGGTAACCTCTGTTTGGTCGGTGAAGTGTGTCCGGGAAACGGGGTGATGATCGCTAGCTTTAAAAGGCTGCGAGATGAGTTACAATAGGCGGTAACAGTATGAAGGAAAATGGTCTTAAAACAGCCGTACTTTGGGAATCGGGGGAGGATAAGAAGGTATGCTGTAAGCTTTGCAGTTGGCGGTGTGTGATTGATGATGGCAAATTGGGCAGGTGCTGCGTCCGCAAGAACATTGACGGTGTATTATATTCGCTGACGTTTGACAAGGTTTGCTCGGCTAATCCCGACCCTATTGAGAAAAAGCCATTATTTCATTTTCAGCCGGGCACGCAGAGTTTTTCCGTGGCCACGATGGGGTGTAACTTTCGGTGTGAGTTCTGTCAGAACTGGCAGATAAGCCAGGCGGCTATTGAGGATGGACGAATTGACGGACAAGCTATAAGCCCTGAGCAGATTGTAGCGGCGGCGGTTCGGTATGACTGTGCGAGTATCGCCTATACCTATACCGAGCCGACGATTTTTATGGAATTGTGTAACGGATGCGGACGCTTAGGGAAAGAAAGGGGGCTGGCGAATGTCTTCGTCAGTAACGGGTTCATGACGACTGAGGCGATCGATTTTGCCAAGGAATGGCTCGACGGTATAAACGTCGACCTGAAGGCCTTTAGTGAGGATTACTACAAGCGGCTGTGCAAGGCAAGGCTGCAGCCGGTGCTCGATACAATTAAGTACATCGCCAAGCAGACTGATATATGGATGGAGATTACGACGCTGCTGGTCCCCGGCGAAGATGATTCCGAAGATGAGTTAAAGCAGCTTGCCGATTTTATTGTCAATGAGGCCGGTCCTGACGTTCCCTGGCATATCAGCAGGTTCCATCCACAGTATAAGTATCAAGATTCAGTTTCTACGCCGGTGAGCAGTCTCAAACGTGCTGAGCAGATAGGCAAGGCGGCCGGGCTGCATTATGTCTACTTGGGTAACGTGCCGGGGTCAAAGTCTGAGAGCACTTACTGCTATAGCTGCGGTAGTGTGTTGATTGAGCGCGTTGGCTACAGGATACTTGCCAACCATGTAAAAGAAAGCTCGTGTCCCGACTGCGGGACAAAAATAGCCGGCTTTGAGCTTTAGTTTTGCCATGAAGATAGTTGCAGATGCGAATATTCCGTTTGTGAAGGACTGTTTTTCGTCTATTGGCGAGGTTGAGGTTGTTTCCGGCCGGGAGATAACGTCAAAGATTATAGCTGATGCTGATGTCCTGTTGGTTCGCAGCATAACGCGGGTGGATTCGGATTTATTAGCTGGAAGTAGCGTCCGTTTTGTAGGTACTGCCACTATCGGCTTTGACCATGTAGATACCGAATTCCTTTTGAGTAATAATATTGGTTTTGCCTCTGCCCCGGGGTCGAACGCAAATTCAGCGGCGGAATATCTCCTGGCGGCACTGCTTTCAGTAGCCAAGAAGCACAAAATCGAATTACAGGGTAAATCCATAGGTATCGTTGGAGTCGGTAATGTCGGCAGCAAAGTTGAGAAAAAAGCAAGAGCGTTAGGTATGAAAGTTTATCTCAATGACCCGCCTTTACAGCGACAGACAGGCAACACGAAATACCTGCCTTTAGAAGACCTTGTCGATTGTGATCTTATAACGCTTCATACGCCGCTTACTTTTGACGGCATTGATAAAACGTTTCATTTGGCTGATGAAAGGTTTTTCAAGTCGCTAAAGCCGGGATGTATCTTTATCAATACTTCTCGCGGGGCAGTGGTGGATACAATCGCATTGAAGGGTGCGATTCAGTCGGGCAGGCTGGGTGCTGTTGTGCTTGATGTCTGGGAGAATGAGCCAAATATAGACCTTGAACTGTTGCGGATAGTTGACTTGTCGACGCCACATATCGCGGGCTACTCGCTTGATGGTAAAGTCGCGGGGATGATTATGATATATAGGGTGGTATGCGAGCATTTCGGACTTGAGACAAAATATGATGTTGATGACTTTCTGCCCGAGCCTGATGTCGGCGAGTTGAAAGTAGGCCCTGACACCGGCCAGGAGCAGGATATTATTCACCAAATAGTACAGCAGGTATATGCGATCAACAGGGATGATTTTAATACCAGGGAAATCGCAATGGTGCCGGAAGGAGAGCGGGCGAAGTTCTTTGATGACCTGCGGAAAAATTATCCCGTGCGCAGGGAATTTCAAAATACTGAGATAGTCTTTGAGAGGCCGTGTGAATCATTAGCGGCGAAGCTGGGTGGTATTGGGTTCAAGGTTTGATATGGCACATAAGAAGATATTAGAATGGCCGGGAGGGCGGTTGGATTTTTCGGCGGGTTGTATTGTTATGGGGGTTTTGAACGTTACGCCGGATTCTTTCAGTGATGGGGGAGAGTTTCTTGACAGGGACAAGGCCATCGAACATGGGGTGAAGATGGCGTCAGAGGGTGCTGCGATAATAGATGTTGGCGGCGAATCGAGCCGACCGGGAGCGGAGGTGGTTTCTGCGGAGGAGCAGATACGACGTGTTGTTCCAGTGATGGAGGAACTTTCGAAGAGTATAGATGTTCCGATTAGTATCGATACTTATGACGTTGAGGTTGCCAAAACGGCTTTGGAGGCGGGGGCGTCAATGATAAATGATATTACGGCGTTGAGTGATGAGAGGATGGCTGAATTGGCCGGTGAGAAACAGGTGCCGGTTGTTCTGATGCACATGCAGGGCACACCGAGAACTATGCAGGTTGAGCCGAAGTACGATGATGTTGTCGCTGAGGTCGTGCAATTCCTATTAGAGCGGGCAAAGAGAGCTGAGGCTTTCGGCATACTAAAAGAGAGAATTTTCATCGACCCGGGAATCGGTTTCGGTAAAACCTTAGGGCATAACATCCTGTTATTACAGAACTTAGATAAGTTTGTCTCAACGGGCTACCGCGTGCTTGTGGGGACAAGTAGAAAGAGCTTTATCGGAAAAATCACCGGCAGAGAAAATCCTGCTGAGCGAATATTCGGCACCGCTGCTACGGTTGCCTTGTGTGTTGCAGCTGGCGTCTCAATCGTCCGCGTCCATGATGTAGCTGAAATGCTTGACGTAGTGAAAGTAGCACGCGCGATTTCGGAGTGAAGGATAACTGTAAGTAACATAGAATTGTATTTATTCGGTATTCAGGGCGATTTTTAGGGCTTCTGTGGTGTTTTTGACGAATTCGAATTTGAGGCCCTTTTTTGCCTCGGCAGGTACTTCTGGGATGTCCTTTTTGTTTCTGGCAGGCAGGATGACAGTTTTTATGCCGGACTGTTTTGCGGCTAAGATTTTCTCCTTCAGGCCGCCAACCGGCAAAACCAGACCGCGGAGAGTGATTTCGCCTGTCATAGCCACCTCCGGGCGTGTGGCTTTTCCAAGAAGCAGGCTGACCAGCGATGTGAACATCGCGACGCCCGCACTTGGGCCGTCTTTGGGGATTGCTCCTGCGGGGACATGGATGTGGTAGTCAAACTTTTTGAATTTGTTGGCATCAATTCTTAGTTTTTTAGCATTTGCCTTTACGATGGAAAATGCCGCCTGTGCGCTTTCCTTCATAATATCGCCTATCTGGCCCGTCAGCATCAGCCCACCTTTGCCGGGCATAGAAGCTGATTCGATAAAGAGCAGTTCACCACCGACCGGCGTAAATGCAAGCCCGGTTGCTACGCCGGGTATTCCGGTTCGCAGGGCCAACTCTGATTCGAATTGTCGGGGGCCTAAGATTTTGGCGAGGTCCTTCTTGCTGATGGTCGCCCGCCTCTTCTTGGCCTTGGCGATTTCGGTGGCGACGGCCCGGCAGATGGCGGCTATGCTTCTTTCGAGGTTCCTCACGCCCGCCTCGCGTGTATAGTCGCGAATCATTGCAAGCGTTGCCTCATCTTTTATGCTCAGCCGATTTTTGCTCAGGCCGTGCTCTTTGAGCTGGCGGGGAATGAGGTATTTTTTTGCAATGTTGAGTTTCTCGTTTTCTGTGTAGCCGGGTAGTTCGATAACTTCCATTCTGTCTCGAAGCGCCGGCGGGACCGGCTCGGTATAATTTGCCGTGCCGATGAACATCACGCCGGAAAGGTTAAAGGGCTGGTCGAGGTAGTGGTCGGTGAAGCTGAAGTTTTGTTCGGGGTCGAGCACTTCGAGCAGTGCGCTGGCAGGGTCGCCTCTAAAGTCGGCTCCAATTTTGTCCAGCTCGTCCAGCATAAATACTGGGTTTTTACTGCCGGCCTTTCTCAGTTCCTGCAGAATTCGGCCGGGCAGGGCACCGATATAAGTTCTCCGATGTCCGCGGATGTCGGCCTCGTCTCTTATTCCGCCGAGCGATATACGGATGAACTTTCTTCCCATTGCCCGTGCGATGGATCGGCCAAGCGAAGTTTTACCCACGCCGGGCGGGCCTACAAAACAAAGTATTGGGGATTTGCCTGTTGGATTCAGCTTGCGGACGGCCAGGAATTCAAGGATACGTTTTTTTACCTTACGCAGGTCGTAATGGTCACGGTTCAGTATTCGCTCAGCTTGGTTGATATCAAGCCGGTCTTCTGTCTGAATCGACCAGGGTAATTCACAGACCCAGTCCAGGTACGTTCGGATAACGCTGTATTCAGGCGAAGCAGGGGGAATCTTACTCAGTCGGTCTAACTCCCGAAGTGCTTCGGCTTCAACCTTTTCCGGCATCTTGGCCTTTTTGATATTTTGGCCGATTTCTCTTAGTTCTTCTGTTCGCAGGTCTCCTTTTCCGAGCTCAGACTGGATGGCTTTTAACTGTTCCTGCAGGAAGTATTCGCGCTGGTTTTTCTCTACGGACTCTCTGACTCGGCCCTGGATTTTGTGACTTAGCTCCAGGACTTCAAGCTGGTTTGCCAGGGCGACGGATATTTTTTCGAGGCGTTTGGCAGCATCAAGTTCCTCGAGCAGGTTTTGTTTTTCGGCGATGTCGAGGCTGAGGTTGGCTGCTAAGAAGTCGGCTAAGGCGGAAGGATTTTCTATATTTTCCAGCAGTACGGATGCCTCTTCAGGAACACTGGGACTTAGTGTGATAACGCGGTTTGCTGTCTGGCGGACGCTGACTATAAGTGCCTTAAGCTTTTTTGTCATCTTTGCCTTGGCGTCGAGTAGTTGAACTCGTGCCTTTAGGTATGGTTCAGTGGTTATCGGTTTCTTTATTCTGAAGCGGGCTATGCCGTGGACGACGACGTGAATCGGGCCCTGTGGCATTCTGATGACTTTCAGTACCGAGGCGACGGTTCCGACCGAATAGATATCGTCGAAGTCGGGTCTGTCGGTTTCGGGATTGTGTTGCGTGACAAGTCCTATGACCGATTCGTTGGGCTTTGTGTCCGCGATTAGGGCTTTGCTTCTTTGACGTCCTATTGCCAGCGGTGTTACCGTACCCGGGTACGCGACGGTGTTTCGAACAGGAAGGATGCCGATTACATCCGGCAGTTTGAATTCCTCGTTGTGGTTGTGTAATCCTTTATTTTCGTTTTGTAAAAGTTGCTCAATGCTGTCGGAGTCTTCTGGTATCATTTGAACGAACCAATTATCGTGGAAAAATAACGGATTTTAACGTTGTTTAGCATTTAGTTAATTCGGCTATTTTTCATACCAACTAAAATAATATACGATGTAAATTGGAGAGCGGGAGCTAAAAAAGGCGTAAAAATAGCGCGAATGTACAAGGACAGACAAGCAGGAAATAACTTGTAGCTTATGTACTTATTTGATGCCTGCATGGTATTTTTGAAGCGATTTTACCGTGCTTGGGCCAGTAAGACGCGCGGCAATGCCCTTGACCGCGGCGGCGGCGGCGGCCGTGGTGGTAATATAAGGGACCTTGTACTTGATGGCCGTCTTGCGGATATAAGAATCATCATGCTTGCTTAGCTTGCCCGACGGGGTATTAATTACGAGTTGAATCTCATTGTTTTTGATAGCATCGACTATGTTGGGCCTTCCCTCGTGCATTTTCAGGATATGTTCAGCCTTGATGCCGTTGTCTGCGAGGAAACGATGAGTGCCTTCGGTGGCCTTTATTTTGAAACCAAGCTTTGTGAATTCTTTAGCCGTTTCAACGATTGAGTCCTTGTCCGTGTCGACGACGGTCATCAGCACGGCACCCTCAGAAGGTAAAGACAATTGTGTCCCTTCCTGTGCCTTGAAGAAGGCCAGTCCGTATGAATTGGCTATGCCCAGAACTTCGCCGGTGGAGCGCATCTCCGGGCCAAGCAGCGGGTCGACCGTGTGGAACATGTTGAATGGGAAGACAGCCTCTTTTACACCGAAGTGCGGAATCTCTTGTGGCTTTAAGTTGAGGTCGGAAAGTTTTTTGCCGAGCATGACCTGTGTCGCCAGCCGCGCCATTGAAACGCCGCAGACCTTTGAGACCAGCGGCACGGTTCGGGATGCCCGTGGGTTGGCTTCTAACACGTACACGGTGTCATCCGCTATCGCGTATTGCATGTTCATCAGACCCACGACTTTTAGTTTTGTCGCTATTTTTTTCGTGTATTCATAAATGGTATCTAGGTGCTTTTGGGGTATGCTGACCGGTGGAATTACACAGGCCGAGTCGCCGGAATGGATTCCGGCCAGCTCGATGTGTTCCATAACCGCAGGGACGAAGGCATCAGTACCGTCGGCGATGGCGTCCGCCTCCGCTTCAATGGCGTTCTCGAGGAATTTATCAATAAGGATTGGCCTTTCCGGCGTAACCTCCACTGCAGCGGCGACGTAATGACGCAGCATTTCTTCATCGTGCACGACCTCCATGCCTCGTCCGCCCAGCACATAGGAGGGGCGAACCATCAATGGATAGCCGAGGCGCTTGGCAATGACGAGTGCCTCGTCAAGGTTGCTTGCCATGCCGGCTTCGGACATAGGTATGCCGAGCTTTTTCATCATAGCGCGGAAACGGTCGCGGTCCTCAGCCAAATCTATTGTCTCAGGTGTTGTCCCGATTATCTTAACGCCGGCCTCTTCGAGTTGGCCTGCAATATTGAGAGGCGTCTGGCCGCCGAACTGCACGATAATGCCTTCGGGTTTTTCCTTTTCATATATGCTAAGTACATCTTCAACTGTTAGCGGTTCGAAGTAAAGCTTGTCTGAGGTATCGTAATCGGTCGAGACTGTCTCGGGGTTGCAATTGACCATAATCGATTCGTATCCCTCGTCGCGCAGCGTGAACGCCGCGTGAACGCAGCAGTAGTCGAACTCAATTCCCTGGCCGATGCGATTGGGGCCTCCGCCCAGGACCATTATTTTGCGATTTTTACTGGCCTGGACGCTATCGGGAGCGTTATAGGTGGAGAAGTAATATGCTGCGTTTTCTACGCCGCTGACCGGTACCGGTTCCCAGCCTTCAACCATTCCGAGACTAGTTCGCTGTCGGCGGATTTTGTCTTCAGGCATGCCGAGCAGCTTTGAGAGGTATCGGTCGGCGAAGCCGTCTTTTTTGGCCTGTATTAATAACTTGTCTGGCAGTGGTTTACCCTTGTATTTGAGGATTTTTTCCTCGAACTCGACAAGCTCTTTCATCTGCTCTATGAACCATGGTTTTATGTAAGTTTTTTCGTAAAGGCCTTGTATGTCGGCACCTTTACGCAGGGCCTCGTACATAATGAACTGTCTTTCGCTCGATGCGTCGCTCAGCAGAGGCATTAGTTCATCGAGAGAAAGTTTATTGAAGTTTTTCGCAAAACCAAGTCCGTGTCGGCCTATTTCAAGAGAGCGAATAGATTTTTGGAAAGCCTCTTTATAGTTTTTACCGATGCTCATTGCTTCTCCGACAGCTTTCATTTGTGTGCCGAGCTTGTCCTCCACACCTCTGAATTTCTCAAAAGCCCAGCGGGCAAACTTGACCACCACATAGTCACCGGAGGGGGTATATTTCTCGAGCGTCCCGTCCCTCCAGTATGGTATCTCATCCATTGTCAGGCCGCCCGCCAGCAGTGAAGAGACAAACGCGATTGGGAAACCGGTGGCTTTGGAGGCAAGTGCCGACGAACGTGACGTTCTTGGATTGATTTCGATGACGACGACCTTGCCGGTTTTCGGGTCGTGGGCGAACTGTATGTTGGTCCCCCCTATGACCTCGATAGCGTCAACAATATCATAGGAATATTTTTGCAGTTTTTTCTGCAGTTCGGGCTCAATGGTGAGCATCGGAGCGGTGCAGTATGAGTCGCCAGTATGCACGCCCATTGCATCAACGTTTTCGATGAAGCAGACGGTAATCTTCTGGCTCTTGGCGTCACGAACCACTTCCAGTTCCAGTTCCTCCCATCCCAAAACGGATTCTTCGACTAAGATTTGTCCAACAAGACTTACAGAAAGGCCGCGTGCCGCCACTGTGCGCAGTTCCTCAACGTTAAAGACAGCACCGCCGCCGGTGCCGCCCATCGTGTATGCGGGACGGATTATGACGGGATAGCCCAGCTGGTCGGCAATTCTTTCCGCTTCTTCCACGCTAAAGGCCAGCTCGCTTTTTGGCATCTCGATGCCGAGCCGGTTCATTGTTTCTTTGAAGGCACCTCGGTCTTCGCCTCGTTTGATGGCGTCGATTTTGATGCCGATTACCTTGACGCCGTATTTATCAAGCACACCGGCACGTGCAAGCTCAGAAGACAGATTAAGTCCGCTCTGGCCGCCGAGATTGGGCAGAAGGGCGTCGGGGCGCTCGGCTTCGATGATTTTTGTCATAGTCTGGAGGTTAAGCGGCTCGATATAAGTTACATCGGCCGTTCCCGGGTCGGTCATAATGGTTGCAGGGTTGGAGTTGACCAGCACTATCTCATAGCCCAGCTTGCGCAGGGCCTTGCAGGCCTGAGTACCGGAATAGTCGAACTCACAGGCCTGGCCAATGACGATGGGCCCAGAGCTGATAATCATAACCTTTTTTATGTCGTCTCGTTTCGGCATACTAAATTCTCCTGTTTTGCTCGTTTTTTCAGCGTTTCCATTGATATTTTTGTCTTGGCTGCAAATATATTGCGGCGGATTAGACTATATAAAGATTAGCCTGTCAAATAAGAAAACTTTGTACAGCGAATAAGCAGTGCTAATTTGTGTTTTTCGCCGTCTTAACGAGTGCCTTCTCGCTCTGCGAAGTATGAACTGCGAGCAAAGGCCGAAGATATTACCCAGGAGAATCCCAATTCAGCCGCTTTTTGTTTCCACCAGTCGAATTTCTCGGGCGTTATGTATTCGACAACTTCGAGAGAATCTTTGGATGGTTTCAAATATTGGCCGATTGTGATTCTGTCGCAGCCCACGCTGCGCAAATCCTGTAGGGCCTGCTCGACTTCGGCGTCAGTTTCCCCTAATCCGAGCATAATTGAGGATTTGGTCTGGGTGTCAGGGTAGCTTTCCTTGGCCATTTTGAGAAGGGTCAGGGACCGTCGGTAGTCTGCCCCGGGACGTACTTGGCAATAGAGGGAAGAAACAGTTTCGATATTGTGGGAGAATACGAAAGGCAAAGCGTCTTGCAGGATTTTAATGGCCTTGGCCTGGCAGCCGCGGAAATCAGGCGTTAGAATCTCGAATTTTAAATCAGGGTACCGTTCTCTTACTTTGTTAATGCAGTCGCGAAAGTGGCCGGCGCCACCGTCCGGCAAGTCATCGCGGGTAACGCTGGTAATTACTATGTATTTCAATTGCATCCGTGCAGCCATCTCAGCCACCCTGTCCGGCTCGGTAGAATCGGGCGGCAGGGGGGTACCTCCGGCAACCGAGCAAAACCTGCAGCTTCTGGTGCAGACATTACCCAAAATCAAGACAGTTGCTGTGCCCCTGTTCCAGCACTCGCCACGATTCGGACAGTTGGCGTTGTAGCATATTGTGTGCAGCCCCAGCGATTTTAAGAGGCCGCTGGTTCTATTATAGGTATTTCCGGCTGGCAGGGGTCTTTTGAGCCAGGGTGGCAGTCTCCTTGCGTGCTGGCTTGTGGTGGGGGAATTGCCTGGGCCTGAAAAGTGCTTGATAACCAGCCGGGATAATTTTTCTTTTACCTCTTGCGTGGAGCACTTTTTGCCCGTTTCTTTCAGGACCGATGTCATCTCCACGTCCTCGAGGCCGCAGGGTACAAGAAAGTCGAAGATAGTTAGGTCGTTTTGGATGTTTATTGCCATGCCGTGATAGGTCACCGATTTTGATACTCGCACGCCTATGGATGCGATTTTCTTATCACCCACCCACAGGCCGGGCAGGCCTTTTCGCCTTTCTACACGGACTCCCAATTCCTCTAAAAGTTCAGTGCCCATGGCTTCGAGTTCTCTGATATATTCGGTGATGCCAAGGCCCATGTCCTGCAAATTAAGGATTGGGTAGATGACTATTTGCCCCGGATTATGTGCCGTTGTGCCGCCGCCTCTGCGGATATCAACGACGTCGATACCTTGCTTTGCCAGCTCAGCCCGGTCGGCCAGCAGTTTGTTGGCGCTCTGCCTGGCGCCGAGAGTGATTATGGACGGGTGTTCAGCGATTAAAACGGTGTCTGGTATTTGGCCCTGCAGTCTTTTTTTGCGCAAATCATGTTGCAATTGCAGAACCTCTCGGTAGTCAGCCAAGCCGCAATCGCGTATCTTCATGGTACGGGTCTCTGTTTTTTCAGTAAATGTCAGCATTACACTTTCTTATTTTCGTGCTTTTCTGTGGATTTTGCAAGTTCCGGGATTATTGGCTGAAAGTGCCGTTTTGCGTCAAATATCCCCTACACACTGTAGTCCAACGGCAGAATAGGCTGCTAAGCCTTATGCGCTGACACTATCTCGGCGGGCCAACGAGCTCAAGGCGGACAGAATCTTCAAACACTGAACCTTTTTCGAACGGTTTCTGCTCCTCACCGAGATGGCCAAAGCTAACCCCGTCTCTTCCTCCGGTAGAATGTCCTGCTGTGAGCAGACGGATTCGGTCGCCTTCTAGATATGAACGCGTGCTCTGTTCTCCGTCGGAGCGTATGAGAATACCATAGTCGTTGGCATCTTTTAGCGAGGCCCAGATTATATTTCGTTTTGTAGAGCGAAAGTCATTAGTGCCGAGAGCATTGCTGTCGAGGTGCCATGGCCAGTGGGGTTCGGTATGGGTTTTTATGTTTGGCCATTTTCGCCGGCGGAAGGCCCTGGCTTGGCCCTCCGGGCGGCCGATATGGTCTTCGGGATATACGGTCCAAAGAGCGTTGCGCTGCCAGTTGAGAGTGTTGAAGGATTTTGGCAGGTCGAAGACGATGCCCAACTGTCGCAGCCTTGCCGGCTCGAGCGGGCCCCACATCGGTTGAAGCGGCTTGATTTCGCCATCGTAGCTAAACCGATACACAACCGTCAGCTCTCCTTTGTTGTTGATGTGCATTGTATACGTACCAGAGGCTTCTTTGTACCGGCCCTTAACACAAATTTCCACGTCGTCAGTACTCTGCCCCGCAGTGACATCACTTACCTGCCATTGACTGCACGTGTTGGTGAAGGGCATAATGTCATCGTGATAGGTTGGTTCGCATTTGCCGCCGGTCTGAGGTAGTACCATCAGTGTAGGGCCTCCGATAAGAACGGCTCGGCCGTCAATTTCAGCCTTTTCTATCAGCCCTGTCCGTCGGTCAACCACCCAGGTAAAGCGGTCGCCTTTGACCACAAAATTATTTTCATCTCTAAGTAACCGTAGCCCTCCACATGCCTGAATACCGGATTTTGGGACAGTCATTTCGGAACTGCCTATGGGCAACAGATAGCTGTCAATTATGAAGCCGCGGGGGCTGAAGAACTGTAGCGAAAGTCTCTTGCCGGCGACGTCGGTCGTCTTCGGCTGGATGAGAATTGTTCCTGTGCCGCGAGGTCGTATATCGGCCTTGACTCTGCCGGACTGGCTGGCTATCGTCCATTCGATATTGATTTCGCCCAAGTTCGTGAAGTCGTGACGGTTCTCAACCTCCAGTTTTATAGGCTCGCCCTTGTTGGGAACGCCGACCGTTTTGGCGAAAATCTTAATCGGTGAATAAGCTTTTTTGATGTGCCAGTATTCCGGCTTTGTTCGCCGCCAGCCGTCAAGCGGACCCCACGGGCCGTAGCCGGTTGACTTACCGCCAGGCAGGTGGAAGATATCATCAATGCCCGACCAGATGGCCCCGCCCAAACACTCTTCGGCAGCGTACATCTTCTCCCACACACTGGCAAGAGACCTTCCCCAATCCTCACGAACGCCCGGGTCTGTGACAACTTCGCTTCGATTGTAGCAGTTCAGGTGCATATACTCATCAAAAAGGACCGGCACATCGAACCTTGCGAGCTCATCACTTATATCCGCCCCCGGATAGTGATGTGATACAATATCGAGCGCGTGATGCCAGCTAAAGATGCGTGGTCGGCTCGCGTCAGCCCTGCGAATCGCTTCAGCCGATTTTTCGAAATTCGAGCCCCACGTCGACTCGTTCGCCGTGGACCAGATAATGATACACGGATGGCTGCGGTCTCGCTGAACCATCTCTAATGTCTGTTGAACAATTGTCTCCTGATACTTCGGGTCATCTTGCCCTTTTTTCCAGCGAAAGGCCCAACAAAATGGGGCTTCGTCTTCTACGAATATGCCCAATTCATCACAGGCATCAAGAAATTCCTCCGAAGGTGGGTAGTGAGACGTGCGAATAAAATTCATATTGGCATTGCGAAAAAGCTCAGCGTCTTTTCGGCATAACTCTGGCGTCAGACTCCGCCCCCGCAGCGGGTGCACTTCGTGCCGGCAGATACCCCGCAATTTTACAGGCCTATTGTTCACGAAAAGCTGTCTTTCACGGATTTTCACCTGGCGAAAACCGAACCGACGCTGGGTTGTTTCCAGAAGTTTATCTGTTACTCTCAGTTGGCAGGTGAGTGTGTATAAATTGGGGTGCTCGGCATCCCATTTTTTGGGGGCTGTTACGGGAATTTCTATGGTTTGTTTGATGGTTTGGCCGGCTTTAACGGCTGGCAGTTTTACTGTGCTCGGTTCGATCGCAATAGCTTTACCATCCGGGCCTTTCAGATTGAATTGAACCTCTGCATCCTGAATATCCTGACCGCCCTCATTGGCTATTTCTATCATTACACGCAGACTCGCATCACGGTAATCCCTGTCGAATGTTGTCTCTACGTGTAGCGATGATATGTTTAACTGCGGTACGGCAAAGATGTAAATCTTGCGTGTGATGCCGCCGAGTTGATGAGCAGCGTAGAATGTTCCACTGGCTAAGGTGTCAGCAGGAGACTCATTTCTAACTGCAAAGGCTATGGTATTGTCTCGGCCAAACTCAACCAGCTCGGTAATGTCTAATTCGAATGGTGTGAAGCCTCCCACGTGTTGTCCTGCCTCAAGGCCGTTTATCCAGACCTTGGCGTCGCTGTACACGGCGTCACAGCGAAGCTTTATGCGACGACCTTTCCAATCGGGCGGGAGCGTGAACTGCCTGCGATAACCGGCGGCGGTGTCCTTTTCTACGGAAAAGCCCTGCATGACCCATTCGCCGGGTACTTCAATGTCCGCCCAGCTGGTGCTGGTCTGCGCATCGGTACTCCAGAAATCCTCCGGTGGATTGGGGTTAAAGTGCCACCTGCCGTTTAGACCGACCTGAAGCTTGTCGATGCTTGAGACGGAGGTTGGTCGTGGTGTTAACCTTGGCATTTTCGCTGGTGCCTTGGTGCAGATTATCTTTTCTGTCGCCGGTGCAGGTGGACGTCCTGTTGCCTGTTGGCATGA
Organism: uncultured Pirellulales bacterium; assembly: GCA_964513655.1. Lineage (GTDB taxonomy): Bacteria > Planctomycetota > Phycisphaerae > Sedimentisphaerales > Anaerobacaceae. The sequence continues at coordinate 16,842 of CAZENQ010000024.1, read as the reverse complement.
AGATGCAGACAGCAGAGCGGGAATCATAAACCCAATCAATAATTCCTTTGCCTTCATTATCACGTATCCTTTTGAAACTTTCTTATAACACAATTACTTAACAATGCTCGTACGGGCGGCATCGAAGAATTTGCGGGCGCCTGTTTCGAGTTGTAAGATGAGGCCCTTTTCGGGGTCTATGCCGATACAGTTACCGTTAAATTTCCTGCGGTTGTAGAGCAGTGTTACTCTGTGGCCCAATTGGATACTTAACTTACGCCACTGGTTCGTTACTCTGTTGCTGTCTTTTTGAGCGACTTCAAGCCAGTGGTCTAAGCAGGTCAGTAATCTCTTTGCCAGCGAGTTTCTGTCGACAACTGAGTGGCTTTCGATGTCGATACTTGTTGCGGTTTGTTGTAATTCAGTGGGGAATGATATCTCCTTTTGGTGACAGTTTATTCCTATGCCAAGAACGTAAACATTACTTCCATCGATTACTTTTGATTCAAACAGGATACCTGCCACTTTCTTGCCGCTTAGAATTATGTCGTTTGGCCATTTTATTTTCGTCTGCTTATTGGCTGGTTTGCCGATGGCCTCGGCGACCGCTACCGCGCAGGCAAGACTAAGCAATTCGGCATTGTATTTGCAATCCGTCAAAACGACTGAACACAGAACGCTGTCTGCCCGCCCGCCGTGCCATTTGGTACCTGCTCTTCCTCTACCTGCTGTCTGTTCTTCGGTAAAGATTGCCATGCCGTCGTTTTCTTTGTTTTGTGCGTATTCAGCGGCGATGTCGTTGGTGCTTGAAGTGTTGTTATATACGAGTATTTTCCGGCCGATACGTTTGGTCTTGAGATTCGCTTCTATTTTGTCGACGTCGAGCCGGTCGGTTCTTGACATGGCTTCAGTTACCTGTCGAGTGCAATATCAACAGCTCTTGCTGAGTGGGTGATTGCGCCTACGGCGATTCGGTCGATGCCGCAGTTGGCAATCGCTGAGACGTTGCTCAATGTTATGTTTCCTGAGGCCTCGAGCAGCGGCTTCTTTGTCTTGCCGCACATCTCGTTTCGCATATCTACAGCGTGTTTTAGCTGCCACTGCCCCATATTGTCCAACAATACAATGTCAACACCGGGAATCTTCAGCACGTGATTGAGTTGGTCGTCCACGTGGTCTACCTCCACGGCGATAAATTTGGCCCCTTTTACCTTCCTGGCCTTCTCGATTATTTTTTTAAGTTTCGGGTAAAAGTTTCTGCCGAGTTCTGCCAGGTGGTTGTCTTTAATCAAGACTGCGTCATACAATCCTAATCGGTGGTTGTGCCCGCCGCCGTAGCGAACCGCATACTTTTCGAGGATTCGCCAGCCCGGCATTGTCTTGCGAGTGTCATAAATTTTTGCTTTTGTTCCCTGGACTGCGCGGACAAATTTGCGGGTTGTCGTAGCTATTCCGCTGAGTTTCTGCAGGAAATTGAGCATGACCCGTTCGGCGCTGAGCATGGAACGCAGCGGCCCCTCGATCACACCTATTCTGCATCCGACATAAGCAGGCTCTCCGTCGTTTACCAGTACCTTCAGCTTTAGTCTGTTGTCATAGCGCTTCAGAATCTCTCGGACAACGTCCATCCCGCATACCACTATTTCCTCGCGTGATATGATGTTCGCCTTGGCCATCGTGTCAGCTTTAAAAAGAAGCTCACTGGTCATATCGCCTTGGCCGAGGTCTTCAGCAATTGCCATTTCAATCAGCGGAAGCACTTTTGCAATGTTAAGTGGTTTCATCTGACTTTTTTCCTTTGTCTTTTTTGCTTTTTCGTCGCCAGGTAGCTCTTTTTCCGTCTTTTACCTTCAATCAGTGCAAATTCCGGCAGCTCTTTTAATTCCCGTAGCTGGTCTCGCAAGAAAGCCGCCCGCTCGAAATCCAGCTCTTCTGCTGCTTCAAACATTTCTCTCTCAATCTGGCTGGCCAGTTCGACCTTTTCATATTCGCTGGCCCCGAACCGCACCGCCTGTTGGGCCGTCTTCCTTGCTTTTACCTGCTCCGCCAGACTTCTGCGAATTTCCTTCTTTATCGTCTCCGGTGTAATATCATGCTCTTTATTGTATTTTAACTGAATTTTACGGCGTCTGTCGGTTTCGTCAATAGCTTTTTGCATCGATTGTGTAACTGTATCCGCATACAGAAAGACAGTGGCATTGACGTTTCGGGCGGTCCTGCCGATTGTCTGCACCAGTGAGGTCTGGCTTCGCAGGAAGCCCTCCTTGTCGGCATCCAGAATTGCAACGGCTGAGACTTCCGGTAAATCCAGACCTTCCCGCAGCAGGTTTATGCCCACCAGTACGTCAAAATCACCGTTACGCAAATCCCTCAGTATCTCTATTCTTTCAAGCGTGTCGATTTCACTGTGAAGGTAGCGGCACTTGAAACCTTTCTTTGTGATAAAGCCCGACAAATCTTCGGCCATTCTTTTTGTTAGCGTTGTAACGAGCATTCGCTCTTTGGCTTGGACCCGTTTCTCGATTTCACCTAAAAGGTGTGGGACCTGATTGCTGGCTGGGTGTACGAAGATGTCAGGGTCAACTAAGCCGGTCGGTCTTATGATTTGCTCTACCACTTCATTGTTACATTCTTCCAGCTCAAACGGCCCGGGCGTGGCAGAGACAAAAACGACTTTGGCCCAGTTTTCCTGAAATTCTTCGAAACGCAGCGGCCTGTTGTCCAGCGCGCTGGGCAGTCTGAAGCCGTGCTCAACTAGGACCTTCTTTCTGCTCCTGTCACCGGCCCACATCGCCCGAACTTGTGGAATAGTAGCATGCGATTCATCTATAAATAACAGAAAGTCCTTTGGAAAATAGTCAATTAGTGTATAGGGTCTCGCTCCGGCCGGCAGAGCCGCCAAGTGCCGCGAGTAGTTCTCAATCCCGCTGCAATAGCCAATCTCCTGTATCATCTCAAGGTCATACATTGTTCTGGCCTGCAGCCGCTGGGCTTCGAGGAGCTTGCCCTGCTGGCGTAATTCCTGCAGCCGCTCGTCCAATTCCGCCTTTATGCTCTCTATGGCCGAACCAACCTTGTCGGCAGGCATAATGTAATGCTCGGCCGGATAAATGAAGACCTGTTCTTCAACAGCCAAGGTCTCCCCCGATATCGGATTTATATAGCTTATCTGCTCTATCTGGTCGCCGAAAAATTCGAACCGCACCGCAAAAGATTCGTAAGAAGGATACAATTCAACCACGTCCCCGCGGACCCTGAATGTCCCTCTTTTAAAGTCGATATCGTTTCTGGTGTACTGCAGGTCCGCGAATCTGCCTAACAGCTCATTTCTGTCGATACAGTCGCCGGTTCGAACCGCCACAACCGAGGCTTTGTAATCCTCCGGCGAGCCTAATCCGAAGATGCACGAGACGGAGGCGACGATGATGCAATCTTCCCTTGATGACAGGCTCGTGGTTGTCGAAAGTCGGAGCCGGTCAAGGTCGGCGTTTTTCGAGGCGTCTTTTTCTATATAAATATCGCGCTGCGGAATATAGGCTTCCGGCTGGTAATAATCGTAATAGCTCACAAAGTACTCGACCGCGTTTTCCGGGAAAAGCTCCTTAAACTCCTCGTAAAGCTGGGCGGCCAGCGTCTTGTTGTGTGATATGACAAGCGCCGGCAGCTCGAACTGTGCTATGATATTGGCCATAGTAAATGTCTTGCCGCTGCCCGTAACGCCCATTAAGGTCTGGGACTTTTCGCCTCGGCGCAGACCCTCCATCAACCTCTCAATAGCCGCCGGCTGGTCCCCCGAAGGCGAAAACTCGCTACTGATTTTGAACTTCGACATTTGCTAACCCGTTACTGAGTCCGTCAAACACCTTATTTTACGCTCAAATGCGCGAAAATTCAAGGCAAAGAACCTGGTCTTGACTGCAGTTTAACAAACTGCGACAATCACGGACGAAAACGTGATTTGAGGTTGAAGTTAAGATGAAGAAGCTATTTGTTGTTTTTGCGGTTTTCAGTTTGTTTGTGGGATGCAATACACCAAAGCCCGACCTGAGAGTCGGTGTCCAGGGCAGTGAAGGACCGCCCCTGCAAGTAGGCATAAAAGCCGACCAGCAACTGCCCGTCAAAATCGACACACACGCCGACAGATCTCTGCCAGTGCAAGTGAAGACTCAACAAGACGAATCATTGAGTGTCGAACTAAAGAGAGACGGTGTTGAACCATTGCCTGTGAAAGTAGTAACGCAGGGTGATGGAGGGATGCCGGTCAAACTAAATATCGAATATAGTAAACCCCTGCCTGTAAAACTTGAGATGCCGAAGCTGCCGTTGGCGTTTCTGATAATTATGGTAACAGCGGTTTTGGCTGCCTTACTTACTGCTGTTATCGCCTGTCTTGCTGCTCTTGCCGCAGCCCGAAGTGCCAGAGCAGCTTCTCAATCTCACCGTGATATTAGCACCGCCAGGCAACCGGACCAAACGAAGTCATCCCCATCCGATGGTGGGTGATTTGCCAAATTGTCAAATGAGTAGGTATCAGATTGACAGTTTGTTTGCATTAACAGAAGCCGAACAGGCGGCCTGCAATCATATTATACATGTGGTCTTTGAGGATTGGCGATAATGAAACGGCAGATTGATTTTGATATTGTCGTGGTAGGTGGCGGCATTGTCGGTTTGGCCTCTGCGTATAAGATTACTTGTAGTCATCCCGGAATCAGCATCGCCGTGCTGGAAAAAGAAGAGCGCCTGGCGACCCATCAAACCGGGCATAATTCCGGTGTGATTCATTCCGGGCTGTACTATAAGCCGCGCTCGACGAAGGCAAAGACTTGTGCTGCCGGACGAAGCCAGCTCGTAGCTTTTGCCAAAGAGCACAATATCCCACATCGCATCTGCGGCAAGGTCATTGTAGCCACTCGGGTAGAGGAACTGCCTTATCTTGAACAGGTTTTTAACAACGCCGTGGAGAACGAAATAGAAGGAGTCGAGAAAATTGGCCCTGACGAAATTAAGCAAGTCGAACCATTTTGTTCTGGTATAGCGGGCATACGTGTGCCCTGTACGGGGGTAATTGATTTTGTCGAAGTTGCAGAGAAACTGGCTGAATTAATAGAGGCAAAATCACCTGGCAGTAAGGTTTTGACTTCGCATCAGGTTTTGGGTTTTGACAAGCACGATTTCTTTACCAACGTGCTCACCGACCAGGCTACTTTTGCAGCTAAATATATTATCAACTGCGCCGGACTTCAGAGCGATCGTGTTGCGAAAATGGATGGCGTTGATGCGAAGGTCAAGATTATTCCCTTTCGTGGGGACTATTACCAGCTGATGGAACAGGCGGCGGAAAAAGTCAAGGCGCTTGTCTACCCGGTCCCGGACCCGGCCTTTCCTTTCCTCGGTGTTCATTTTACCCGCAGAATCGATGGTGAAGTCGAATGCGGCCCTAACGCGGTCTTCTCATTCAAGAGAGAGGGTTATCGCAAAACCGACTTCAGTCTTGGAGATAGCTGGGATGCGCTCTCTTACCCCGGCCTGTGGAAAATGTTCCTTAGGGATTTCAAATACGGACTGGGCGAGTATACAAGGGCCTTCTGCAAAAAGTTGTTCCTTCGGCAGTTGCAGAGGCTTATTCCGACGTTGGGCCCCGACGATATAAAACCCTGCGATGCGGGCGTTCGCGCCCAGGCAGTCGGGATCCGAGGTGAGTTGATTGATGATTTTAAGATAGAGCAGAGGGCAAATGCCATTCACGTCTTGAACGCGCCATCGCCGGCCGCGACGGCATCACTAGCCATCGGTGATTACATAAACCAGTTAGCCACCCAATACTTCCAGCTGAAAGGTTAGATTTTAATTTAACCAGCTCCGCTCACAAATGACCAAATACCAGACTGACAGTTTGTTCGTACCAGAAGAGGCTGAGCAGCAGAGCTGCAATCATATTATTCGAGTCGCATTCGAGTCGGGGGCAGATACCGAGTTCGATTACTGGGTGCCCGATGAGTCCTGGCCGATTGCAGTGGGGCAAAGAGTAGAAGCTCCATTTGGCAGGAAAGATAAACTACAAGTCGGTTTTTGTGTAGTGACTGATATTCCCGTCGGAGAGTCTTTCCTCGCAGGCGGCAGGGGACGTAAGCTAAAGAGGATTTCAAATCTTATTGATAAAGAGCCGCTGCTTAATCCCAGCCTCATGGAACTGGCTGGCTGGATTAGCAGTTACTATGTCTGTCCGCTTGGTCAGGTCTTGGCGGCGATGGTGCCTGGGGGCGTCAAAAGAGGGGCCGGCGTAAAAACCGAAAGGCAGATTTTTCTTGCTCAGGACGCCGACGAGGCCATCGAGCAATTAAGAGGCAGAAAGCAAAAGCAAATCGTTGCCTTCCTTCGCGAGCGAGGGGCTCTTGACTCAGATTCTGCTTTACAGTTGCAGAGTTTATTAGAGGCGGTGGGCTGCACAGAGGCACCGATAAAGAAATTGGCTGACAAACTCATTATAAAAATGGTGCGCAGGACCACATTAAAATCCCTGCCTGTCATCCCCGAGGGGATGTTAATGAAAAGCAACAAGGTTGTCTTAAACGAGGACCAGCAAAGGGTCTTGGCCCATATCAACGGCCGGATTGATTCGGCCGAATTTTCAGTCACGGTTTTGTATGGCGTTACTGATAGCGGCAAGACCGAGCTTTATATAAGAGCCATCGAGGCCTGTTTGCAGAAAGGCAAAAGCGCTATCGTACTGCTTCCTGAGATTGCACTTACTGCTCAAACCGTCCAGCGATTCAGTGACAGGTTCGATAAAATAGCACTGATGCATTCAGGCTTAACCTCCGCCCAGCGCAACATGCAGTGGCAGAAAATAAAGACTGGCCAGGCCGATGTGGTTATAGGTGCTCGCTCGGCTGTTTTTGCGCCTCTGCCGAGCCTTGGTCTTGTCGTTGTTGACGAAGAACATGAGCCGGGCTACAAGCAGGATACCGCCCCAAGGTATAACGCGCGGGACGTGGCGATAAAGCGGGCACAGTTGACCAATGCGCATTGTATCTTGGGGAGTGCTACACCCTCGCTCGAAACACTTTTCAATGTTCGAACCAAAGAGCATTTCAGTCTCGTCCGTTTACCCAGGCGGGTAATGGATTTACCGATGCCCGACATGAAGCTCGTCGACTTACGCCAGGGATTCTTGACCCACAAGGGGCTTAGTCTGATTTCTGAGCCTTTAGCTGAGCATCTCAGGCAGACATTGGCCAGGAAAGAACAGGCGATTTTACTCTTGAACAGGCGCGGGTACAGTAATTTTATATTCTGCCCATCATGCAGGCATACCCTCCACTGCAGAAACTGTGATGTGACGCTGACTTTTCACAAATCTCGAATCCCCGGCAGCGGCCGGATGCGAACAGTTATGGGAAAGCATATGGATTATGGTTATGCGTCATGTCACTATTGTTTGGCCCAGACGCTGGTTCCTGAACAGTGTCCCCTGTGTGGAAAAGGCATGGCAATGATTGGACTTGGCTCACAGCGGCTCGAAGAACAGCTGCGCAGAGAATTCCCTGATGCCCGCATATCGAGAGTTGACAGCGATTCAATGGCCGGCAGGGACTATTACCGGCTTTTGAAAGATTTCGCTGATGGTCGAATAGATATATTGGCGGGCACGCAGATGCTGGCCAAGGGCCTGCACTTTCCAAACGTAACTTTGGTCGGTGTTATCAGCGCTGACACCTGCCTTTATTTGCCGGATTTCAGGGCGAATGAACGGACCTTCCAATTGCTTTCTCACGTTGCCGGTCGGGCGGGACGCTCCGTGAAAAAGGGCGTCGTGTTCGTTCAGACATTCTTGCCGGACCAGCCGGCCATACGGTTTGCAATGGGCGGTGACTACAACAGCTTTGTCCAAGAGGAATTGAAGCATCGCAAAGCCTGCAATTTGCCGCCTTATTGGCGATTGGCTACTATTGTTATGCGGGACGGAAATTTCGAAAAGCTCGAGGTGGCCTCTGCAGCAATGCGTGAGAAAATCGACCTAATCATTGGACGAGATGGTCTGAAGGTGACTGTCAGGGGGCCTATGCCGGCAGTGATAAGTCGGATACAGCGTTTCCACAGAATGCAGATAATCATCCAGGCGCCGAAAGCCGCAACAATACAGAAATTGTTTGCTGGCTTGCGTGCCGCCGGGCCTGTTCGACCTAAGGTTTTGGCCGCCATAGATGTGGACCCTGTGAATTTATTATAGCTTGCAATTCAACGGGTTATGTGCTATCTTTATTACTTCAAAATTTTTCTGGGAGTACCTCAGTTTGGCTGGAGCGTCCCTTAGGGAAGGTCGCAGGTTCCCTCGTTCGTCAATGAAAGACGCCATTAGTGTTGACCGTGTTAATTTGTTGTTGCTTGCAATGGGTGGTTCTTTGTGTTATATTACCCCGTGATTTTTCGGGGAGTAGCTCAGCTTGGCTAGAGCGCTGCGTTCGGGACGCAGAGGTCGCAGGTTCAAATCCTGTCTCCCCGATTTTTTTCGATTAGAAGGTAAAATGCCGATTTTTGAATATAAATGTGTTGAGTGTGGCAGGATAACCGAATTCATGGAGGCCTTCGGTGCTAGGCGGTCAAGACGCTGCGCGCATTGTGGCGGCAGGAAGTTACAAAAGAGGTTCTCCACCTTCGCCCTGGGCATCAAGCAGGGCGAATCGAAGCAGTGCTATGGATGCAGTGATGACACTTGTCCTCATGCAGGACGTTAGACCCAAGCAACTCGGAGCAAATGCAGGTGAAAAAAGGCGGCTACAATTTCAATAAGATAGAAAAGAAATGGCAGCAGTTCTGGCAGCAGAACAAGACCTTCAATGCCATTGACTGTGATACCTCAAAGCCCAAGTATTACGTGCTGGACATGTTTCCCTACCCAAGTGCCCAGGGCCTGCACGTCGGCCATCCGGAAGGTTATACGGCAAGTGACATAGTCGCCCGGTATAAACGAATGAAAGGTTTTAATGTGCTGCACCCCATGGGCTGGGATGCGTTCGGCCTGCCCGCAGAACAGTACGCCGTTGAAACCGGCACCCACCCTGCAGAAACAACACAAAAAAACATCGACAGCATGCGCAGCCAGATAAAGTCTCTGGGATTCAGCTATGATTGGGACCGTGAGGTTAATACTACCGACCCCGCTTACTATAGGTGGACGCAGTGGGTCTTCCTGAAGATGTTCAATAGCTACTTCGACGAGGCCGAACAAAGGGCCAAACCTATCGAGCAGTTGCCAATTCCCGACGGCTTAACCGAAACCGAGAAGCAGCAGTACATAGACGGCCGTCGGCTCGCCTATGAAGCAGAAGTGCCGGTCAATTGGTGTCCCGCGTTGGGGACCGTTCTCGCAAATGAAGAAGTAATAGGCGGCCTTAGTGAACGCGGCGGCCATCCCGTTATCAGAAAGCCTATGCGCCAGTGGATGCTGCGGATAACAAAATATGCCGAAAGACTACTCGAAGATTTGGCTGAGGTCAACTGGCCCGAATCGATAAAAAAATTGCAAATCGACTGGATAGGAAAGAGCATCGGTGCTGATGTTAAATTCGAACTTCCCGGTTGTGATTGGGATATTTGGATATTCACAACGCGCCCTGATACACTCTTTGGTGCGACATATATGGTACTTGCGCCTGAACTTGACTTGGTTGATATGGTTGCAACCGCTGAGCATAAAGAAGCTGTAGACAAGTATCGCGAAGAAGCTGCGCGCAAAAGCGACTTGGACCGAACGGATTTGGCTAAGGAAAAGACCGGTGTTTTTACTGGTGGTTATGCAATAAATCCCGTCAATGGTGCGAAGATCCCCATCTGGATAAGCGACTACGTTTTGATAAGCTATGGCTTCGGCGCCATTATGGCCGTCCCCGCCCACGATACAAGAGATTTTGAATTCGCTAACGAGTTGAACCTCCCCATCATCCCCGTCGTGAAACCTTTGGAAAGTGACATCGAGTTTAGCCTTTCTTTTGCGGATTATGCGGACAAGATGTCCGAGGAAGAATGGGAGACAAAGAAACCTGCTATCATTCAGAACTCCCTCAAAAGAATTCTTACTGGCAAAGAGTGTTGGATCTGGGATGGCATCGCAATCAATTCTGGCGAATTTAATGGCTTGAGAACAGCTCAATTCAAAGAGCAGATTACAAATTGGCTTGCCGAGAGAAAGCTTGGCAGAAAGGCCGTAAACTATAAGCTGCGCGACTGGCTCTTTAGCAGACAGCGTTACTGGGGCGAGCCCTTCCCAATTCTGCATACTGAAGACGGTCGCATCGTAGGGCTCTCAGAAGAAGACTTGCCGTTAGTGCTCCCGGAGATCCAGGGCTATAAGCCCTCAGGGACGGGAGAGCCACCGTTGGCAAATATTGACGACTGGGTAAACGTGACATTGCCCGATGGTTCAAGAGTAAAACGCGAAACCAATACCATGCCTCAGTGGGCGGGAAGCTGCTGGTATTATCTGCGATACCTCGACCCAAATAATGATGACCGTGGATGGGACTCCGAGAAGGAAAAGTACTGGATGCCTGTCGATTTGTATATCGGCGGCGCCGAACATGCCGTACTGCACCTCTTGTATTCACGTTTTTGGCACAAGTTCCTCTATGACCTGGCTTGTGTCAGCACCAAAGAGCCGTTCAAGAAGCTTGTCAATCAGGGGATGATTCTCGGCGAGGACGGCCAGAAGATGAGCAAGTCCCGCGGCAACGTAATAAATCCCGACAAGGTCGTTGCCGATTACGGCGCTGATTCGATGCGCCTTTACGAAATGTTCATAGGGCCGTTGGAGTCAATCAAACCGTGGAGTATGCAGGGCGTTGAAGGTGTCCACCGTTTCCTGCAGAGACTCTGGCGAATGGTTGTTGATGAGGATACCGGCCAGCTTGACCAGTCGCTACAGGACGCCGACGCCGATGAGCCGACACTGCGGTTGCTGAATCAGACCATAAAGAAGGTCGGAGATGATGTCGAAGATTTTGGCTTTAACACGGCAATAAGCGCGATGATGATTTTCGTAAATCACCTTACCAAACAAACTGTCCGGCCGAAGTCAGTCATTGAAAAATCCATTCTGATTCTCTCTCCGTTCGCACCCCACATTGCTGAAGAACTCTGGGAAAAGTTGGGCCATACCGAAACTCTCGCCTATCAACCTTGGCCCGAGTATGACAAGGAACTTATCAAGGAAAAAGAAATCGAATTGGCGGTACAGGTCAACGGCAGGATAAAGGACAGAATAGTCGTTTCTGCCGAAGCCGACGAAGACCAGATTAAACAGCAGGCTCTCGCCAGCGAAAAAGTAACCGCTGCGTTGGCCGGCAAACAACCAAAGAAAATCATCGTTATTAAGTCCCGATTGGTGAACATAGTCATTTAGTCATGCGGAATCGTTCGTTGATGTGTGTCGAGATTGAAGCAAAGCTAAAAGTTGAGTCGCTGCAGGAAATAGCAGAGAAGCTAACTGCACTCGGTGCCGAATTCCTCCAGGAGCAGATGCAGACGGATTACTATCTTGATGATAAGAGTGCGACCTTGACAAAGACCGACAGGTGCCTTCGGCTGCGCCGGCAGCTAACCAACCGAGAGGAGAGAACATTTTTAACTTATAAAGGCGCAAAAGAAAAAGACGAGTTTAAAAAAAGGCGGGAAATAGAAGTTGAGGTTGCAGACGCCGATTCGGTTGAGAAACTGCTGTCGGAAATTGGGTACGACAGGGCGTTGGTTGTTGAAAAGAAGCGTCGGGTTTGGTGGTTTCGTCAGTGCAGCGTTGCGCTCGATGAATTACCGTCCCTGGGTAATTTCGTGGAGATAGAGGGCCCCGACAGCCAGAGAATCACCGATGTGCAAAGAGAATTGGGCCTGACTGATTTGCCGCACATTGCACAAAGTTACGCATCTTTGATGGCGGAAAAACTGGGCCGGTAAAGCTCAAAAACGAATTATGAAACCGGATGACGGTTATATCTCCTATATTATAAATCCAAAGTCTGGTGCCAGGAGCAGTAAACTGGCTGGCCGGCAGTTTAAAGAATACCTCGTCAAAAAGGGCTTCCAGGTCAGGGTCGCCCTGACTACTTCCTTGGACGATGCGTGCGAATTTGCCACCGATGCTGCGGTCGATTATGACTGCGCAATGGTTGTTGTTGTCGGTGGTGACGGTACGGTCAGAGAGGTTGCACACGGCCTGGAAGGTTCTGATAAACCGTTGTTGATAGTGCCTGGCGGCACCGAGAACTTGCTGGCAAATGAACTGGGTATTGACGAAAGATTAAAAACCATAATAAGAACATTTGAGGCGGGCTTAATTCGGCCTTTGGACCTGGGAAGCGCAAACGGAAAATGTTTTACTTCAATAGCTGGCTTCGGTTTTGACGGAAAAATAGTCAGACGTGTCAGCCAGCAACGCGCCGGGCATATAGATTACTTTGATTACTTCTGGCCAATCTGGCGGACATTCTGGGATTATAAATTCACTGCAATAAGGGTACAGGTCGATGGCCAGGAGATTTTTGATGGTCGTGGTTTGGTCTTTGTTGGCAATATTTCAAGATACGCAGTGGGGCTTCAGATACTACATTTTGCTGATTTCGGCGATGGGTTGTTGGATGTATGTATTTACAAATGTGCCTCTCGAGTGCATTTACTAAAGCATTCGCTGATGACAGTTCTCAAACAGCACGCCTCCACTAGGGACGTCGTTTATCGTCAGGGTAAGGATATCTCAGTGACCTCAAAAGCGCCGGATATGGCTACGGAAATTGACGGCGACCCGGGTCCCGCTTTGCCGGTGCAAATTAAGGTGATACCGCAGGCGGTTAATTGCCTCGTGCCCGAAGGCGCCAAGCCGGCCGGGATAAGGACAAGAATTATCAGAGCGATCGGATAAGAAATTGATTATTGGTAATTGAAACGAGATACAAGGTATGAGTAAAGTTAATTTCAAAATTGGTCAGGCAGACCCCAAAGCTGCTCTCTCGCCTCTGCCGCGTCCTGTGGAAATAGGCGCCGATGCGCCTCTGTTCATAATAGCAGGACCCTGCGTTATTGAAACCAAAGATATCTGTCTGGATATTGCGAAAAGACTTGTTGAAATTGGCAAGAACACCGGCGTGGGAATGATTTTCAAGGCCAGTTTCGACAAGGCCAATCGGTCCAGTTTGCACAGCTTTCGTGGCCCCGGTCTGGACGAGGGACTGCAGATTCTTGCTGCGGTCCGCCGAGAGACTGATTTGCCCGTTATTACCGATGTACATGAACCCGCTCAGGCTGCCGTTGCCGCCAAGGTCGTGGATTGTCTTCAGGTGCCTGCTTTTCTGTGCAGGCAGACCGACTTACTTTGCGCCTGCGCGAGAACGGGCAAACCTGTAAATATAAAGAAAGGTCAGTTTCTCTCGCCGGCCGAGATGGAAAATGCCGTAGAGAAGATTCATGCCTGTGGCAACGAAAAGATAATGCTTACTGAGCGGGGCACATTCTTCGGCTACAATCGCCTCGTAAATGATATGACCGCCATCGAGGCTATGAAGCAGCTTGGCTGTCCGGTTCTCTTCGATGCTACTCACAGCACCCAGCAGCCCGGTGGGCTCGGCAAGGCTACTGCAGGCCGCCGCGAAATGGCCCCCATACTGGCAAAGGCGGCGGTTGCCGCCGGTGCAAACGGCCTTTTTATTGAAGTACATCCCGAGCCTGACAAGGCCAAATCGGATGCCGCCTGCATTATGCCCATAGACTGGCTCGAGGATTTACTGAAGGTCTGTAAACAGATATTCGAAATTGTAGGCGGATAACCCAGAGTGGCTGAAGAGGAAAACTATTTGTATGGGCCCGTACCTTCACGCAGATTAGGGCGAAGTCTTGGCGTTGATATCGTGCCGTTTAAGGTCTGCACGCTCGACTGCATCTATTGCCAGCTCGGCAAAACGACCGAAACAACCATCGAAAGGAAGGATTTTGTCCCAGTCGGTGAGGTTTTGGCCGAGTTGAAGGAGAAATTGGCCCAGGGACTGGAGGCGGATTTTATCACTATCAGCGGATCCGGCGAGCCGACACTGAATTCCCGGCTCGGCGAGCTTATAGACGGCATAAAGAAGATTACCGATATCCCTGTGGCCGTAGTAACCAATGGCACACTGCTGTATAGACAGGACGTGCGGGCGGACTGTGCAAGGGCCGATGTGGTCTTGCCTTCCTTAGATGCTGGCGACGAACGGACTTTCCGGAGAATAAATCGTCCGCATCTTGGCTTAAGCATTGAGAAGCTGGTCAACGGCTTGTGCGCATTCAGAGACGAGTTTTCCGGCCAGCTTTGGCTTGAGGTATTTCTTATCGAGGGTTTCAATACTGATACTACCCAAATCGACAGAATCAAGGATGCAATAAACCGTATTCGTCCTGACAAGATTCAGCTCAACACGGCCGTTCGGCCTGCGGCTGAACCTGAAGTCAAAACATGCGACCCCGCAAGAATGCAGGATATAGCCAAACAATTTGGAGACAAATGCGAGGTTGTGGCCTGTTATTCACCCCCTAGCTGTGCCAGCCTCAACGAAAGTACGACTGAAGATGGATTAGCAGACCCAGCAGCAAGGCGCAGGGCCGAAACCCTGATGTCAATGCTGAAACGCAGGCCTTGCTCACTAAACGACATCTCTTCGACGCTGGGTATACCACGGGATCAAGCATTAAAATATATCGACCACTTCCTACAGCGGGGACTTATTGCCTCAGAACAGAGAGCGGGAACAGTCTTCTTTAAGGCAAATTAGAGGCGAATATACACAGGGACGATAAAATTGTATAAATTTGCTCATAATTTGTCAACATTCACGCGCAATTTGTAAAGGCACCCGTCTTATTGGCCGATAAAACCACTGTGATAACTTCCAAAGTATCGATTTTATCGCAGTTTCCCAAGAAAATCGGAATTTTCTGCTTTAGTAAACGGTTCTTGGACCGATAAATAAAACAGGTGTTTATAATAATCTGGATAAGTCAGGACCTGATTAGTGCTTTGGACGGCTTTGTCCTGTAACGATAGGCCGCCTCAAATAATGAAAAAAATGAAGCGACAGCTGGTTTTAAACAAGGGCACAGAGAAGTTCATATTTCGTTATGAAAGCGGCTGTGAAGACAAACTTCTGGATGCTTTGATTGAGCAGGCAAAGGACAGGCAAACCGATTTCGACTGGTTCGATGCGGCAGTACTGAGTTTCAAACTGACTCAGTCACTTATTGGTCAGGCTGACGAGCTCTTGCACGAAGAAGGTCTCGCCAGGAGTTCAAATACGAATGCGCAAATTCACACGAATTAGTATGTTGAATAGGTAGGTATATTATGGAAGACAGTGTGATTGTCCAAGAGTTCCTAAGTTACTTGAAATTTGAAAAGAGGTTTTCAGAACATACAGCCAAGTGTTATGGTGCGGACCTGACCCAGTTTGCTCAGTTCCTGCTTGGCGGTTCTGATGGCCCGCCAGCCGACGGTCTGGGCTCATTAGCTGGCGAGCAGGTAGGCCAGGCTACCGCTGTGGCAACGCAGACAAGACCCAAAGTGGACCAGTTACTTCTTGCAGTAGATGTCAATTCAGTAAGGGCATATCTGGCCTTTCTCAATGAGCAGCAATATTCCAAGGCGACTATAGCTCGCAAACTGGCTACCTTACGCAGCTTTTATAAGTTCCTCGTTAAGAGGAACCGACTTAGCTCCAATCCGGTTATGTCCGTTAGAACGCCGAAGCAGGAGAAAAAACTGCCTCACTTCCTTGAATATGAGGAAGTTAAGAGATTGCTCGAGACACCGCCGATGGATAACTGGCTCGGTGCCAGAGACAGGGCTATTCTCGAGACACTTTATAGTACCGGAATAAGAGTTAGTGAACTCGTGGGGTTAAACATGGATGATGTGGACTTCTTGGGCGAAGTTGTACATGTCAGAGGCAAGGGTAAAAAAGAAAGAATTGCGCCGATTAGCTCTTCGGCCTTGCAGGTTATTCAGCACTACATGGAGTTTAGAAATAAAAGGGCACAGAGCAGTAATTTTGACTTGAAGGTTCTGTTCGTAAATAAGCACGGCAGGCGTCTAAGTACACGCAGCGTCCGGCGCAAGATGGATAAGTATCTCAAAATGGCCGGACTCGACCCCTCAATCAGCCCACATACCCTCCGTCACAGTTTTGCGACGCATATGCTGAACAACGGAGCAGACCTGCGGAGCGTCCAGGAATTGCTCGGCCATCAGTCCCTCTCGACCACGCAGGTGTACACCCATCTTACAACGAAAAAACTCAAAGAGGTCTATCAAAGTTCCCATCCGAGGGAGACTGAGACCGACGATGCCCAGTGGTAGAGGGCTTCTAACGTAATTAAGCGAGAAAAGCCGGACTTTGGTCCGGCTTTTTTCATATGATTTCACCCAAAGCCTACACGTCAGTTAATTTGGCTGGGTGTTATTTCCGCCGATGTGTTCCGGTACGAGCTCCTTGACCTTCCGAACTATCTCGCTGTAGTTTTGCGTATTCGCTATGTCCACCAGTTCGTTTATGCTGGCACGAAGCTTGTCGCGGTCCATCGGGATGTTCTTCCATATGGCGATTTTAGGATGCCTTGTCAGCTGCATGTCTTCACCTTTTATGGAAAGTTCTTCAAAGAGTTTTTCTCCGGGCCTCGGTCTTGTGAAGACCATTTCAATGTCCTCTCCCGGCCGGAAGCCGCTGAGCGTAATAAGTTCTCTGGCTAGGTCCACAATTTTTACCGGCTCACCCATGTCAAGAACAAAAATTTCTCCCCCTTTTCCCATTGTTGCTGCCTGCAGGACAAGCTGGCTCGCTTCCGGTATAGTCA